>JBDUCM010000039.1:0-39379 GCA_040003455.1 bacterium
GGAGACGGCGCGCCGCGCGCACCGGGCCGGCGTCAAGTTCGCCATGGGCTCGGACGCTGTGTACTGGATGTTCGGCGAAAATACGCGCGAACTCGCGTGGTTCGTGAAAGCGGGCATGACGCCGGCCCAGTCGCTCGCGACCGCCACCACGAACGCGGCCGAGCTTCTTGGTATGCCCACGAAGCTGGGTCGCGTCGCTCCCGGATTCCTTGCAGACATCGTCGCGGTGGATGGCAATCCACTTCAGGACATCGATGTAGCCATCAACAAGGTGAAGTGGGTGATGAAGAGCGGCGTGGTGGTGGTGGACAAGACCGCCCCGTAGGTCGTGATCACCACGCCGCTGCGACGGCGCGTACCGACGCGTCGGCGGTGGCCACCTTCGGCCTGACCACCTCCGACGGCGCCGTGAGTTCCCTGAACACCGGGTCGTTGCGATACCGCTCGAACGCCGGTTCCTCCCGAATGACGCCTCGGCGCGAGCCTCCAGACTCCAAAGCGCGCTCCACCCACCGGAGCGCCTGCTTCCGGTTGCCGATCGACGCGTACCCCCGCGCCACGTTCATGGCCACGTCGGCCGGGCGATCCAAACCGAGCTGCCCAGCACGCTGGAACGCCGCAATTGATTCGCGATATCTGGCGTCGTTGTAGAGGGCCTCTCCGTATGCGTACCAGTGTTCCGGCTGTTCGTCGTTGCCGAGAAGTACTCGTTGCCACATGTCAGTGGCACGCGACCACTCCCGGTTGTGCTGCGCCTCTTCTGCTCGGCGAAGTACCAGCTCCGCCGACATGTCCGTTGCATCATCGAGCCGATCGCGGAATGCATTCAGCGATACTCCCAGTTCGAACAGCACTCGTTTTCCGAAGGCAACCGCGGCCACATCCAGGTTCACGAGACTTACGGAGCCGCTCACGTCCATCCGGGCAGTCACGACCTGCGACTTCATTGCGCGCGGTGCGGCCAGCGAGAGACACAGCACCGCGACGACGGGATTGTATTTCATGGGAAAGGGCGCGGACGCGGCCATGGCCACGGCCATGGGTTGAATGAATTGTTGCCGGCCAGGCCCCGCACCGCGGCTTCGCGGACGGTGGCGTCGCTGGAGTTGAGCAGATCTGTCAGTGTCTCTTCGGAACGGCCTCCGGACTTGATCAGGGCCCGCACCAGTCCTCGTCGCACATCGTTGCTTTTTTCTACCTTGAGCGCATCGCGCACGTCGTTCACCGCCGCGGGGTCGCCGATCTGCCCCAGCGCCCACGCCGCCTTGAGCCGGGCGTCATCATCATCGTCCTTGAGGACACGCAACAGGCCCGTTGGCGCCTTGACGCCGCTGCCATGCAACTGTCCGATGGCCCATGCGGCCGTTCCCCGTACTCGTGAACTCTTGTCGCTCGCCGCCACGTCACCCAGGGCGTCCACCAACGTACGATCTCCAATCTCCGCCAGGGCCCATGCCGCAGTCTCGCGAACCGCGTCATCCGCATCGCGACGCGCCGCGTTCAACAGCGCCGACGATCCGGTGCGCCCGCGGGAATTGCCGATCGCCCACGCGATCATCTCCCGCACACGGGGCTCACTCTCCTTGCCCAACGCAGACGCAAGCACCTCGGTCGCCTCGCGGGCTTCCTTCTGTCCGAGCGCCCACGCGGCCACGCGCCGAACCGCCGGCGACGCATCCTGCTGGAGTACGCGCATCAACGCGGGCACTGCGCCAATCGAGTCGATGCGTCCGGTCGCGATCACGGCAGCCTCTCGCACCTGCTCGGCATCGTCGCGAAAGAGCGTCAGGAGCGATGACAACGCGCGACCGCTCTCCAGGTGACCGAGCGCCCATGCCGAGTTTGCGCGCACGCCAGGCGATGCATCATGCAGCGTCTTGATGAGCGGATCCACGGCACTCGCCGGTTGCAGCATGCCGAGCCCGAATGCGGCGATTTCACGCGTCGACGCATCAGCCGAACCAAGGCGCTCGATGAGTGCGTTCGGCACCTGCACCCCCTTCTGTCCCGAGAGCAACCGCACGGAGAGCTCGCGCACGCATGCGTCATCGGACGAAAGGGCGGCAAGCAAGCGGTCCACATCGACAGCGGGCAGTTGTTCTTCCCGCGAGTCGCGGCCCCGTACGGTCACCACACTCGAGAGGGGCGTTGCGGGAGCATCGCTCCAATTGTTCCATCTCCACCCGCGCACCGACTGCGCTGCCATGGCACAGATCATCGGCGGTGCCCCATGCGCGGCGGCAAGCAGCGCCGTCACGTCGAGCGATGGCGCCGCGTCCTCCCTTCCCCCGACAACGGCGGTGGCGCCCGCGCCATTCATCGAGACCAGCGTCGCCGCGGCGACAACTGCAAGCATCCGTTGCATCGTGATTCCTCGTGCGATGCCCATCGTGAGCACCATGCGTAAAGGGTGAAAAATCAGCACTGCTGAGCAAGAGAACGGGCGCACATGCTGTCGCGGCGCCCATCCTTACAACGGTCGATCAGGGAAACGGGCGCGGCATCGGCATCGGCCACGGCCACGGTCCCGCTGCATGGCCGCCAGCGAGAGCACGGACGGCCATGCCCTTCACCCGCGGGTCCGACGACTCGAGCAGGTCACGCAACGCATCTACCGACTTCTCTCCCATTGCGGCGATGGCGCGGATGTACGCGATCTGCACGTCCTTGTTCTGTTCGGTCTTCAGCGCCGCCTGCAACGCGGGCGCCGTGGACGGATCCTGAATCTGGTACAGCGCCCAGGCTGCGATCTCTCGTGTGCGCATGTCCTTGTCGTTCAACAACGCGACGAGTGCTCGCGGAGCCGTTTTCGGTTCCACATTCCCCAGTGCCCAAGCGACGCGAGTGCGAACCTCGGCACTTGCGTCGCCGAGCGCGGCCACGAGCGCGTCGGCGGATCCATCATCGCCCATGCTGCCGAGCGACCATGCGGACGTCGCCCGCACCTTTTCGTTCGCATCGCTCTTGAGCGCGGACGCTAGCGACGACAGTGCGGCCGGGGTACGATCGCCGCCGCTTCCGAGCGACCACGCCGCCATTTCGCGAACGCTCGCGTCGCTATCGCGCTTGAGTGCGGATGCCAGTGCATCGGATGCCACCTGGCTTTCCGTGTACTCCCGGAGGCCCCAGGCCGCGATGCGCCGTAACGACGCACTGGTGTCAGACTTGAGCACCTTCGCCAGCAACATCGGACGATCGTCGGGATTCTTGCTTCCCTTCGAGCCCTTGTCTCCCTTGTCACCGATTGTGGAAAGGGCCTGGCCGATTCCTTCCAGGGCCGACGACGCGACACTGATTCCGAACTTTACCCCGGCTTTCTGCAAGGCGTCGATCGCGATGTCCCCGTTTGTCGGGTTCGAGACCACGGTCTTCGGCACTGCGGGAAGGGCTGGGGCAACGGGCGCATTGATCGCGATGTTGCTCATGACCACTGCCTTGTTGTCCACGCGCAGATCCGTTCGCGCGGTGTGCATCAGCGTGATGGAAGAAGTCTCATTCTGCGACGTGGAGACCGACGCCATCGCGCTTGCGCCGCGCACGCCGGAATCCGGATATGCCTTGCTGGCCGGATACGCCTTCATTGCCGGATGCGCCTGAACAGCCAGCCGCTCCGTCTCCGCCGGAAATGGCTTCTCTGCCGGCTGTGTTGCCTGAGGCACGACGGCAGCCACGGCTTCGCGCTGAACGGGTGCCGCGGCAGCGACGGTCAACGACACGAGCGCCAGCACACCAGCCAACGAGAGCGACTGCTTGCGGCTCGGCGTCGAGTGGCGCAATTCCGGATCGAGAATGGCCAGCATGCGTCCCTCGAATTCCTTGCGGCGCGCCATGGCCAGCGCGACGAGCGGTGTGGAATCACCACGCACCGACGTCACGATATCCAACAAGTGCTCGGCATAGTCCGTGGCGCGGGTGCCGCAGGACAGCGCGAGATCATCACAAGCGCGCTCGCTTTCGTTGCGAAGCTTCTTTGCCGCGGTCCAGACCAGCGGATGGAACCAGTACACGGCGCAGGTGAGACGGCCGAGTGTGTGGCCGAGCAGGTCGCGACGACGCACGTGGGCGAGTTCGTGCAGCAGTACCGCGCGGCGGCGATCGAGCGTCCAACTCTCGGCTTCCGATGGAAGGACGATGGTTGGTGCGAGCATGCCGCAGGCGAATGGCATCTTGGCAACGTCACTCTGCACGAGACGCGGTGCCTCTTCCAGGCCCAGCCGGTCCGCAATCTCGAACATGGGATTTACCCAGTCCGGTGACGTGAGCGGCGTGGCATGCCGAACGATCCGGCGAACCGCGAGTCCGGCCCATGCAAGGGAGGCGATGATACCGGCGAGGACCAAGCCCCACACCGCCACGATCATTGACGTGGTGCTCATCTGTTGGAGGCGGGCGCCGAGGCCGGCGGGTGCCTCCGATACCTCCGATACAACGGAGGCGGCGGGATCACGCGGTGCACTCTGCAGCGCGCTGGATTGGTCGACGGGTGAGTCCAGCCGAGGGGCGGCAGTGGTGGCATCCAGAACACCGTGCTGGGACGCGGCGACCGTTGAGGCTGGGAGAATCGCCAGGCGCAACGGGGCCCATGCCGCAAGCACGGGGACCAGGAGGAGCGTGCCGAGTGTCACGAGCCATACGAGGTGTCGCGCGCCGGCCGACGCACGCGGCATGGAGAGCGTGATGCCCAGCGCGGCGATGAGGATGATTGTGGCCTTGGTGAGCAGGAGCAACAGCGAGAGGTTCCAGCCGGGGAGTGCCGCAATGGCGGAAACGATATTGGCGAACATGGGTTATCTCCCGCTCTGTCGCGCGCGGCGGATCGTGTCGCGCAGGCGCTCGATTTCCGCGTCTTTCATGTCCACATCGGACATGCGCAGCAGGGCGGTCACCGCCTGCTCCGGCGAGCCGGCGAAGTAGGTCCGTACCACGTGGGCCAGCACGTCGTCGCGGGCTTCCTCGGTGTCCTTGGCGGGAAAGTACACGTAGCGGGGACCGTCTTCCTTGTATCGAATGAGGTCCTTCTCGCCGAGGATGCGAAGGACGGACCGCACGGCCGAGTAGGTTGGCGGATCCGGCAACTCGGCCATGATCTCGGCGACCGTTGCTTCCGCACGGCGGTAGAGAATGTCCATCACCTGGCGTTCGCGACGGGACAGGCCGGCCGAATCGGGTTGCTCAGTCATTGTTGGAGAGGCCATGGGTGCGCTCGTTGGTCGTGTTGAAAAATCAACTGTGTTGATATTTCAACAATTCCTCCCAAATGTCAAGGCCGTCGTTCTGGGCGGTTGCCAATCGACTATCGGTGGCGAGACCCACGGCTTGCGATTGGACGGGTTGTGCGCCATTTCGAGGCGGATCGACTCCTTCCTCTCCGAAACAGACCGTGCTGAATGTGGCATCCGTGATCGGCGGCATCTCTCGACTGGCGTTCGCCTCGGCCCTGATGGTTTCTGGGGTTGGCGCGCAGGGCCTTCCTCAGCCCGTGACTATCGCCGGGTCCGAGTTGCGTGCGATGAAGTCCTCCAACACCGGGCGCGACTACGATATCTACCTGTTGTTGCCGGCCAACTACGTCCAGGACCCCACCAGGCGATATCCCGTACTGTACGTGCTGGACGGCCAGTGGGATTTCAAGCTGCTCGCGTCAGTCCAGGGCGGGTTGCTCTATGACAAGTTTGCGCCGGAGATGATCATCGCCGGCATCACGTATTCCGGAGCGAATCCAAACTACGACATCCTTCGCGCACTCGATCTCACCACCGTTGAGGTGCCCGGGAATCCCGGGTCTGGGGGCGCGCCGAAGTTCCTGAAGTTCCTGTCAGATGAGTTGCTGCCGTTCATGGATGCGAACTACCGCACCGATCCCACCAATCGGGTGCTGCTCGGCAATTCGCTGGGCGGGCTGTTCACTCTCTACACGCTTTTCACTCGTCCCGGGTTGTTTTCGGGCTACGTGGCCTCTAGCCCGGCCGTGACGAGCGCCAACCGCGGCGCGTTCGCCTTCGAGCGCGAATATGCGACCACTCACAAGAGTCTGCCGGGTCGAGTGTTCGTTTCGGTGGGCGAGATGGAACCGCTTGCACAGCCGGTGCGCGAATTCGTCGAGGCCATGAAGGCGCGCGCGTACATCGGCCTGGAGATGGAATCGCGTGTGATCACTGGCGAACGGCATTCCGGAAACAAGCCGGAATCGTACAACAGAGGATTGCGCTACGTGTTTGGAGGCGCGCCCTGACGCACCCGTTGGACGTTGTTCGGCGTTCCTCAATTCATCAGGAGAGCACTACCATGAGTACGCAGACCGCTGCGAGCCATGCCCGCTATGTCCCGGGCTTCCACTTCGTCACGGGTATGCTGGTCATCGCCAATCTCGCCTGGACGCTGTATCACCTCTACGTCATTCGTACGGGCACCTCGGTTGACCTCGTGGTGATCGCCCTCTCCCTGGTCGGTATTTTCTGGTATGCGCGGGCATTCTCCATGGCGGTGCAGGATCGCGTGATCCGCCTGGAAGAGCGTCTTCGCCTGGCGCGCCTGCTTCCGGCAGACATGCAGTCCCGCGGCGACGAATTCACCGCCGATCAGTTGATTGCGCTGCGTTTCGCCTCGGATGAGGAGCTGCCGGATCTCGCGCGACGTGTGTTGTCTGATCGGGTGGGGACCCGAGGCGAGATCAAGCAGATGATCAAGCAGTGGCGTCCCGACTACATGCGGGCCTGAGGTTGCCCATGATGGTACGCCGTTTCACGATGGCGGCACTGCTCGTCGCCGGCGCGCCGAGTGCGGTGTGCGCGCAGCGTCCTGCCGGACGGACCACGTCCGGTTTCGCGCCGGATCGGCTGGCTCGCATCGACAGCTTCATGCAGCAGTATGTGGACTCCAATCGCATTGCGGGTTCCGTAGGCCTCGTTCTGCGCGATGGAAAGGTGGTCTACGAGCGCGCGGTGGGTTGGTCAGACAAGGAAAGCGGGACGCGCATGGCCACCGATGCCGTCTTCCGTATTGCCTCGCAGTCGAAGGCCATCACGAGCACCGCGGTGCTCATGCTCGTGGAAGAGGGCAAGATCGCGCTCGGTGATCCCGTGAGCCGGTTCATTCCTGGCTATGCCCGGACGCGCGTGGCTTCGCGCGCCGACACGGGCCGCACGTCTGCGCCGGCCAAGCGGCAGATCACCATCAAGGACTTGCTCACGCACACCGCCGGCATTTCGTACGGTACCGATGCCCACGTTGCGCGGCAGTACGCCGCGAAGGCTCTGGGGCCGGCGGCCGGTTGGGGTTGGTACACCGCTGACAAGGACGAACCGATCTGTACGAGCATGGAGCGGCTCGCGGAGCTTCCTTTTGTGTCCCAGCCCGGCGAAGCGTGGGTGTACGGCTACAGCATCGACATCCTCGGCTGCGTGGTGGAGCGCGCGTCCGGCATGCCGCTGGACGTGTTCATTCGTCGGCGCATTACCGAGCCGCTGGGCATGCCCGACACGTATTTCTTCCTGCCGCCAGCGAAGCGTGCGAGGCTGGTGACCGTGTATTTGAGCGACAGCACGGGGCACGCGGCCCGTGCGCCGAACGGGCCGCGCGGACAGGGAGACTATGTGGATGGACCCCGACGGAACTTTGCCGGTGGTGCAGGGCTGGTCTCCACGGCGCGCGACTACGCACGCTTTCTCGAGATGATCCGCAATGGGGGCACCATGAATGGTGTGCGGTATCTTTCGCCAAAGACCGTGGACCTCATGACGACGAACCAGGTTGGGACGCTGTATGGAAGCGCGGGCCAGGGTTTCGGTCTGGGATTTGCCACCACTGAGCGGCTCGGCGTTGATGGTCCGGCGTCGGTGGGGTCGTTTGGCTGGGGCGGGGCCTACGGCAGCAATTACAAGGTAGACCCCGCAGAGCATCTGGTCATCGTGTTCATGATCAACCAGCTTCCCATCGGCGCAGACATCGCCGCCAAGTTTCCAACGCTGGTCTATCAGGCGCTCGTCGATGCGAGGGTTGGTGCCGGAGTCGTTCAGCGATAGGTGCGGATTCTCCTCCTCGGTACCGCGCTGCTCGGGCTTGCATCTGCCGTCGATTGCGCCGCTCACCGGTCCGCTCCGCGTATGATTGCCTATTCCGATCTCACCACGACACCCGTAGCACCCGCGGATCACAGGATTGCGTACGGCTCGCTGCCGGTGCAGTTCGGTGAACTGCGGCTTCCGGCCGGCACTGATACCGTGCCCGTGGTGGTGCTCATCCACGGCGGGTGTTGGCGGGCGCAATACGACCTCACGCACGTTGCGGGGGCTGCCGCTGCGATCGCGAAGGAAGGGTTTGCCGTCTGGACCATCGAGTACAGCCGGCTCGGCGATCCGAACGGCGGTTGGCCCGGCACTTTTGATGACGTGGCGAAGGCCATTGATCATGTGCGGGTGATCAGCGCGCAGTTTCCTCGCGTGGATGCGGCGCGCGTGGTCCTCGTGGGACATTCGGCGGGTGGGCAGCTGGCGCTGTGGGCCGCATCGCGCCGACAGAACGAGGCCACGGGACTCTTTCGTTCGTCACAGGCGCCGTTGAAAGTCATGGGGGTGGTGAGTCTTGCGGGGATTACCGATCTTGCGGCCTACGGCGCGGCGCCCGGCGGGTGCAATTCGGCGGTGACGCCGTTGCTCGGCGGCACGCCGCAGATCGCGCCGGGTCGCTACCGCGCGGTGAGTCCGCGCGAGCACCTGCCCATTGGCGCGCCCGTGCGACTCATCCACGGCGAAGCCGACCCCATCGTACCGCTCGCGCAGAGCAGCGGCTTCATCGCGCACCTGCGTGCTGCGGGCGACATCAGCAAGCTGGATGTGGTGGCTGGCGCGGGACACTTTGATCTCGTCGCGCCGCAATCCGAGGCGTGGCCCGTGGTCATGCGAGCCATTCGCGCACTCGCGGCGCGCTCGACATCCACCACGCCCATGCACACTCCCATCCAGTGATGCCGGTCATTCGCGATCCTGATTGGGAGTCGCGCGTTCGGTCCAGCTTCGCGAGGCAACACTTCATGGCGACGCTCGGCGCCCGGCTCCAGCGGGTGGAGCCGGGTGAGGTGGCGATCTCGCTGGAATTTCGCCACGACCTCACACAGCAACACGGCTTTCTGCACGCTGGAGCCGTGACGTCCGTGGTGGACAGTGCGTGTGGCTATGCCGCGCTTTCGCTCATGGAGCCCGGAGCCGCCGTCCTGAGCGTGGAGTTCAAGGTGAACATGCTTGCGCCGGCAGAGGGGACTCATTTCGTGGCGACCGGGCGCGTGGTGCGCGCGGGCCGCACACTTAGCGTGGTCAGCGGCGAGATGCGAGCAACCAGGGGCGACCGTGAGACCATCGTGCTGCTGATGCAGGGCACGATGATGGTGGTGCGCGATCGCGAGGGTCTGGAAGACTAGCCGTCGCGCGCCACACGGGAGGGGAATCACCCTAGGCGCAATGCGCATGTGGGGAAACTCCCGACGCAAGTTCATCTGACTGCCTGACGCGCGATGGAGGAGAGTGAGCCCATACTCACTTACACAGGCAACCTCCTCCCGAGCCTCGACCCGTCAGAGAACCAACTGATGACCCACGCATCGGCCGCTGGTTCGGCGCATCCGTACAATGCGCCGACCGCAATGTCCATGGACCGTTTTTCCTACGACGACGACATCGTCCGCAAGTTCCTGTTCGCGACCCTGATCTGGGGCGTGGTGGGAATGCTCGTTGGCCTGCTGATCGCGCTCCAGTTGGCGAATCCGTTTTTCAACTTCAATACGCCATGGTTGTCGTTCGGCCGCCTGCGCCCCTTGCACACGAACGCTGTCATCTTCGCCTTCGCGGGTAACGCCTTCTTCTGCGGGGCGTACTACTCGACGCAGCGCCTGCTCAAGGCGCGGATGTTTTCCGATGGCATGAGCCGGTTTCATTTCTGGGGATGGCAGGCCATCATCGTGAGCGCCGCGCTGACGCTGCCGTTCGGTTATACGCAAGCGAAGGAATACGCCGAGCTGGAATGGCCGATCGACATTGCGATTGCGGTGGTGTGGCTGACGTTCGCGTTCAATTTCTTCGGGACGATCGTCAAGCGGCGCGAGCGGCACATCTACGTCGCCATCTGGTTCTACATTGCCAGCATCGTGACCGTGACCATCCTTCACGTCTTCAACAACCTCTCGCTGCCCGTCGATTTCCTGAAGAGCTACAGTATCTACGCCGGCGTGCAGGACGCGTTCATGCAGTGGTGGTACGGGCACAACGCCGTGGCTTTTTTCCTGACCACGCCGTTTCTCGGGTTGATGTACTACTTCATGCCGAAGGCGGCTGAAGGCCCGGTGTATTCATACAAGTTGTCCATCCTGCACTTCTGGTCCCTGGTGTTCATGTACATCTGGGCCGGGCCGCATCATCTCCACTACACTGCGCTGCCCGAGTGGGCGAGCACCACGGGCATGTTGTTCAGCGTGATGCTGTGGGCTCCGTCGTGGGGCGGGATGATCAATGGCCTCCTTACGCTGCGCGGTGCGTGGCACAAGGTGGCCCAGGATCCGATCCTCAAGTTCTTCGTGGTGGCCCTGACGGCGTATGGCATGTCCACGTTCGAGGGCCCGATGCTCTCGATCAAGAGCGTCAACGCCCTCGCCCATTACACTGACTGGATCATCGCGCACGTCCACACGGGCGCGCTCGGGTGGAATGGTTTCCTCACCTTCGGCATGGTCTACTGGCTGCTTCCGCGGATCTTCCAGACGAAGATCTACAGCAAGCGCGCCATGGAGCTGCACTTCTGGATCGGCTCCGTCGGCATCGTGTTGTATGTCGTGGCCATCTACAGCGCCGGCGTGACTCAGGGCCTGATGTGGCGCGCGTTCGACGAGACGGGACGCCTCGCGTATCCGGATTTCGTAGAAACGGTGGTGAAGCTGATGCCGATGTACTGGATGCGCGTGATCGGGGGCCTGTTCTACTTCACCGGCATGATCCTGTTCGGCTGGAACATCATCATGACGTGGAAGACGCGGCCCGTCGCGTACGACGTTCCCGTGATCGAAGCTGCCCCGCTCGCTCGTGCATACGTCCCGGAGCATGTGGAGCCCGCGGGTGGGAGCATCTTCGCCCGGTTCGCACACGCCGGCTGGCATCGCAAGTGGGAAGGCGCGCCGATGTTGTTCACGGCGCTCACCGTCCTTGCCGTCGTCGTCGCTTCGCTGTTCGAGATCCTGCCCACGTTCCTCATCAAGTCGAATGTGCCGACCATTGCCTCGGTCAAGCCGTATTCGCCGCTCGAACTCGCCGGTCGCGATATCTACATCGCGGAGGGATGCTTCAACTGCCATTCGCAGATGATCCGTCCGTTCCGCTACGAAACGGAACGGTTCGGCGAATACTCCAAGCCTGGTGAGTCGGTGTACGACCATCCGTTCCTGTGGGGTTCGCGACGCATCGGTCCTGACCTCGCGCGTGAGGGCGGCAAGTATCCGGATCTCTGGCATGTACGGCACTTCGAGAATCCGCGCGTGGTCACGGCGAAGTCGATCATGCCATCGTACGCACAATTCCTCACCACGCCGCTGGACTTTGGCGGAATCCAGAAGCGCGTGGATGCGATGGCGATGCTGGGCGTGCCGTATGGCGATGCCGTGAACAGGGCGGAAGCCATGGCGCGTGCGCAAGCCACGTCCATTGCGGCGGCCGTCACGGAACAGGGTGGCCCACGCGGACTCGAAGACAAGCAGATGGTCGCGATCGTCGCGTACATCCAGCGACTCGGCCGCGACATCAAGGTGCAGAGCACCGCGCAGGGTGCAGCGGTCGGCGCGCCAGCCCACGCAGGAGCCTTCTGATGAAACTCTCCGACATCATGTCCAACTCGGGCCTGTCGATGTACGCGCAGGTTGCCCTCGTCATCTTCCTCGGCGTCTTCATTGCCATCACCATCCGCACGTTCCTGCCCTCGCGAAGTCGCGAGCTCAACGAAGCCGCGCAGCTTCCGTTGGATGAAGGGCATGTGATCGCGCATAGCACCCAGGAGCGCTGACCCATGGCTGCCCCCACAGACGACAAGGGCCAGGGAACGGGCCCGAAGAAGACGATGGACAAGCTCATGGACCACCAGTACGACGGCATCCAGGAGTACGACAATCCGATGCCGCGCTGGTGGCTGCTCAGCTTTGCCGGCACGGTGATCTTCTCCGTGATCTACCTGTTCAACGTGGGTCCGGTCGGGAACGGCAAGGGTCGGATTGCCGACTACGAGAACGACATGAAGGCGTTCGCTCTGGCGCACCCGGCACCTACCGGCGGCGACGTGACGGGCGCTCAATTGCTCGCGCTCTCCCATAACCACGAAGCACTGGAGGACGGCAAGAAGGTCTTTCAGGCCAACTGCTCACCGTGCCACCGGCCGGACGGTGGCGGTTTGATCGGTCCGAATCTGACGGACACCTATTGGATTCATGGCGGCACGCTCCCCGACATCTACAAGACCGTGACCAACGGTGTCCTGGAGAAGGGGATGCCGCCCTGGGGCAAGATGCTCAAGCCGGCGCAGGTGCAGGCGGTCGTGGCGTACGTTGCCTCGTTGCAAGGATCCAATCCGGTCAATCCGAAGGCGCCACAGGGAGTGGTCGCCGTCCAGTGACCATGCCAGCGCGGCCGCCGGCCCTGGGTGGGCGGGTACTGCCCACCTTGAACGAAGACGGCAGCCGACGCTGGATCCGCCCCAAGCCGTCGCATGGTGCATGGTGGAGAAAACGGCAAGTGTTGGCCTATGTGCTCATGGCGGTGTTCTTCGCTGTGCCGCACATGCGCCTTGGCGGCAAGCCGCTGTTTCTCATGGACCTGCCGCGCCGCCAATTCACCTTGCTCACGTACACGTTCCTGCCCACGGATACGCTGCTGTTCATGCTCCTGCTCGGCAGCATGGTTTTCGGGATCTTTCTGCTCACCGCGTTCTTTGGACGGGCGTGGTGTGGCTGGGCATGTCCGCAGACGGTGTTCCTGGAATTCCTGTTCCGTCCCGTGGGACGCTGGTTCGACGGCGGCTATACCGGTGCGCGCAACCTGGACAAGGCGGGCGCATGGTTCACGCCATGGCGCGTGGGGAAGTACGTCGCGTTCTTCCTCATGGCGCTGTTCGTCTCGCACACCTTCCTGGCATTCTTTGTCGGGACGGAGAATCTCTATCACTGGGTCCTGAATCCCCCGTCGCAACACCCCACGGCGTTCCTGTTCGTGGTGATCTTCACGGGCGTGGTGTGGTTCAACTTCACCTATTTCCGCGAGCAGACCTGCCTGATCGTCTGCCCGTACGGACGCTGGCAATCGGCGCTCATCGACTCGCAGTCGCTGATCGTTGCGTACGACTACAACCGCGGCGAGCCTCGCGCACTCGGCATCAAGGATCGCGCTCCGGACGCGGGTGACTGCATCAGTTGCAATGCATGCGTGCAGACATGCCCCACCGGAATCGATATCAGGAACGGGCTTCAAATGGAATGCGTGCACTGTACCCAGTGCATCGATGCCTGCGACGACGTGATGACGAAGGTCGGCAAGCCCACTGGCCTGATCCGGTATTCATCGCAGGACGAGATTGCCGGCAAGACGCGCAAGCTCATCAGGATGCGCACGGTGCTCTACCCGGCGGTACTGGTGCTGCTGCTGGGCGGGCTGGTGGGCTCACTCATCATGAAGGCGCCAGCGGATATCACGGTCCTCCGCGGCCTGGACGGCCCGTTCACCGAGGAAGCCGATGGCCGAATCTCCAACCAGATCCGGGTGAAGATCACGAACCGTGGTGCTCACGACGAGCGGTATGTGCTCGCGGTTGACGGCCTGGTGGGCGCGGACCTGGCGAGCGCGGATGTAATCGTCATCGCACCGGAAAACCCACTCATCGTCAAGGCTGGTGAGACGCGCACCACCAGCCTGTTCGTCATGCTGCCGCGCGGGGCGTTCACGAATGGCTCGCGTCGCATGTTCCTGAGCGTAAAGGACAACGAGGGTTACACCGAGAAAAATCCTTACGGCCTGCTGGGCCCATCGAAGGGGGATACACCATGAAGGCAGGTATGGGATGGCCCGTCGGCGTCGTGGTGATCCTCGTGGCATTCGTCGTGAGCAACCTGGTGTTGATGCGACTGGCCAACGACGACCCGGCGATGGCCATCGAGCCTGATTACTACCGCAAGGCGGTGGCATTCGATTCCACCATGGCGCAGGAAAGACGCAGCAACGCGCTGGGGTGGAAAGCCATCAGCGCCATCGCGCCGGTTGCCGGTTCATCGGCGCCCGTGGTCACGGTCACGCTCACCGATTCCACGTCGCGACCAATTCAGGGTGCGACGGTGGTTGCCACGGCACGATTCAACGCGCGGGCCAACGACGTACAGACGGACACCCTGCGCGAGGCGACCCCTGGTGTGTACACGGCACCGCTGGCGATCAGCTTCGCGGGGCAGTGGGAGGTGGACGTGACGGCCGTGCGCGGCACGGACCGGTTCGTGGCTCGTACGCGCACAGAAGTCCGGCGCGCTGCATCCGGAGCGCGGTAGCGATGTTTGGATCCGCCGCAGCGATTCTCGCGGCGAGCTTGCTGGGCAGCGTACACTGCGCCGCCATGTGCGGCGGATTCGTCTGCTTCTACACGGGATCGGCTCTACCTGGTGCATCGCTCGTGCGTGCGCACGCGCTGTACAATGTCGGGCGCCTGATCTCCTACCTGTTCCTCGGCGCCCTCGCGGGGGCTGTCGGCGTTGGCGTCACGCATCTCGGGGCACTGGCGGGGGTGGGCCATGCCGCAACGATCGTCGCCGGGACAATGATGATTGGCTGGGCGCTCGCCACCTTTGCAGTGCAACGTGGCATTCACATCGGCCTCCCATCAACGCCGCAGTGGTGGCAACGCTTTCTCGGCGGCGCGCTCCGTCGCCTGGGCGGGCGGTCGCTTGCGGTGCGGGCATTGTTTACCGGGCTCGCTACCACGTTGCTCCCGTGCGGCTGGCTCTACGTGTTCGTCGCAGCGGCCGGTGGAACAGGACGGATGGTCGACGGCATGATTCTCATGGCGGTCTTCTGGCTGGGCAGTGTTCCGGCGATGGTCGCAATCGGCATGGGCGCCCAGCGCGCGTTCGGTCCGTTGCGGCAACGGCTGCCGGCGCTCGGCGCCATGACGGTTTTCGTCCTTGGCATTTTGGCCATGAGCGGCCGTCTCGTCCTGACGTCGGGGTTGACGACGCATGTCCACTGACGCGTTGCGCGCAGCACCGTCGGTCGGGACAGTCGCGGTGTGCCTGTGCACGCACTGTGGATTGCCTGTTCCCACGGGCCTGCTCGACGAAGCGGTTTCGGAGCAGTTTTGCTGTAGCGGATGCCGCACGGCGTTTGCGATTCTGAATGAACGCGGCCTGGAGCGCTACTACGCGTTCACGGATCGCCGAGAGATTCCGGTGCGTGCCTCCGGGCGCAGCTTCGAGGAGTTCGATCATCCCGCGTTTGCCGAGCGGTATGTGGTGCATCAGGCCGATGGATTGGCGCGAACGGAGTTGTATCTCGAGGGTGTGCATTGCGCGTCGTGCGTGTGGCTCGTGGAGCGCATGCCGATGGTGGTACCGGGGGTGGTGAGAGCTGAACTGGACGTGCGGCGCTCGCTCGCCGTTCTCGAGTGGGATGACGCGGCCGTGCCCCTCTCTGCGATCGCTCGGGGCCTCGATCAGCTTGGCTACCCACCGCATCCCTTCCGTGGCGTCGCACGTGACGCGATGCGGCGGCGTGAGGATCGGGCGATGCTGGTGCGCATCGGGATCGCGGGCGCCATCGCCATCAACATCATGCTCGCCGCGCTTGCGCTGTACGCCGGCCAGCTGAATGGCATGGATCCGGCGATGACGCGCTTCTTCCGCTGGATCAGCTTCGGGCTCGCCGTGCCTGCGTTCGTGTGGCCCGGCCGCGTGTTCTTCGTGGGCGCGTGGGCCTCGGTGCGCACGCGGTCATTGCACATGGACCTGCCGATCGCGATTGCCCTCGCGGCAGGCATGGGTCAGGGTGCGATCAACACGATCGTCGATTCCGGGCCTGTGTACTTCGACGGCCTGGCGGTGCTGATCTTCGCGCTCCTCGTGGGCCGTTTCCTCCAACAGCGCGGCCAGCGCATTGCGACCGATGCGACCGAACTCCTCAGCTCCATTGCACCGCTCTCGTCGCGCATCATCGAGGACGGACGCAGTCGTGAACTCCCGACGGACGCATTGCTACCGGGCATGGTTCTCGATGTTCGGACCGGTGAGACATTCGGCGCCGATGGTATCGTGGTGGTTGGCCGGTCGATGGTCAACGCGGCGTTACTGACGGGTGAATCGCGTCCGGTCGCGGTCTCCCCTGGGGAGCGTGTCTTCGCGGGCACGTTGAATGTCGAGGCGCCGCTACAGGTGCGCGTAGAAGAATCGGGTGAGTCGAGCCGCATTGCGCGGTTGCTGCAACACGTCGAGGCGAGTGCACGACGGCGCGCGCCGGTGGTACAGTTGGCCAATCGGATGGCCGGCTTCTTCGTGGCTGTCGTGCTGGTGGCCGCGGTGGTCACCTTTATCGTGAAGTGGCGCACGGCTCCGGCGCGTGCCCTCGACGATGCGATTGCGTTGCTCATCGTGACCTGCCCGTGTGCGCTCGCGCTCGCGACGCCCTTGTCGATCACGGTTGCGATTGGACGCGCGGCAAGGCGCGGCATGTTGATCAAGGGGGGCGACGCGCTGGAACTCCTCGCAAAGCCGGCCACGCTGGTGCTGGACAAAACGGGGACGATTACCGAAGGGTCCACTGCGCTCGCAGCCTGGATTGGACCGGACTGGGTGAAACCCTTCGTATTGGCGCTGGAACAAGGCTCGTCCCATCCGCTGGCCGATGGCTTCCGTCGCGCGTGGACCGACCTACCGACCGGTGTGGTGACCGAAGAGCATCATGTCACTGGCGGCGGCCTTGAAGGCGTCGTCGACGGGCGATTGATTCGCGTGGGGTCCCCGCGTTTCGTGCGCGATGGCGGCGGCGCCCTGAATGCGGAATTGCAGGATGGCATCGCATCCATGGATCGCACGCTGACACCAGTGCACATCTCCGTTGACGGCGTGATCCTCGCCGTCGCGGGATTGGGAGATCGCGTGCGCGCCGATGCGCAACAGTCACTGGACCGGCTGCGCGCCGCAGGCTGGCGCACGATCATGTTGAGTGGCGACGCAGCCGACGTGGTGGATGCCGTCGGACGGTCATTGGGTTTTGCTCCAGGCGAGGCGATTGGTGCGGCGTCACCCGAAGACAAGCTCGCGTATGTGGAGCGCCTGAAAAAGGCGGGGCGCGTGGTGATGGTCGGTGACGGCGTGAACGACGCCGCTGCTATTGCCGCGGCGCACGTGGGCATCGGCGTGCATGGCGGTGCCGAGGCCTGCCTCAGCACGGCGGACATCTACCTCACGCGGCCCGGCCTCTCGTCGCTCGTGGAACTCGTGGAGGGATCGGGGCGCACCATGCGGGTGATCCGCCGCAATATCGCGTTCTCGCTGGGTTACAATGCGATCGGTGCGTCGCTCGCGATCGCTGGCCTGCTCACCCCACTTATTGCCGCCGTGCTCATGCCGGCCAGTTCACTCACCGTGGTACTCGGCGCCTGGCACGGCTTCACCTTTTCGCGGGATCGGACATGAGTGTGATCTATGTGGTGCTGCCCCTCGCCCTCGTCATCGTGACGGCGGCGGTGATCGCCTTCATCTGGTCGGCGCGTAGCGGCCAGTTCGACGATCTCGACACTCCGGCCGTGCGCATGTTGCACGACGACAAGGACTAGAGAGCGGGAGGGTGCCCGAGTCAGCGCACTCCGATCCAGTAGCTGATCTTCACGACGAAGAGATTGTCTCCTGCGGCGCGCGTGGCGTCCCACAGGTCGCGGGGGTTGATGAGTTGACCAGCGGCGCCAGTGTCCTGCCGGCTCTGCTGCCAGATCAGGAATGCCGTGCTGCCTGGCAGGTATTCCCAGCGCAGCACGAGATTGGACCGGAACGACAAGCGGTTGAAACCCAGGGCTGGCAACACGAAGGTGTTGGCGCCATCGCGCACGGTGCTCGTCCCGTTCGATTCCGCAGTGATGGCCGTGCCGCTCGATGGTGCGCCATAGATCCGAAGCGCGCTGCTTCTCGCCGCCGGAACCTCGCCGAAGGCGTAGAATCGGCCACTCGCCGCGAAGGGCTCCGCGTATCCTTCGGCCGTGAAGTTCGGCGTGAAGGCATAGTTCAAGCGGAACCGCGCCGACAGCGTGCTCCGTTCGATTGAGGAAAAGACATACCGGTTGCCGTACGTGGCCGCAGTTCCACCCGGAAGGGTCGACACGTACTGCCGAGTGTCCACGGAGCGCGAGTACGTCGGGTCGACGGACGCCTGCCACTGGGACGCGGGATGCGTCGCCAACCCCGTTGTGGCGTCGAGGCGCCATCCGCCGAACTCATCGTGGAAGTATTGTGTTCGCGCGGTCCACGTCGTGGGCACATTGGAGCGGCTCGTCACCTGCCCTGTCAACGTGTACGCCCGCGGCATGCCCATGAGTGGACCGCCACGCGTTGCATCGTCGCTCAGGGAGGGCATCTGGAGTTGGCCGCTCGCACTGATGCGCCAGAAGTTGTGCAACGTCACCTGCCCGGACTCACTGAAGCGCAGGTACTGGCGAATGCCTCCGAAGTTCCAGCCCGCCTGGGTTGCGGTGCCGAAGTTGATGAAGCGGAAATACTTGTGTGGTTTCGTATCGCGGAGCTGAATGTCGGCATTGAAGTCGATGTCGTCGGCGCTCCGCATCTGGCCCGCGTCATTGATCTCGAACCCCGGGGACCGCGTCGAGAGTTGAATGCCGCCGAGCGTGAACCGTCCCGCGTTCTTGTCGAGCCGGACGGATGCACTGGTGCCCGTGAGTGACGTCCTGTTCTGATCGAAATGGATGTGGTCCTGGTCCGGGCGCTGAAAATAGTGCGCGCTGTTCCGTTGAAGTCGCGCGATGGCGGCCGTGTCGCCGTCCACGTAGCTGCCGCCCACCCATCCCGTGATTTCGTACATCCCCTGCATGTAGCGCAGCTTCCAGTCCGCGCCGCCTGCCACGGCGCTGGTGGGCAGCAGCGCGTTCAGGCCACCTCGCGCATCCAGCGAGCGGCTCACTTCCGTGAGCGAGAGGCCCACGTTGGATTGCTGCTCTCCAAATTCCTGTTGCAGGCGGATGACACCGAACTCGCTGGGCGGTTCGACGGCGACATCCGCGAGCGCACCGCTGCTTTGTGTAAATGTGCGCGCGTACTCCCGCGGCGTGACGGCGGCGAGTGCGCCCACGGAGAGCCCGGACGCGAGGCGGCCCGTGACCTTGGCTGCCGACAGAATGGTGGTGTTGGTTGGTGCATCCACGAAGTCGCCAATGGCGCTGCCTCGCGGCGACGCTCCGATCCTGCGGCTGTAGAACCACGCTGGCCGGCCGATGAAACTCTGGCCACGTCCGGTGAGCAGTTCGTTGCCCTCGATGAAGAACGGACGGCGCTCATCAAACACCGTCTCGAAGGCCGTCAGGTTCACCACGGCGGGATCCGCTTCGACCTGCCCGAAGTCCGGATTGATCGTGCCGTCGAGCGTGAGATTCGGGCCAAGCCCCAGCTTGAGGTCCCCGCCCATTCGCGCGCCGGTGCGATCGTTGAATGGATTGTTCGGATCAACGACGGCGCGATAGGTCAGGTCCGAGGCGACGTACGGCAGCAGTTCCAGGCGGCGGGCAGGAGGAATGCCGGAGATGCCTTCCAGGCGCCCGAACATCGATGAATACCCCGCAGCGTCCACGGGAATGAGCACCCATTGTTCCCGTTCGCTCTTGTCGGCCACTACGCGTGTGAGCTGGAGTCCCCAGGACTGTTCCGACGCCGCGTTGAACCGCAACTGGGAGAAGGGAATGCGCATTTCGGCCGTCCATCCTTCCTCGCCAACGCGGGCGGCACCGCTCCAGATCGGATCGAACTGTGCTTCGCGCCCACTGTCTTCGCTATCCTGCGAGTGATAGAAGTCGCCGCGCACGCCACCGGACGACAGCGAGAAGCTGTACGCGGTCCGCTTGTCCAGGTATGTGTCGAGCGAGATGATGAAGACCTCGGCATCGCTGTCGCCGTCGCGTCGGGTGACGGACGTTCGGATTGCCGCGGGATCGCTCCGGCGCAGCCTTGCGCCAACGTACAGTGCTTCGTCGTCATAGAGGAGCCGCACTTCGGTCGACACTGTGGGGCTCGCCCCTTCGACGGGAATCTTCTGCACGAAGTCGCTGATCGGGCGCGCTTGCGCCCAGGCTGCGTCATCGAGACGTCCGTCGATGCGCGGCGCGGTGCCGGAGATGCGCACGGCTCGCGCGGTCTTGGATGTGGTGGCTTGCGCCGCGCCGACTGTGGAGGTGGCGCAGCCCAACGCGACGCTGAGCGCCGCGACAAGGTGGGAGGACGTCATGGTGTGAGGAAGATCGAAGGTGCCACCGTATGGCGCCACCCTTCAAAACCCTGACGGCCGCCTGAACTCTCCGGTGAATGCCGTCATCGCCTTCGCGATGCCGAGCAGTCGTGACTCGTCCCATCGTCGTCCTACGAGCTGAATGCCGAGCGGAAGGCCGTCGCGATCGAGCGTGCATGGCATCACGATCGCGGGATTTCCCGGGTAGTTGAAGAGCGCGGCATGGGCGCTCACCATCCAATAGCTCTCGTCGCGCCCGTCCACGCTCAATGGTGACCCCGGCGTGCAATGCGGGAACGCGGTGGTCATGCTCGGCGGGCAGAGAAGGACGTCCCACTCACCGAAGAACTGCTCCCACGCCATGATGGATTGGTCGCGCCGGGCAAGTGCCTCGAAGTATTGCGCAATAGTTGCCGGTGCATTGCCGGTATCGGGCTGGAACGCGCTCGTGATCATGCCGACCAGCGCCCCTCCGCGCCGGAGGTCGTCTCGAAAGTCCAGGGATGGCAGCGGTGCTTCGACGACGCTCGCGCCGATGGATTGGAGCGCTTGCGCCAGTGTCTCGATGGCATCACGAATTTCCGCGGCGACGGGAAACCCGGGGAAGGTGGGCGCGTATGCGATCCGCAGACCGGCGAGATCGATTGCCGCTCGCACCCCAAGTGGCACCGGCGGAACATCAGTGTCGCGTCCGTCCGGGCCGGCGATGATCCGATAGAGGAGATCGATGTCGTCGACGCTGCGCGCAACGGGTCCGATGCATGACATGATGCGAACGCTGCGCGGCGAGTGGTGCGGATCGGGTACCACGCCATCCAGCGACACGCGATGTTCCGTAGGCTTCAGCGCGTACACGCCACTGAAGTGCGCGGGGATGCGAACCGAGCCCGCCAAGTCAGTGCCGATATCGAACGGCACCATGCCGGAGGCCACGGCCGCCGCTGCGCCGCCGCTGGAACCGCCGGGGGTGCGCTTGACGTCCCACGGATTGTTGGTCGTGCCAAAAATTGGATTGCTTGTCTGGAAGTCGGAGAGCATCACCGGAACGTTCGACTTGCCGATGATGATGCCGCCCGCTGCCTTCAGGCGGCTCGCGACGGCGCCGTCGGATTCCGGGACGTGATCGAAGGGTGGAAACCCCGTGGTGGTGCGCATGTGCGCCGTGGCATGGGCGTCCTTCAACGTGAATGGTACACCGTGGAGCGGTCCCCACGGTTCGCCGCGAGCCAGTGCCGCGTCGGCCTCGCGTGCACGCTGACGCGCGCCGTGGGCGTCCATCGTGACAATCGCATTGATCGCAGGATTGTGCGCGTCGATCTGCGCGAGGTGTGCTTCGAGGACATCGCTTGCCGTTACATGACGTTCGCGAATGGCCGCGGCGAGTTGCGTGGCTGTGGCGAATACCGGATTCATGACCTCGCCTCCCTTACCCTCTGTAGTAGTCAGGCCGG
This sequence comes from bacterium, assembly GCA_040003455.1. Classification (GTDB taxonomy): domain Bacteria; phylum Gemmatimonadota; class Gemmatimonadetes; order Gemmatimonadales; family Gemmatimonadaceae; genus AG11. The sequence goes on from JBDUCM010000039.1 coordinate 21,944, forward strand.
TCGTATGGGAATGCAGAGCGTGCACCCGAACGCACTAGTGACTGGATCCACCGCGAAGTCGCGATCATAGACCTCGATGGCATCTCGATCGTCGCACTGATACACGCTGCCTGGCAGCCATTCACTGACAAAACGCATCCAGGCCGAGTGTATCTCCAGGGACGTCCCGATGAACGGCATACACGCGTACCGTCCTCCAGGCAGTGACTGCACGCCGACTTCTCCCACTGCCGCGAACGAATCGCCCACCTCGATGCACGCGTCATACCGCAACTTGTCGGACGACGTCAGGTCGGGGCTGTCGTGAGACACGCCATACATCGTGCGACGTGGCGTCATCAATCCGTTCTCCGTCGTCCACGCGGCAAAGCGCTGCCACATCCTGGTCAATCCTGACGAGCCATACGGCCCCACGTGCCGCATGTAGGCAACCCGTACTGGCGGGAGCGTCCTGATCCGCACCTGTACCGATTCCCGCGGTCGCGCGGTCGCACTGCGCGGCCACGCTTCCTCATCATGCAGAAAACCGACCGACGCTGCTTGATGCGCGTTGCGGTCATCTTGATGAATCTTGCTGAGTTCCGTGCGACGATGCTCCGCCCATTCTCGATGCCCTGTTCGTCGCCAGGTTGTGGGCGTGCAACCGAAGTGGGCCTTGAAGGTGCGCGAAAATACTTCCGCCGATGCGAAGCCGACGTCGAGCGCGATCCGTAGCGCTGGCTCCCGGGGCGATAGCAACAGCCGGTTGGCCGCCACCTCCAGGCGGCGACGCCGCACGCGCTGCGCGAGTGTTTCGCCTGTCAGCGCCTGAAAGACCCGGTGGAAGTGCCACGACGATACGTGCGCGATTGACGCGAGCGTGTCCAGGTTCAACGGCGCGTCGAGGTGCGCGTCGATATGGTCGATGACGCGGTTGATGCGCGTCATGTACGCGTGACGATCGGTCAAGTGATGCGCGCGGCCGGTGCAGTCTCCGTGGTGGCGCCTTGCGCGATCAGCAGTGTGTCCATCACGCGGCCCACGTCCGATTCTTCCCGCAGGCCAATGCAGGCGAGCACGATGGTGGCAATCAACGCTGGACGCGCGATGGGCAGCGCGAGCCCAGCGACGACAAGGTCCAGTTCCGTCTCGCGAACACTCCGCGCGTCTTCCGGCACCACGATCATCTCTTCGGCCGCGCCCCACGCGAGCTTTCGCGATTTGTCGATGCAGAATCCACACAGGACTTCGTCGGACCTGTGCCCGATGCGATCCAGCCACGCCATCCACGGCGACACCCGGTCAAGGCGCTCCTGAACATCGTCGATCATTTCTTCCAGGAGGGTGGTGACCTCCTGGAAGTCACGCTGGAACGAGGCGAGGTTCTCCGCCGTGCACGTAGCGACCGCGGCCAGCCCGAGATCCAGATTGATGTGCGCGTTGACGCCGAGGAGGAGGTGCTGAAGTATGATGGGGCGTCGTCGCGTGGCGGCGTTGAAGGCCACGGTCCAGCAGTGGCTCACGGGCTTGTTGAAGCGCCATGCTTCGAGGGCGGTCAGGTAGCGATTGGCGAACGCAACGTCCAGCCGTTCCATGCGCGGCCCGTCCTCGAACCGCCCCTCGGCGATGGCGTTCTTCACGCCCAGCGTGACGTTCCGGTACAGCACGGCGAAGTATCCGAGGCGGCTCTTCTCCCCGCGGGCACGGGCGATCACGACATCCAGGTCGGCGAGCACCTCGTCGATGGTCTCCGGAATCCGGTCACGGGCCACGTAGTGCATCGCGTCTCGGCTCGGGGGTTGTTTCTCAATTCATTTGAGCTTGAGCTCGGAGCGTGAGCGTCAGCTGGAGCGGGAGCATGAGCGTGAGCCTCCAGCACTGAGCATTCCAGAGCTCGAGCTGTAGCTCAGAGCTCGAGCTCGAGCCCTGATGTGCTCAATGCTGGTAGCTCACGCCCACGCTCCCGCTGTTGCCTCACCTTCAGCACAACACAACGCTAGTGCGCGGCGAGCTTGTCCGTCCAGAGCGTGGCGTACCGCTGCTTGAGGTCCGCGATCTTCGGCGCGTCGTTGTACACGATGTACGGCTCGTTCGGGTGCAGTGTCGCGTAGTCCTGATGGTACGCCTCGGCCGCATAGAAGGCAGAGAGCGCGGCGACCTGCGTGACGATCGGCTTCTTTACCGTGCCGCTCTTGGTGAGTTGCGCGATGTATGCTTCCGTCGCCTTGTGCTGCGCTTCGTTCTGGTAGAACACAGCCGACCGGTACTGCGTGCCATGGTCGGGGCCCTGTTTGTTGAGTTGCGTGGGGTCGTGGGCCACACTGAAGAAGACTTCCATGAGTTGATCGTACGACACCCTGGCCGGATCGTAGACGACGCGAACCGATTCGGCGTGTCCTGTGGCGCCGGTGCTCACGACTTCATAAGAGGGCCGCGGAATGCTGCCGCCAGCGTAGCCGGAGGTGGCGCTCACTACGCCCTTCACGTGCTGAAAGACGCCCTGCACTCCCCAGAAGCACCCGCCGGCGAACACGACGGTATCGAGGGCGGCGGCTGGCGCCGGGGCGGGAGTGGCAAAGGCAGGTGCGGCGGCAAGGGACAGCATTGCGACGGTACGAATAGCGGTCTTGATCATGGTCTGGCTCGGTTGAACTACTGAAGTGAGGGCCTGCGCAGACTATACTCCTGGCGGGACGAATTGGTTCTCTTTTGCCTGATTCATTTGAACAGGTGAGGCACGAACCGCGAGGTATTGCCGGTTACCCACCCGTCTGCCTCGCGTACCCCCATGCCGGCCGCTTCCTGGCCGATGATCCAGCTACCGATCACCGGGCGCTTACCGTCGAAATCGGGAATGGGTCCAAGCTCCTGGAAGACGTACCCCTCGGCACCGTACTCGCCTGTGGACTCCACGTGTTCCTTCATGGTGTGAACAGTCACGTTCGCGCCTTCACGGGACAGGAGGGGCTTCTTGACGTACTCGAACATGCCGTTTGGCTCGTCGAAGTACGCCGGCAGCAGATTGCCATGGCCCGGAAACATCTCCCAGAGGATGGGGAGAATGCCCTTGTTGGACAACACCATTTTCCACGCGGGCTCGATCATGAGCATCTCGGCGACCCGCACGTGGTCACCGAACGGCTCATGCACGAGCCACTCCCATGGATACAGCTTGAACAGCGTATCGATGCGGACGTCTTCGCGATCGCAGAATTCCTTCGCCTGCGGATCCCAGCCGATATCGGCCATCGCGAGCAGCTTCATCTGAAGTCCCGCCTGCGCCGCCGTCTCCGCCAGGTAGGCAGCCGTCATCCCGTCTTCCAGATCATCGATGGACGCGAAGTGCACGAGCGGCCCGAGGGGCCCGTTGCGTTCGAGATCATCCTGGACGTACTGCCAGTACGCCACGAGCTTTTCGTGGATGGAGTTGAACTGGTCCGCGCCGGGATGCAGCGCCTGGAGCCAATCCCACTGAATCACGGACACTTCCAGGAGTGACGTGGGCGTGTCCGCGTTGTACTCCAGCATCTTCGGCGGCGACTTGCCGTCGTACGCGAGATCGAACCGCCCATACACACTGGGCGGTTCGGCTTCCCAACTCTTGGTGATGAGCGGAATGGCATGCTCGGGAATCTTGAGTTCCGCGTAGCGTTTCTCGTCGATCACGTGCTGCACGGCTTCGAGGCAGCGCTCGTGCAGCTCGTTGGTCGCGCGCTCAACCGTATCGATCTGTTCGGTGCTGAAGCGGTAGTACGCTTCTTCGGACCAGTACGGCGTTGCGCCAGTGTGCCACTTGAGGCCGCGCCCTTCGACAATGGACTGCCAGTTGGGGCGCGGGGTGCTCACGATGCGTTCCATGTCAGCTCCCCGAGAAGCCGTGCGCCGCGCCGATACCGCCAAAACCGCCGCGCACAACGGTGGTCCTTGCGGCGGATCCTCCAACGCTTCGCTGATATGTGGACGGGGAAAGGGCGCGTACCGTTCCGCCGGAGCGCACGTATCCGCCGTAGCCGTTGTGATAGAAGATGAATGGCGACGTGTAGATGTGGTGATACCACATGCCGCCGTAGTAGTACCCCTGATGCTGCACGGCATACTGACAGGCCATTTCGCTGTAGACCTGTGGCAGGCACGGGTCTACTCCCGACACGATTGCCGGCCCTGAAGGGCCGCAGCTCACGATGGCCGCCAGCGCCGGAACGAGCGAGAGCGGCACCGCGGACGAACGCTTGATGGAAGTCATATGACAAATCGCGCCTGGCGCGACGAATCGATGTGAGACATGCGTACGTGAGAGACTACGAAAAATCATGGTCGGGAGTTGCAACGCGCCTGAACATCTCACCGAGCACCCGAACTGTCGAGTACGCAGGTGGTTGGGCGCCTGGGCTACGCGCGGCGGACGGTCGCCTGGATCAGGCCGTATGGTTCCGCGGTGGGCACGAAGATCTCGTTGGCGTTCGTCAGTCCGAGCGGAGCGAGATCCACGAGGAGGTGATGCTTGTTGGGCATCGTGATGCTGATTTCTTCGACAGCGTCGCAGCCCTGAAGCGTGGCTTCCGCCATGGCGTACAGCGTGTGCTGGACCGACTTGCTGTCGTGATCGGCGAATGTCTCCAGCAGGAGTTGACGGACGCGCCCGAAGAGGGCAGCAAAGCCGGACACGCCGGCCGCATAACGCCACTGTGCGGAGATGGAGGTGGCCAGGATGCGGTCGTCCGTCTCACGGAGGGTCGTATACTCGTCGCGCGGAAAACCGGAAAAGCCTGAACGGCCCGACTTGAGGATCAGGAGATCATCGATGCCGGCCGAGATGGAGGGATTGGCGGCGCGTTCGAGCGACACGCGCGAAACGCGTATTTCGTTGCCCGCCCGTTCGAAGGCATGGCCGTGCGCCTCACCGCCGACGTCCAAGCGGCGCCAGCCGTGCTCTGCCACAGTGATTCTCGCTGCGCTCGTCGCCGGACTGGTGTGCAGGAATCGTTCAGCAAGGGCGACGGCGAATTCCTCGGGTTCGCCGAGAGGCCTTTCGTTCGCCATGGCGTACACCGTGTTCTTCATTGTGTCCGTTGGCAGCACCGCGCTGTTGTCGCCTTGCGTGTGTGCCTCGCGGAACGCGCCTTCGAGCGCGATGTCCACGGTGAGTTCGCGAATTTCATGACTGGCGTCACCTCGTACGACCTTCACCAGCCGTACCGCCGATTTGCCGTAGCTGTTGCTGGAAAGCACGATGGGCATGGGCGTCTCAGCTCCCCCGGTACGTCGAGTAGCCGAACGGACTGAGGAGCAACGGTACATGATAGTGTTCCGGATCTGCCGTCACGATGAAATCGATGCAGATCTCCGAGTAGAAGCTCTTGCGTTGCGTCTCGGCAAAGTATCCGGCGACGTCGTACGAGAGCCTGTACGTACCGGCGCTGAGGGGCGCCCCTGTTGGGGAAAGGGAGGGAATACGTCCGTCGGCGCCGGTTATTCCCGTCGCGACGATGGATCCGCCGCCAGGCGCATCCACACGCTCCAGCGTGACGGCGATATTTGCCGCGGGCGCACCGTACGCTGTGTCGAGTACATGCGTGCTGACCGTGATCGCGTCGCTCATTGGATTCCCGGACCTGGTAAAAGGCACCCTCTCGCACGCAGTGGTGCGCGCGGCCTGTCGCTTACAGTTTCTCCAATCGCAACGTCGTGATCGCGCGCTGTTCGCGGGCGGCGATGGACAATTCTTCCTCGGCCGAGTTGGCGAGCCGTGCCCGCAGCTTCTCCTGTATGTCGGCGGTACCGAGTCCAGTCGCGCACACGATGAAGATGAACCCGAATCGGGCGTCGTACTGCGCGTTTGCTCGCGCCAGTTCGTTCAATGCCGCCGGATCGGAGTTGGCGGCGGACTGTTCGCCGGACGACCACTGCGCAGCCATGTCCGATACCGGGATGTTCGCGTGCCGCTCCCCAATCCGCGGATGATGCGCGAACGCTTCGAGCCAATCGTTCTTTTCCAGCGTCGCGAATGCGCGATCCGATGCAGCGCGCAATGCTTCACGTGAACCGAAAGGACGGCGTGCCATCACCTCACGCACCCATCGTCCTGAACCACAGCACGCCGTGAGCGCCTCGACTGCGTCAGCCGTCGGCAGGTCGTCAATCGGCATGGCGGGCAGCATCACGCGGGAACGGCGCGACGCCCGAAGAGACGCAGCCGAGCGACGCCGCCGTCCGGATAGATGCTGAGCCGAACGTGGGTGGCGGGGATGAGTACCCGGGGAGTGAACGCATGGCGGGCGTGCGGTTGCAGCTTCGCGCGCGCAACCAGCTTCGTCCATCGGACGACCGGGTCAGCGAGCGCGTCGGCCGGCGTCACCAGAGGCAAGTAGCAGCTTTCGAGCATGCAGCTGTCGGGCGCGTTGCCCTTGAAGTGGTCGGTATCGAGTTCCACGCGTTCCACCTCGCCTGGATGGGCAAGGCGAATGATGGTCCAGTCATGTCCGGGTCCGCGGCGACGCTTCGTTTCCCAGCCGTTGCCCATGTGGGTGGATCGCCCCGGCATGATCAGGTTCTGGCGATGGCCGAAGAACATGTCGCTGCACACCACCGCGTAGCCGCCGTTCTCGATGGCCGCCAAATCGATCACCGCGTGTGCGGCATCGGGCAGGTCGGCCTGGACCTCACCGAATACCCGCAACCGCGCCACGCCACCGTCCGGATGGATATTCAGGCGCAGATGGGTGACGCGGCGGTCGTGCTTGATCTCGAAGCGATTGTGTGCATCGCCCGCCAGTGGCGACTTCTTGAGCATCGTGCGCCAGGTGGTCGCGTCGCTCGCAAGGAGATCGAGGGACGGCGTTCCCGGCACGTTGCACCCCTCGATGCTCGCGCTCTCGGGAAAGTTGCCCCGGAAAAAACTCGTGTCGATCATCACGCCACGCACCACACCGGGCGCGCCAAGGTGGATGATCGCCCAGTCGTGTCCCGGCACGCGCCGTCGTCGCGTTTCCCATCCGTCCATCCACTTGCCGCGCTCCGTGTACTCCCCTTCGCGCCATTCGGCTGGTCCCGGCTTGAGCAGCCCTTCCTTGGGCGCGAAGAATTCATCGTTCGCGGCAATCACCGTTCCGCCAAGACATTCGGCCGCGAGGTCCACGAGCTCGGTGAAATCGGACATGATCGGATGAGAATCAGTTGATGAGCCGTCCCGGCGCTCCGTTCCCCATGACGCCGTCGCGATACACTTCCATGCCGCCCACGTACGTGGAGCGCACTTCACCGGTGAGCGTGCGACCGAAGTATGGCGTCAGCGGGTTCTTGTGCCACAATGTCATGTCGTCCACCGGCGCCTTCGCCTCGGTGTCCCAGATGATGATGTCCGCGTCGTAGCCGGCGGCGAGCTTTCCCTTGCGGTGACCGAGTCCGGCGAGTTCCGCAGGGCCGGTACACATCCACTTCGCGAGATTCTCGAGCGTGGCACCACGCGCCTGCGCTTCGTGCCATACCGCAGGCAATGACATCCGGAGCGACGAGACGCCGCCCCACGCCGCGAAAAAATCGCCATTCTCCGGATCCTTCATGTCTGCGAGGCAGGGAGAATGGTCGGACGCAATGAGGTCGATCTCTCCCGCAAACAGCGCATGCCACAGCGCGTCGCGTGTGGCCGCATCACGAATGGGCGGCGCGCTCTTGAACTGTGTTTCGCCGTCGGCGATCTGCTCCGCCGAAAAGCTCAGGTAGTGCGGGCAGGTTTCGGAGGTGATCCGCACGCCCCGTGCGCGCGCATCACGCAGGAGGGGGACGGTAGCGGCGGACGACACGTGCACGATGTGGATGCGTGTGCCGAATTCCTCCGCCAGCCGGATCATCAAGGCAACCGCATCCGTTTCAGCTTGATCGGGACGTGATGCCAGGTACGTGGCATACCGTCGTGGATCACCGGCAGGCGCCGTTGACACGTGCTCGGGCGACTCGGCATGGACGAGCAAGGTTGCCCCCAGGGACGTCAGCACCGGCATGGCGATACGCAGGTCCGCCTCGTTCACCGGCGGAAATTCATCAACGCCCGACGGCGTGAGGAAGCACTTGAACAAGGTGATGCCGGCATCGTGCATTGCGGGAAGCTCGTCCACATTGCCCGGCACCACGCCACCGATGAACCCGACGTTCACCATGACTTTCCCCTTGGCGGCCGCGCGCTTGGCGTGCAGGCCCGCGAGGGTGGTGGTGGCGGGAATGCTGTTGAGCGGCATGTCGAACAGCGTGGTGACACCGCCGGCGGCAGCGGCGCGCGTGCCCGAGACAAAGCCCTCCCAGTCGGTGCGGCCCGGTTCGTTGATGTGCACGTGCGTGTCGATGATGCCCGGCATGACGATGTTCTCGCCAGCCTTCACGAACAGCGACGTGGGCGGGACGACCTCCAGGGTAGTGACGGCGACAATCTTCCCCAGGCGGACGTGCACGCAGCCGGGACGTATCCCCTCTGGCGTGAGGATGCGCTGCCCGTGAATTACCAGATCGGTCATTGCGATAGTCCTTTCAGGCTGTGTCTGCCCAGAAACGCTGGAGCAGGTTGCTGGCAACGTGACGGCGGTAGCTCGCGCTCGACCTGATGTCGTCAATCGGGACGATCTCCGATTCGAGCGCCGTCTTCGCCTCTTCAATTGTAGCGCCCGAAGCAAGCGCCGCCTCCGTGCGAGACAGCCGAATGGTCGTCGCGGCCACGCTCCCCATCGCAATGCGCGGCACTGGCGACCGAATTCCGGCCATGACGAGCTTCGAAATGGCCTGCGCCGCCCGGGTACCCACCTTCCTGAACCACTGGATGCCGTGCACGGGAGGAATTTCCACCGACACGATCAACTCTGTGCGCTGCATCACCGACGCGCGATATCCTGTGTAGAACTGGACGAAGGGCACGCGACGCTCGCCCGAAGCGCTGCGCAGCACCACTACGGCATCCGCCGCCGCCAGCACCGGCAGCGAATCACCGGCGGGGGACCCATTGGCGATGTTGCCCCCCAGCGTGGCTCGGTTCTGTATCTGCACGCCGCCTATCTGCGATGCCGCCTGCGACAGCATCGGCAAGCGGCCTCGCACGAGGGGAGAGTGCATGATCCGGGTAAACGACGTGCCCGCTCCGATGACCAACAGGTTGTCGCGCTCGACTATCCCTTTCAGTTCATCCAGGCGGGCGATGTCCATGAAGCGCCGTGACGTCAACGTGCCGAAGTTGAGACCCACGTAGAGGTCCGTCGCACCCGCAATGGGGGTGAGCGACTCGTCGCGAAGCATCGACAACGCGTCGTCGAGCGATCGCGGTGTCTCGATGCTCAGCGCCGAGATGGCGCCCTTCATGCCCCCACCGTGGTGTGCGCAGCGTGGATGGCGCGATAGATGGCCTCGTAACCCGTGCAGCGACACAAGTTGCCCGCAAGCGCCACGCGGATGTCGTCCAGCGTCGCAGTGGGCGGCAAGGTGCTCGCCACCATGATCATGCCGGGGGTACAGATGCCGCACTGCGCGCCCGCCTCGTTCATGAAGTGGTGCTGTAGCGCATGGTGGCCACCGAGTCCTTCGATGGTGGTCACCTGGGCGCCCTCGGCCTGCGCCAAGGGAACGAGACACGACACGATCAGCTCGCCATTCATCAACACGGTACACGCACCGCATTCCCCCTCGCCGCATCCTTCCTTGGTGCCCGTGAGCCCGCAGTCCTCGCGCAGGACATCCAGGAGGCGCTTCATTGGATGGGCGTCGACTTCCGTGTCGCGCCCGTTCAGCGTCAGGTGCATGCGGCGAAGATCATCTCGGGGGTCGCGGGAATCTCGCGGACGTCGATGGCGAGATGACGAATGGCGTTGATGACCGCTGGTGCGGGACCGTCCACGGGAAGCTCGCCGAGTCCCTTGGCTCCGAACGGGCCGTCGCGATAGGGGTTCTCGAGGATGATCACATCCATTTCCGGTGTGTCGAGCGTGGTGGGGATGGTGTAGTTGGTCAATGTCGCATTGGCCATTTCTCCATTGCGCATGACCACGTGTTCGAGCAACGCAAAGCCGAGCCCCTGCGCCGTGCCGCCTTCGATCTGCCCCCGCGCGAGCCCGGGATGAATGGCCTTGCCGATTTCCTGCACCGCCGTGATCCGAACAGGCCTGACTTCGTATGTGTCGCGATCAATCTCCACTTCTGCGACATCGCAGCCCCACGCATACGTCGCGTAGGCGTCGCCGCGGTAGCTGTCCTCGTCCCATTGAATCCACGCGGGCGGCTCGTGTTCCTTGAGGATATCCAGGGGGCCGTGCGCCGCGTAATACTCCGCTGGACTGCGCGCACCGATCGTCGCGCGCATCTCCTCCGCGCACCGTTGCAGGATCCGGCCCACCACCATGCACGTCCGCGACGCCACGGTGGGGCCGCTGTCGGGCACGAGCTGCGTGTCGGGCTGCTGGACTTCCACAGATTCGTATGGAATACCCATGGCATCGGCGACGATCTGCGCGTGCATCGTTCGAGTCCCCTGCCCGATTTCGGTGCTCGACACGAAGATCCGTACTCCCGTGGGCGTGAGGCTCAACCTCGCCTTGGACGCCAGCCGCAGTTCGCCGCTGCCTGTGAACCCCGCTCCATGATAGAACAGCGCCAGTCCGATCCCCCGATTGGTGCCCCGGTATTCGGCGCGTTTTCGATGAAAATCCGACCGGCGGACGGCCTCGCGCAGCACATCGAGTGCGCTGCAATCGTCCGTGAGTGTCTGCCCCGTTGCCGTCGTATCGCCGGGCCGCAACGCGTTCAATTCGCGCAGCGCCACAGGGTCCATGCCGAGCGCGTCGGCGATGCGCTCCATGTGCGCTTCCACGGCAAACAGCGTTTGCGGTGCGCCAAAGCCGCGAAAGGCGCCGTTGGGGGGCGTGTTGGTGAACTTCGCTCGCCCGCGAATGCGAACGTTGTCGCATCGGTAAGGTCCCGCCGCGTGAATGCCACCGCGCGAAATCACCACGGCACTGAGTGTGGCGTACGCGCCGCCGTCGATGGTGATGTCCACATCCATGGCGACGAGCCTGCCGTCGCGCGTGACGCCCGTACGATGGCGCACGATGGAGGGATGTCGCTTGGTCGTGGCAATCATGTCCTCGGTGCGATCGTACACGATCTTCACCGGCTTCCCGGACTTGAGGGCCAGCAACGTTGCGTGCCCCGCAATCATCGACGGGTACTCTTCCTTTCCGCCAAAGCCGCCACCTGTTTCTGTCTGTACCACGCGGACGTACGCATCCGCACCGAGCAGGCTCTTGAGCGCCTTGACGACGTAGAATGGACACTGGATGGAGCCGTGCACGGCGATGCCGCCCTTTTCGGGCACCGCGATGACACCGTTGGGCTCGATGTAGACGTGCTCCTGATGGCCGGTCCGGTACGTCCCTTCGATGATCATCTCCGCGTTCGCGAAGCCGGCGTCCATGTCGCCCTTGTCGATGCCCAGCGACTTGAAGACGAGGCCGGAGCGCTCAGGATCGTATTCAGGCTCCTGCGCGTCGTACGCGATGACGACGTTGGCGGCCAGCAGCGTCTCGCGATCCGCGTGCGCGAGGAGCAGGATCGGCTCGGCAACGTGCCGCACGTCGCGTTGGGCCAGGAACGGCTGGTCGTCCTCGATGAGGGCCACGACGTTGCGACCGCCTGCCGGGATATCGTGATAGTCCACGATGGTGAAGCCGGCGGTGTCGAAATCGAGCTCGATGCTCGTGATACGGCCACGAGGAATGGTCGAACGGATGGTCCGTCCGTACAGCATCCCCGGAAAGGTGAGGTCGTCGGCGTATTGGGTCGCGCCTGTGGCCTTGCCGATCCCATCCTTACGGGCAACGCTGGTGCCGACGGCGGGCATGGAGAGCACTCCTCGCTACGGATCGGGAACATGCATCGCCGGCCCGGGCGAGGGCAAGGAACGGCGCGCCTCGCCAATGGCCTGTGGCCAGGCGCGTGTGGCCAAGGGCGTGTGCCGGCGTCATCTTCCCGCCATGCCGCAACTCGCCGTGCACATTGCCTATCCGGGATGGGTGGACGATCTCGTCAATTGGGATCGGACGTACACGGGCGACATCGAGAAGATGCGCGTCGCCATCGCCATGTCGCTGGAGAACGTGGAGCGCGAGACGGGCGGTCCGTTCGGTGCCGCCGTGTTCGAGCGCGATACGGGCAGGCTGGTTGCCGTGGGCATGAACAGTGTGGTGCGCCTCAACAATTGCACGCTCCACGGCGAGATGGTGGCGTTCATGATGGCGCAGCAGCGGCTCGGCTCCTTCTCGCTCGCCGCACCCGGACTGCCCGAACACGAGTTGTTCACGTCGTGCGAACCGTGCGCCATGTGTCTGGGCGCGACGCTCTGGAGCGGTGTGAAGCGGGTGGTTTACGGCGCCAATCGCGACGACGCGGCACGCCTCAACTTCGACGAAGGCCCCGTGTTTCCCGGCTCGTACAAATACCTGGAGGACCGAGGGATCACTTTCGTTCGCCACGTCCTGCGCACCGAGGCGCAGGCGGTCCTCGAACGCTACCGCGTGAAGAGCGGGAAGATCTACAACGCATGACGATGCCCACTGTTGGCAGCGCTGACGCGCTCCGCTCCGCGAACCTGGCGTTCTCCGCTCGTTATCCGGGCGAGGCCGGCGCACGGCAGCCGGTACACACTGTGTATGGCGGCGCCCAGCTCTTCGTGGCGGATTCCGCGCGGAAGCTGGGCGACGTCGCCCTTCGTGCGCTCCGTGACTTTGCCCCTGACGCGGCCACGCTGGGCGAGGCCGTGGGCATCGCGAGTCACCCGGCACTGGAAACCATCCATCAACGCGTGGTGCAGAAGCTGACGCGCGAGCCGGTGGAAGACTTTCGCGTTGACTTCGAGGATGGCTACGGCAACCGCCCGGATGCGGAGGAGGACGGGCATTGCACGACCGTCGCTCACGCGCTGATTGACGGCATGCGGGACGGCCTGCTTCCGCCGTTCATCGGCATGCGCATCAAGCCGCTCAATGAGGAGCTTCGCGTTCGCAGCATGCGCACGCTGGAACTCGTGCTCACGGAGGTGGTCGCGCGCGCGGGGAAGCTACCAGCCAACTTCGTCATCACGGTGCCGAAAGTCACGATCATCGAGCAAGTGGAGTACTTCGTCGCCGAGCTCGAGCGACTGGAGCGAGCGCTGCGCCTGCCGGATGGGACGCTCACCTTCGAGGTGATGGTCGAGACGCCGCAGATGGTGCTGGACCATCATGGACAGTCGTTGCTGCCACGCATCCCCGCGGTCTCAGGGGGACGCCTCACCGGCGCCCATTTCGGGACATACGACTATACGGCAGGGGTGAACATCACCGCGGCACACCAGCGGATGCGTCATCCAGCCTGCGACTTCGCGAAGAGCGTGATGCAGGTATCACTCGCGGGAACCGGCATCTGGTTGTCCGATGGATCCACCACGGTGATGCCGGTGCCGATTCATCGTGCGCCTGACCGCACGGCCGACCAGCAGCGCGCGAATGTCACGAGTGTGCATGCGGCGTGGAAGCTCCACTTCGACGATGTCACCCATTCGCTCGTCGGTGGATTCTATCAGGGATGGGACCTGCATCCGGCGCAGCTCGTGACGCGTTACGCCGCCCTCTACGCTTTCTTCCTCGACGGCATCGACGCTGCGGCGGCCCGACTCAGCAATTTTGTGAACAAGGCCGCGCAGGCCACGCTTGTCGGCGACGTCTTCGACGACGCCGCGACGGGTCAGGGACTCCTCAACTTCTTCCTGCGCGGCGTGAACTCTGCGGCGATCACCGAGAACGACGCCGTAGCGATGACCGGGCTGAGCGTGGATGAGCTACGCGGGCGGTCCTTTCTCAAGATCCTGGCGAACCGCGCCGCGCGATAGCTCAGTCACTGTGCCAGTATCGAAAACTCCTTGCCCAGGCCGGCCCGCGTAATGGCTTCGAGGTGCCGATACGCGCGACGAAGTGCGTCGCTGCCGGCGCTGACCGTCACGCGGCTGTCTCGAGCCGTCAATGCCTCGACGATCCGTGCCACCGTCATCAGCATTGCCGTCGTGTCGCCCATCCGCACGTCTCCAAACTCGTTCACGTACTTGTTCAGCGGCGCCCCATCGTAGGATGAATGCGCATTCACGATCTGTACTGTTGGACCGGTGCGCATGCTGCCCGAGGCACGGATAACGGCCGTGACGCTCGGCGCGGCGGCCTGCTTGCCCTCGGTCACTACCGGCACGCGCAAGGCTGGCATGGGCGCACCAAGTTGCGTGCGCGTACCTTCACTGGCCTCAAGAAGCATCTGGTTGAGGTGGTCCAACAGTACCGGCGACACAGGGCGGTAGACATTGATGTACTCGCAATCCGCGAGTTCCACGACTGCGCACGCCAGCACGAGATCCGAGATCACCGGTGTAATGCCGGGGCTGATCTGCGCGTTTTCTCCCTCGCGGATACCGTAGCGGATCAACCGGCCGTTCACCGTAATCGGATACAGGACCGATGACCGGCTGATGTCCGGCGGCAGGATGACCGCCTCCCGCGGTTTGTCGTGGCGCGTGGGATACTCCTTGAACTTCCATGCAGGGCGCTGGTGTTGGAACCAGCGCATGACCGTGGCATCCCTTGCCAATTCCCTGACTTCGTCGAGAATCGCGTCCACCTTGTCCGCGAGATTGACATCAGGAGAATGCACGGGACACCGCGCCGAGATGCGGAAGCGCCACTCTTGGTTGTGGAGGTATGGCCAGAGCGGATACGCTCGACACTCGAACGATCGGTATGTCCCGCTGCCAGAGGTTGATTGCGCGGCATCAGCGGCTGGACAACAGCGGCCGTCCGTGGTGACAAACCGAATGCCGCCATCTGCGTCATCGGAGACTTTCCGCACGCGCGACAGGTCCCAGCCATCGCCGACGGCGCGGTCGAATTCGCCCGGATACATCACGTGGAACGAATCCGTCGTGCGCGCATTGGCCGAATCGCAGCAGTCGTACGTGCACGGAGAGGCGGCGCTATCGCCGTGGGGCTCGTCAAGGGGGATGCCGCGCATGTCGGGAGACATTTTCAGGTACCTGTGTTCGTGGTTCTGACTGTCGAGCGTCCACTAGATTTACTGCACCGCTCGTCGACCGTCGATGTTCCTGCCCGTCTTTTCTCCAGAATGATCGCCCTCTTCTGCCTGCAACTGGCCGCTGCGCTCCCTGCGGCTCCCAGCCCCGTCGTCTACAATGGTCGCCAGGGCAATACGGCGGTCCACTCCCCGCGTGGCACCGATGCGGTCACCATCGACGGGCGCCTGGATGAACCGCAGTGGCGTTCCGCGGCGCTGCTCACCGGGTTTTCCCTGTACCAGCCGCTCGATGGCGCTCCGTCGCCCGACTCCACGGAGGTGCTGGTCTGGCACTCGGCCACGGCCCTGTATGTGGGGGTGCGTGCCTGGGAGCCACACGGCGATCCGCGATCCACCGTTCACGCCACCCTGGCTGATCGCGACAAGATCAGTGGCGACGACAACATCCAGTTGCTGCTCGACACCTTCGATGACAAGCACCGTGCGTTCGTCTTCGGCGTGAATCCCCTTGGTGTGCAGGGGGATGGCATTCGGAGCGAGGGGAGTGGCGCCGGTGGCGCCGGTGGATTCACCGGGTTCGGCACCGACCTGTCCTCGGATTTCCTGTATGCGTCCAGCGGTCACGTCACCGACTTCGGTTATGAAGTGGAAATACGCATACCGTTTCGGGCGCTTCGCTTTCCGGCCCACCGTAGCCAGCGTTGGGGCATCAACGTCATCCGTACCGTGCAGCACAGCGGATACACCGAGACGTGGACGCCAGTGCGGCGTGGGAGCGCGTCGTTTCTGGCGCAGTCCGGAAGCATTGATGGCCTGGACGACCTTCAACGTGATCGCGTGCTCGTCTTGAACCCCGAGATCACCGCGCGGTCCACCGGGAGTCCGAGTGCGACGGCGCCGCAGACAGGCTGGAGCTACACTCGTGCGCAGGATCTGGGCGGGAACGTGAAGTGGGACGTGAACAGCGCGCTGACGTTGAACGGCACCGTCCATCCGGACTTCTCGCAGGTGGAGGCCGATGCCGCGCAGATCGCAACCGACCCGCGTTTCGCGCTTTTCTTCCCGGAGAAGCGCCCGTTCTTTATCGACGGGCTCGAGCAGTTCGACGTGCCGCATCAGCTCGTGTACACCCGCCGCATCGCGCAGCCCATCGGTGCCACGAAACTCACCGGGACGGTTGGCGGAACTGATGTGGCTCTGCTGGCGGCGGAAGATGCGCGGAGCACGTCGGTGAGCGGATTGAACCGGCCGTCGTTCCTCATCGCGCGATTGCGGCGCGACATCGCCGGACGGGCGACCCTTGGTCTTGTGTACACGGATCGCGAGGACGGGGCAACGGCAAACCGGGTGCTCGGGATGGATGCCCGGTACCTCTTCGGTGGGTTGTACTACGCGCAGTTCCAGGCCGTAGAGAGCCAAACGCGCGCTGCTGGAGGCGGCTCCGTGTATGCGCCGCTCTGGGAGGCCATCGTGGACCGCACGGGACGGAATTTCGGGTTCCACTACCAGATCACGGGCATCGCCGACGATTTCGCCGCATCCAGTGGATTCGTGGCGCGCACCGGATTCGTGAAGCCATCGGCATCCAACCGCTTTACGGTGTATGGGGCACCCGGTGCCCTGATGGAGAATTTCACCACGCGAATTACCGTGGATGGCACCTGGCGTTACAAGGACTTCTCTCGCGCGAACTCGGTGTTGGAAGACCACGCGTCGATCGACAACAGCTTCACACTGCGTGGAGGTTGGATCCTCGCGCTCACGCCCACGCTCCAGACGTATGCGTTCGACCCCGCGCCGTACGCTACGTATCGCGTCGCCGGCATTCGGGATACCACGCCATTCGTGCTGCCCGTTCGCCTTACAACGGCGAATCTCAAGACGGGGCTCACAACGCCACAGTACCAGCACATCGCCGCGTCCGCCTCTTTCACGGCTGGTCGCGACGTGGACTTTTCCGAGGTTGATGCCGTGCAGCGACGCGACGGCTCTCTCAGCATCGATTGGCACCCGAGCCAACAGCTCCGGATGGCAGCCTCTTATCAGTCCAGTTCGCTTTCGCGAGCTCGGGACGGGGTCGTCGTGGCGACGGCGCGCATTCCACGCGTGAAGACGGAGTATCAGGTGAGCCGTCCGATCTTCGTGCGGCTGGTGGCGCAATACGATGCGCGAACGCGTGTACCCTTGACGGACTACCGGTCGGGTGCTCCGATCGTCACCGGCAGCGCCGGCAACTACGTGCCGAGCATCGACCAGCGGACGAACGCGGTGCGGGTGGATGGCTTGTTCTCGTACCAGCCGGCGCCCGGGACCGTGGTGTTTCTCGGATACGGAAACAGCCTCACCGAGCCTGAGCCACTCGCCTTTGACAGACTGCGCCGG
>JBDUCM010000141.1:0-12849 GCA_040003455.1 bacterium
TCACGCCCACGCTCATGCTCCCGCTGGTGGCTCTCTCTCCTGCTCGTGCTCAAGCTCCTGTTGTTGACTCTCAGCCGCCAAACGCTCCTGTATTTCGCAACGCTCCACTAGCTCTCGCGGTCACTTCCTGACATTCTCCCCTCTTCTCAACCCTTCAATCACGAATGATGCGTCGTACAAGGGTGCTGCTGGCAACGGTCCTGCTGCTCGTCACGGCTGTCCGCGAAGCGAACGCGCAGGCGCGCGCCCCCTACCGTGATGCCTCACTCCCCATCCCGGACCGGGTGAAGGATCTTCTTGGGCGCATGACGCCGGACGAGAAGTTCTGGCAGATGTTCATGATTCCCGGAGATCTCGATACGCCGGCGAACGACTACTCGCACGGCGTCTTCGGGCTCCAGATATCGCCCGCCGCGTTGACCGGTGCCGACACGTCTCGCGGCGATGCCGCCGCCGCGCGCACACAGGCCACTCGTGTCAACGCAATCCAGAAATACTTCGTCGAGAATACGCGGCTTGGCATTCCCATCATCCCGTTCGAGGAGGCGGTGCACGGAATTCCCCGTCCGGGCGCCACGATGTTTCCGCAGGCCATTGCCCTCGCGGCCACGTGGGATACCGCACTCATGACGCGCGTCGCGGGGGCAATTGCGCGCGAAGCGCGGCACAGAGGCATCCGGCAAGTACTGGCGCCAGTGATCAACATCGCCAATGACGTGCGGTGGGGTCGAGTGGAAGAGACGTACGGGGAAGATCCGGTGATGTCGTCGCTCATGGGTGACGCGTTCATCGCGGCATTCGAGCGAGCGGGCATCGTGGCCACACCAAAACACTTCGTCGCGAATGTGGGCGACGGAGGCCGCGACAGCTATCCAATCGACGTCGATCAGCGACAACTCCGGGAGCTGTACTTTCCTCCGTTCAAGTCCGCCGTGGTCTCGGCGCACGCGCGGTCCGTGATGACGTCGTACAACTCCGTGGACGGTACGCCAGCCACGCAGAATCGCATGCTGATCACCGATGTGCTCAAGCGCGAATGGGGCTTCGCGGGTTACGTGATCTCCGACGCCGCCGCAACGGGCGGTGCGACCGTACTTCATGATACCGAGGCCAGCACAGCCACCGCGACGAAGCACGCACTCGACGCAGGGCTCGACGTGATCTTCCAGTCGTCATTCGAACAGCATCGGCCATATCTCGCCGCGTTTCGCAACGGAACCATCGCCGACTCCGTGATTGATGCAGGAGTGACGCGCGTCCTGCGCGCCAAGTTCGAGCTCGGTCTCTTCGAACACCCGTACGTCAATTCCGATAGTGCCGCGTATTGGAACGGGAACGCGACGCATCGCAGTCTTGCGCTCGAGTCGGCGCGTGCATCCATCGTGCTGCTCCAGAACGACAGGCACGTCTTGCCGTTGTCGCGTTCCGTCAGGTCAGTGGCCGTCATTGGCGAAGATGCAATGCAATCGCGACTCGGCGGCTACAGTGGGCCCGGCAACGCGCCGGTCGCGATCTATCCGGCCATTCGTGATCGATTGAGCCGCGCCACCGTGCGCTACGCCGCGGGACCGGGTCGAGTGACACGGGATTACGAAACCATTCCGCCGGAACAGTTCACATCGATTGTGAGTGGTCAATCGAAAGCTGGGCTGCAAGGTGAGTATTTCGACAACAACGCGCTCACCGGCACGCCAAAAGTCGTGCGCACGGATGCGCGCATTGACTTCGGATGGACACTCAACTCACCGGCGCGCGGCATTCCGTTCGACTGGTATTCCGTTCGCTGGACGGGGCGACTCACCGCGCCACTCGGCAAGAGTGGACCGCATCGGATCGGCGTCGCCGGCAACGACGGCTTTCGCCTGTACCTCGACGACAAGCTGGTGATCGACAACTGGAAGAAGCAGTCCGTTCGCACACTCTTCACGGATGTCGCGCTGAAGCCCGGCAGCACACACGATGTGAAACTCGAGTACTTCGAGAGCACCGGCAATGCTCGCATCAAGCTCGTCTGGGATGCGGGGGTGCCGAACGACTGGTCAGCGAAGATCGACAGTGCCGTAAATGTGGCCAGGCGCAGCGATGTCGCGATCGTCGTTGTCGGCAGCGAGGAGGGAGAGTTTCGCGACCGATCGTCGCTCGCACTGCCCGGACATCAGGAAGAGTTGATTCAACGCGTGGCGGCAACCGGGAAGCCGGTGGTCGTGGTGTTGATTGGTGGCAGTGCGATTACGATGTCACGGTGGCTCGATCGCGTCGGTGCGGTGATCGACGCCTGGTATCCCGGGGAGGAAGGCGGACACGCGGTCACCGACGTCCTCTTCGGGGACTACAGTCCCGCAGGGCGTCTGCCCATCACCTTCCCCATGGCGGAAGGACAGTTGCCCCTCACGTACAACCACAAGCCGACGGGCCGGGGGGACGACTATCTCGACTTGACCGGGCAGGCGCTCTTTCCGTTTGGCCACGGACTGAGCTACACCACGTTCGAATACTCTGCCCTCGTGATCGAACCGGCTGTCATCACGCCGAGCGGAAAGGCAGTCGTTCGGTGCCGAGTGAAGAATACCGGTGGGCGTGCTGGTGACGAGGTCGTGCAGCTCTATCTCCGTGACGTCCTGGGCTCGGTGGCCCGTCCCGTCATGCAGTTGGAAGGATTCCGCCGCATCCATCTCGCGCCTGGCGAAGAACGTGAGGTGACGTTCGATCTCTCGCGAGACCAACTGCAGATGCTCGACGCCGACCTGCGCTGGATCGTGGAGCCGGGCGTGTTTCGCGTGATGGTGGGTGCTTCATCAAAAGACATCCGACTTCGCGGCGAACTCGTGGTGAAATAGCCGGACGACGCGCGCGGCGTCGTCCGGATCAGCGCTTGGACCAGATAGCCACCACGGCGCAGGCATCATGCGTCTGCCACACGAATGGCGCCGTCGTCATGTCGGGATAGGCTTCCACGGCGAGTACCTGCTTCACCGGCAGCATGTTGTTTGCCATCTCCAACCCCATCGGTCCCACCGGCAGCCGGTCGCCATCGAGGTAGACGGCAACCCGTGCGCACCGGCTGCCGTTCTTTCCGTCCAGGCGGCCCAGCACCTTGGTTGGACTCTGCACCAGGAACCCCACGGCACCGCGGATGGCGTCCGTGGTCTGGATCGCATCGTCGAGATACGCATTGCCGGCAAGTATGGCCGTGCCATGCGCAGTGCGCATGCGTTCCTGCACTTGCGTCAGGATCTTCATGTCTCGGCCCGGCTTGCCCACCACATTCATGGCCTCGAGTGTCTGCACCTTCTTCTCGATGGCCACATGGAGCGTTGGATTGGCGCGTTCCGCGATTTCGACGAGCGTCAATCGCGGCTCGTAGCCGATGGCGCGAGTTTCAAGCGACCAGGTGCCCACCGGCACACCGGTGAGCGAGAAATGGCTGTTCTCGATGGGGGCCTGTAGGCCAATGGCCGGAATGGCGACGATACCCGTCGCGATGTTGAGTCCCTCGTCGTCGTTGACAACGCCAGCCAGTGCCGCTGTCCCACGCACCACGCTCGTATCGGACAGCCGGATGTCGAGTCGGCCCACGCTGCCTGGCGGAATCGTCAGTTCGCCTTCGATTTTCCGGTAGCCCGGTCGCGACACGGCAATTGTCACGGGGCCATCGCTCGTGATGTTGCAGGCCAGGTATGCGCCCGCGTCGCTTACGGTCGCGACGATGTTGTGCGGCACGGACGTGACGCGTTTGCGCGCGATGCCGAGTTCCGCCCAACTGATCGTGACGGTTGCATCCGGCAGGGTCGCGCCGTGCTGGGCGTCCAGGAGGAAGCCTGCGAGCGCTCCGTCGCGCACGGTACCGTCAGGAGATGGCGTGCACACGCGCGCCCTGACAATCGCACCGGACGGGATCGCGAGGTCGAGCGCGACGTTTGTGTCCGCAGCCAACACGAAGCTGTTCACCGGAGATTCGAGGCCGACGGCACTGAGGGCCTGGTGCTGGAAGCCGATCATGAAACGACCCGCAGGCAAGTCGGCCATGCGGTAGCGCCCCACCGAATCGGTGACGGCCCAGAACACGCGCGGCAGCGCGCTATCAACGCGGGGGGCGCGCGCGGAATCAATCAAGGCGGCCTGCACCACGGCACCACTGAGCGGCGTGCGCGCGATGGAGTCGAAGACCACACCGCTCACGATGTGTCGCGACGCGAGCGGCATCACCTGCGCCGGCAGGGTCCACGCAATGCAGACCAACATGAAGGACAGTCGCGAGAACAACATCCCCTTCACTCCGTTCGTGGGAGCAGCTCGTTGCGCGGCGGCGGCAGCCTACTCGTACATCGTCACGGCAACTTCGTTGGGGACGTCAACCGCGTCTTCGATCACGAGCTTCACTCGCCGCACGCTGACGCGATCGATCTTGCCCAGGCGCGCATAGCCGATGGTCGTCCCCCGATCCAGCGGTCGCCAGTCATTCTCCGCTGCACCATACAATGTCCACTTCGCCACCGACTGTCCATGCTCGATCGGTTCCGCCAGGCGAAAGCCGGACACAGCGACCGTCCGGCCCAGATCGACCGTTGTTTCCGCGGCGCGCGCGCCGGTGGTTCGCCAGCCCTGGGTGCCCGAGATCGCCCGTGCACGCAGTCCGGCCAGGCGTTCACGGAAGGCACCAAGGTTCGCAACGTCGGTGGCGTGCAGCACCCCATCGCGCGTGGGGGGCACATTAAGCAGCAGTTTCGCGTTGCGGCCCACGGACTTGAAATACAGGTCCGCCAGATTGTCCGGAGTTCGGACGGTCACGTCATCAGCCGGATGATAGAACCATCCCTTTCGGATGGACGTATCCGCCTCGGCAGGGCACCATGCGGTCCCGTTGGGATCACCGTGCTGGAGCGCCGCAGTGATGCCGGGCCCATCAGCGCCAGGGTAGGTCACGATGGCCGGATTTACCGTGGACCAGTTGGGGTCGCCGCCGGAACCGTTCTCGTTGCCGCACCAGCGCACATCGGGTCCGGCGTCTGAAAACATCACGGCGTTCGGCTGAAGGCGTCGGACGAGTCCCCACACGCGTGGCCAGTCATACGTCTGCTTCTTGCCGTTCGGGCCTTCACCGTTTGCCCCGTCAAACCACACTTCAGCGAGCGGGCCGTAACGCGTCAGCAATTCGGTGAGTTGATCGCAGTAGAGATCGTTGTAGCGCGCCGAGTCGCCGTAAAGGGGATTGTTCCGATCCCACGGCGACAGATAGAGGCCCGGCCGCAACCCCTCGGCGCGACAGGCGTCCACCATCTCGCGAACCACATCGCCGGTGCCGCCACGAAAGGGGCTGCTCGCGACACTGTGCGTCGTCGTACGCGTGGGCCAGAGGCAAAAGCCGTCGTGATGCTTCGCGGTGAGGATCATCGAGCGAAAGCCGGCATCACGTGCGGTGCGCGCCCATTGGCGTGCATCGAGTGCGGCCGGGGCAAAGATCGCCGGGTCCTCGCGTCCGTCCCCCCATTCACGATCCGTGAACGTATTCACGCCGAAATGCAGAAACATCGCCAGCTCGTCGCGTTGCCATTGCAACTGTGCAGCGGACGGGCGAGGACGTGCTGCACGGACAGCACGCGTGGACTGCGCCGCGCGGAGGTCGGGCGACGCCAGCACGCTCGCCGCGAGCGACATCGCGCCGGTCCGCACGAACGAACGCCGGTTCATCGATCGCCCCGTACAATGGCGCACATTGCAACGTCTTCGAAGACACCGTTCTTGAGGAACACACCGCGCTGAACGCCCTCGAACTGCATCCCCGCCTTCTGCATCACCTGGCCCGACGCCGGGTTGCGCACGAGGTACGTGGCGTAAATGCGGTGCAGCCCCAGGGTCTCGAACGCGAACCCAATCACGGCACGCGCGGCCTCGGTGCAGAGCCCCTGCTTCCAATGGTCGACGGCGATCCAGTATCCCAACTCCGCCCGGCGATGCTCGGGGTTGATGACGAGCCCGATCGCGCCCCGCAAATCACCCGACACGCGATCAGTAATCGCGAAGGTGACACCGATTCCATCAATCCACCCCGGACGATGCGACGCAATCCACGACTCGGCGGCCCCGTCCGGATACGGATGCGGAATGTTGACGGTCGTGTCGGCCACGGCAGGGTCTCCTGCGAGTTGCTGCACGCGCAACGCATCGGTTGGCTCGAACGGCCTGAGCCGGAGTCGGTCGGTGACGAGTTCAGGTTGGTCAGTCAATTGCGGACATTCCGTATTTCTCCGCCGCTGCCTCGGGCGACAACACGGAAAGCTGGCGTGGGCCCCCGCCGAAGAGCGAACTCTGCGGAAAGGTCAACTCCCAGAACCGGCTATCGCGCGGGTCCAAAAAGAGGGAATCCCAGCCGTCTGCCGTAAGACCCTTCGGCAGTAAACGTTTCGTTACCAGCCACAAGATCCGTTCGTCAACATCGTCGGCAGCGGCGCCGGCCTTCCCGTCTTTCCAGTGTCCCGTGAGCTGCTGCTCATCCGCCTGGAGATCGGGGTATTCGTGAGGCATGGATGATGGTGGCGGACGGTCGATACTCACCAAGATACTCACCAAGATACTCACCAAGTTGGAGACGGCCGGTCAATATGAGACCGCGTCACGGAGTCGCGATAGTGACTCGGAACCAGGCAACTACAACGCGTGCTGTGAGCGTGGAGCGGAATGTCGGCTATCAGTTTTTCATTGTTCAATTCGCCAATTGGTCATTTCGCCATTGCATGGGGCGTGCGGGGCATCTTTACCGTCCAGCTTCCGGAGCCAGGGGAGCGTGAGACGAGTGCGCGCCTGATCCGGCGCTTTCCCGGCGTACGCGAGACGGCACCGCCGCCAGACATTCAGCGCGCCGGCGAAGCAATTCAGGCGTTGTTGCGGGGCGAGTCCGTCGATCTCTCGTTCATCGAACTCGATCTCTCGAGCGTACCGGCATTTCACCAACGCGTGTATGCCGTGGCACGCACCATTCCGCCGGGCAAGACCATTACCTACGGCGACCTCGCCAAGCAGTTGGGCGAGGTCGGGCTGGCGCGCACGGTGGGGCAGGCGCTGGGTCGAAACCCCTTCGCCTTGGTGGTACCCTGCCACCGCGTACTCGCTGCCCATGGCAAGCTTGGCGGCTTCTCCGCCAGCGGTGGCGTTCGGATGAAACAGCAGCTCCTTCAGATTGAGGGTGCTGAATCCGGAGGAGAACCGAGCCTGTTCGACTGAGCTACGGCGCGAAGGGCTTGTCGGTCACCATCGCCTGCCATGCGCGCGCGACTCGCTCCGTCGGCAGCCAGGCGGTGGGTACGGTGGGTGCCTTCTCGGTCATCGGCTGAAAGGTCTTCTCCTTGAAGTCTCCGATCAGTCCGCGTTTCTCGTCCATTGGCTTCAGGGTGCCATTCGAGGCAAGACGCAGCGCCATCACGTCTTCGAAGAAGACGGTCGCGACGTCGCGCGACCGGCCAACGATGTGCGTCGCGCCCGGTTCCTCCGCGAGTGCCCACAGTGCGCCACCCCGCCGGTTGACCGCGAACAATCCCACGATGGTATTGGTGCGAAACTCCAGGTCCTTCCCGCCCACGAACAGCATGCCTGGTACGCTGCGAGCGTCCCGCGACACGAGCGCCGAATAGTAGATGCCGCCCTTGTTCACCACGAACGCCATGACGCGCTCCGGTTTCCACGCCACAAACTCGTAGTTGAACTGGCCGCCAGCGGACATGCCCCACAGGAGCAACGGCGCGTTGGCGAGCTCGGGATGCTTTGCCGACGCGGCAAAGTTGCCGAGCGCGTCGAGCAGCGCCTGACCGCTGCCGTGTGAGACGTTGATGTAATCCTCGATGAACCCCTGATCGTGCGGCTTGTCCGTAAAGCGGCACCCGACCAGCGCGAGACCGTGCTTCGCCGCGAACGCCTGCCAGACGGTATCAGTCGCCTGCGCACGTCCGTCGCCGTTGGAACCTGGCACCAGCACGACAATGCCGCGCAGCGTTCCGGCGTTGGGAGGATACCAGAGTCGGAATTCCGCCTTGTCGAAATTGGCCCCTGATGGAATCGCCTCATCAAGGACTGGTGTCGCAGCGGTCTGTGCCTTGGCCGTCGCCATCCCGGCAGCGAGCCAGAAGGCGCCGAGCGCGAGGGTCATCCGGACAGTCGATCGAATCATTGGTATCCGTGCGCTGATGGGTAGGCGTCTATTGGCCCGTTCCCCGTTTTACGGCCAACCCGGCATTTTCGTTCACGTGCGCAGTATCTGTGGCTCTTGGGCGGCCACCACGGAAAAGCGGCCAAGTCGCGCAATGGTCTCGATGATCTCATCCGGAAGCGTTGTGGGATTGATGGCGCAGATGCGGAGCACCGGCCGTCCGCACAGCGCCGTGGACATCACCAGCGCATAGCCATCCTGGCGCATGAGTTCAACGGTCGCCTGTGTGACGGCGTCAATCTCTGCTTCGGATAGCGACGCATCGCTCCAGCGGAAGGTGACCACACCCATCTGGGCCGGCGTGACAATCTGCCAGCGTCCGTCTTCCCGCAACGTCCGCTCGGCCAGCTCTGCCATGTCGAAACCCGCGTCGATGGCGCGCCGAAACTCCGACAACCCAAAGGTGCGCAGCGATAGCCAGAGCTTGAGTGCCTTGAACGAGCGGGTGAGCTGGATTCCACGCTCGAAGAAGTTCACGTCCTGCGCAATGTGTCGCGTCACGTCGGCGAGATAGTCGGCGTGATCATCCTCGTCTACACGAAATGCATTGCGCAACATGGAGGCATCGCGCACCAGCAGGCAGCCCAGCTCGTAGGGCTGAAATAGCCACTTGTGGGGATCGAGTGTGATGGAGTCGGCTCGACCAAGGCCGGCAAGGGCGGTCCGGCCGCGGCCGGTCAGGACCGCAGCTGCTCCATAGGCGCCATCCACGTGCAGCCAGAGCTTTTCCCGTTCGCACAGATCGGCGAGCTGATCGAGTGGGTCGACGGCGCCGGTGTTCGTGGTGCCGCCATTCGCGACGACGCAAAAGGGGAGGCGCCCCGCAGCACGATCCTCGGCAATGGCGGCTTCGAGGGCCGGAACCGAAAGCCGGAATGCGGCGTCAGTCGCGACGGTGCGGCGCTGTTCCGGCCTGAAGCCGATCACTCGCAGCCCCTTGGCCATCGATGAGTGCGTCTGGTCGGAGCAGTAGACCACGGCGCGTTCATCGGGTCCACCGAGCCGCGCCTCACGCGCTGTGGCGATGGCGGACAGGTTCGCCATCGAGCCCCCACTCACGAAGATGCCGCCACCCTCAGCCGGCAGGCCGCAGAGCTCCTTGAGCCAATCGAGCACGGTAATCTCGATCTGACCGGCCGCAGACGATGCAAGCCAATGACCGGCGAACAGGTTGTGTCCGCTGATCAACAGGTCGCCTACCACACTCACGAAATTCACAGGACTCGGAACGAACGAGAAGAACCGGGGATGATCCGTCTTGAACGAGTTGGGAAAGACGTCTCGTGCAAGGATGTCGATGAGCCCATGCACAGGCACGCCATGTTCGGGCATTGGCGTGCGCAGCAAGCGCTCCGTCTGTTCGCGTGTGAGCGTCTGCGCGACGGATTCATCACGGTTGTGCTCGAAATGATGAATCACGAGGTCGAGCGCGCGCGTCCCAAGGGCGCGCATCTCGTCGCCGGTCAGTTGGAGCGGTTGCCGTTCATCCATGCTTGGCCTGGTAGCGTCCGGGGGTGGTCCGTGCCGAAATCGCGAGGCGATTCCACGCGTTGATGGTCGCGATGGCGACCGTCAGGTCGGAGACCTCCGTTTCGGACAGGTGTTTTCGTACATCGTCGTACGCAGCGTCCGGCGCGTGAAGCTCGCCGATGACGGTGACGGTCTCCGTCCAGGCAAGTGCGGCCCGCTCACGGTCGGAATACAGGGACGACTCTCGCCACGCATTCAGCATGTAGAGTTTGTCCTCGCTCACGTCGATCGCGCGAAGATCCTTCCAGTGCATGTCGATGCAATAGGCACAGCCGTTGAGCTGCGACGCACGCAGCTTGATCAGGTGGATCAGTGCTACTTCGATACTACAGGTACGGAGATATGCCTCGAGCGCCTGCATTGCCGTGTTCGCGCCGGGCGATTCCTTCTTGAAGTCAAAGCGGGGTGTCGGAGATGACATGGACGCTCCTGTGTCGTGGTGCAATGTTTACGGGCCACAGCGTTCCAGCACGCGCTTCGCGAGCTGGAGCCCTTGCGACGACTCGTCCGGGGTGATGGCTCGCATTGTGGTTGCTGTGCGCGCCGGCGGCGTTTGAAGGAGCGAGAAGGAACGCTCACCCCGGATCAGGCGTCCATTCGGGTCGTATTGCGCCGTCGCCACCTCGGTCGACGGTTGCGAGGGGCCCCGGCTTGCCGTGATGCTGGCGGTGAAACTGGCAACACCCCCGCGCGCATTGGTGACCACAGACAACCGGCGCGACGGTTCGCCGTCCAGTTGCAGGCTGACCGTTCGATTGGCGTGCTCGCCCGGAACGGCCTCGTGTCCGGGGGACACCACGCAACGGCCCGCGGCGCCAGCAATCGGTGCGAATAGCGGGAACCGTCCCACCTGCGCGCCCGCTGGGCCGCCGGCGAGGGACATTCCGGCAACCATCATCAACCCCGCACGCCACGCGCGACGTGTCACGGTGCAGGGGGCCTGAACGGTGCGTCGAATGGGCTGTTCGTGGGAGGCGTCACAAGGTCATCCAGATTGGCGGCAGGCTGCGGACATCGACAGAAACCTATACGTTGCAGCACCTCGACTACAGCGCGTCGGCATCAACGATACAGGAGCCGTCCTTATGAAGCCGCTCACGAAACGGGAATTCCTCCGGAGCATGGCCGCCGTTGTCGGCTCCACGTCACTGCTGTCGGTGAGCAGCGTCGAGCAGGCGTTCGCACGCGTAGCCCACCTCTCGCCAGCCGCACTGGGCGAGCTCGACGAATTCTGGGAATCAATCCGGAAGAGCTACACGGTCACGCCGGATTTCATTCAACTGGAGAACGGCTACTTCTCGCTCGCGGCCAGCCCCGTGCTCGAGAGTTACATCGGGCACCTACGACACGTGAACGCGGTGTCGTCGTTCTACATGCGCACCAAACAGGTGGAAGACAAGCTCGCCTCCCGGAAGGAGGTTGCGCGCCTGCTGGGATGTTCCGACGACGAGTTGATCATCACCCGCAATACCACGGAATCGCTCGACACGATCATTGCCGGCATCGACTGGAAGCCCGGTGACGAAGCCGTCATGGCCCCCACGGACTATGGCTCCATGATCGACATGTTCAAGCTCCAGGCGAGGCGGCGCGGCATCGTGAATCGGCTTGTTGCCGTGCCTCTCCATCCCGCCTCGGACGACGAGCTTGTCCGGGTGTACGAAAGCGCACTCACCCCGCGCACGCGGCTGCTGATGATCTGCCACATGATCAACATCACGGGACAGATCATGCCCGTGAAGAAGATCGTCGACATGGCGCATCGTCACGGCGTTGAGGTCATGGTGGACGGAGCGCACGCCTTTGCGCAACTCGATTTTCAGGTGGCCGACCTGGGCGGATGTGACTACTACGCCAGCAGCCTCCACAAGTGGCTCGGCACACCACTCGGCGCCGGCATGCTCTATGTTCGCAGGGATCGTATTGCTCCGCTGTGGCAGCTCTACGGAGACACGAGCTTTGCGGATACCGACATTCGCAAGTTGAACCACACCGGCACGCATCCCGTGGCAACGGATCTTGCCATCCAGGACGCGGTTCGATTTCACGATGCCATCGGCATCGCGCGCAAGAGCGCACGCCTGCGCTTTCTCCAGCGGTACTGGACGGACCAGGTACGCTCCAATCCGAACATCGTGTTGAACACGCCGGAGGCGGTCGAGCGTTCCTGCGCCATCGCGAACGTCGGCATCAGGAACAAGCCTCCCGCCGAGCTCGCGAAGGTTCTGTTGGACAAGTACCGGATCTTCACCGTCGCCATCGACAGCGCGGGGGTGAAGGGCGTGCGGGTCACACCGCAGGTGTTCACGACGACCGCGGAACTCGACACCTTTGTGCACGCCCTGACCGAGCTGGCGAGCTAGCGAGCGAGCTGGCGTTACGCGCGATAGATCGTGACGATCGTATCATCGTACGCGCGACGCCATGCGCCCTTGGGCAGCTCGTGCGTGCTTGCGTGTTCCACGGCAAGCACGCGGGAGAAACGGCGTTCGTGCCATGTGTCGATCACCCGATCGAGCATTCGCGACTCGTACGGTGGGTCCGCGAAGGCGATGTCGTAACGATCGGGCTCAAGCGCCGCCACGAAGGGAAGCGCATCGCGCTTGAAGATGCGCGTCTGTTTCAATGCCCGCAGCAGCGCGATGTTGGCCTTGAGCGCGTGCAGGCTGGACGGGCGAAACTCCACGAAGTCAACGAACTTCGCACCAAGGGAGAGCGCCTCCAGTCCGAGTGCTCCGGTTCCGGCGAACAGGTCCAGCACACGCGCCCCCTTCACGTCCGCTTCGAGCGCATGCAGCATCGCGACGCGAACCAGTTCCGCCGTTGGGCGAACGCGCGCGTCGCTGGGTGATGTCAGATTGCGTCCCGCAAACTTCCCCCCGACGATGCGCACGTGGACCTCGACAAATGGTGGACGATGTTGGTGTTGCGTCTGCGACGAATGATAGTGGACGGCACGGTGTTGAACTGCAGGCGCGCCATGCGCAGTGCCGACCGGCAGAAGCGGGTCGCCCGCCGGATGGCCCGCACCAGGCACCGCACAACGCAGGACTCCGTCGGGGCAGATTGAGTCTTTGCGCGCTCCGTCCATCACAACCTCCGCATCGACTCCGATATCCAGC
>JBDUCM010000142.1:0-12842 GCA_040003455.1 bacterium
CGCGCCGACGTCGTCATGGCGTTGGAGGTCGCACTCGCGCAACGCCAGGCGACGAACGAAGCGTCATCCAACGATCACAATGCCGACCACCGCTGGACGCGCGCAGACTTTGCGCGTCAGGCACCAGGGATGGATTGGTCAGCGTTCTTCACTGCGGCCCACCTGCCCAATCAACCGGTGTTCGTCGTCTGGCAACCAACCGCAATGACGGGCCTTGCGGCGCTCGTTGCCTCACAGCCGCTCGATACATGGAAGGACTATCTGCGCTTTCATCTCATCGACCAATACGCCGACGTGTTACCGCGTGCGTTTGCCGAGGAGGCTGCGGCGATGCGTGGCGCCGCGATGAGTGGGGCGCCTGATCAGACGCCGCGCGCACAACGTGCGCTCGTTGCGACGCAGGCCGCCATGAGCGACGCGGTGGGCCAGATGTACGTCGACAAGTATTTTCCTGCTGCACAGAAGGCGCGTGTACAGGCGATCGTGGCCAACGTCGTCGATGCGTTCGCCAAGCGCGTCAGTGCCGTGACGTGGATGTCGCCCGGCAGCAAGGCCATCGCACTCGCCAAGCTGAAGACCATTCGCATCGGGATTGGTTATCCGGCCCGTTGGGAGGACTACTCCGGTCTCGTTGTGGATGCCACCGACCCGGTGAGCAATCTTCGGCGCGCGGCGGATTGGAACTATCGTCACGCCGCGGCCAGAGTCGGCCAGCCCATCGACACAACGCACTGGTGGATCGCAGCGCAGCGGGCGGGCGCGGTGCTCCTGTTTCAGGAGAACACGTATGACTTCTCAGCCGCGCTCTTGCAGGCCCCCAAGTACGATCCGGCGGCCTCGGACGCGGCAGTATATGGCGCAGTCGGTGCCGCCATCGGACACGACGCCAGCCACTTCGTCGACGTACTTGGCGCGGACTACGACACGGCGTTCGCGCTCCACCATTGGTGGACGCCGGAAGACTCATCGCACTTCCGGGCCGTTACGGAACCGTTGGCGGAGCAGTTCTCCAGCTATCGGCCATTCCCTGATCTTGCCGTGAACGGCAAACTGACGATGACGGAAAACGTGGCTGACCTGGCAGGACTCCAGGCCGCCTTCGACGCCTATCGCCACTCACTCGGCGACAAGGTCACGGACAAGGCATACGTGCGACAGCACGACCGCGAGTTCTTCATCGCGTTGGCGCAAAGCTGGCGGACGAAGATCGGCGACGCCGCGATGCGCACGCAGCTCGCGGGCAACGACCATGCTCCGGAAATGTTTCGCGTCTCTACTGTTCGCAACATTGATGCGTGGTACGATGCATTTGATGTGGTCCCGGGGCAGCGGCTGTACGTGGAGCCAAAGGCACGGGTGCGCGTTTGGTAGCGAGTAACAGCCTGAGCATGAGCTCGAGATTGAGCTACCAGCGAGAGCATGAGCGTGGGCGTGAGCTTCCAGCACTGAGCATGTCAGAGCTCGAGCTCTAGCTCAAAGCTCGAGCACGAGCTCTGAACTGCTCAGTGCTGGAGGCTCCACGCTCGCGCTCATGCTCCCGCTGGTAGCTCCCACTCGCGCTCGTGCTCATGCTCCCGTTGGCCCACTCCGACTAGCCGAGCAGCGCCATTCGCGCGTACCGCCCCTTCTTCGCGCGGTTTCCTGCGCGCTGGTATCGCTCCGCCATCATGCCGAAGATTCGGCGGACGTCGTAGTGTGTGTCCGACACATAGTGCCGTTGATTGGCGAGCGCCGCGCGAAACAATGAGTCCGCGGTGGAGAGATCGCCCTAGCGTGCGTACGTCCGTGCCAACATGGCCGCGTCGAGACCATAGCGGGCGCTTTCGCGCCCGAAGATACGCGCCCGAATGTCGATGCTCCGCCAAGCGCGGCGCGCGTGATTGCCAGCGCCGAGCGGATCAACGCCTCCGCTTCTACCGTATCGTTGCGAGCATCCAGGGCAACCTCTGCCAACCGGAGTTGCACTCTGGCCGCGTCGGGGCTGTCGGGGCCAGCCGCCGCCCGGTACACGGCGAATCGCCTGCCTGGAGGACGGACCCGTTCGCCTGCCGCTTGTAGGCACATGTTTCCCTGATCGATGTACGCGGATCTGTTATGGCAGCCTGCGCGCACGGGCTGTTCACCGGCTGTTCACCGGTTATTGGAGCGCTGATGTCCGGTGAGGGTTGCCGAGCGCGCAGACAGGAGCATGGGGCACGGCCTGCCGCGAATTGGCCGACCTCCGCACTTTTTTGCGATCGTATTTGTGGGTAGAGCCCGGACAATGTTCCCTCGCGCCGCCACCGGCGCGCGGGCGTTCGGGCTTGCCGTTAATTTTATGAGGCATACCGCATGACGCTCCCGAAATCCGACTGGGTTCAGCCACCCTGGGACGGCTCCGTGCCAACGGGAATTGCCGAGCATATCAGAACTCACCGCGCAGGGCCGGCGCGGTACACGGACGATGCGTCTCTCGGGCTGAATCGCTCCATGCATCGCACCATGCATCGCACCATGCATCGCACCATGCGTCACACCATGCACACCACTCCCGGATCACAGCCGCCACTCAACGAACACAACGTCACCTGCCCCACGCTGGTGGGGCGCGACAGTGCGCTCTCGGCTGCCCTCCATACGCTCGAGGGCGCCCGCAACGCCAGCGGCGGACTCCTGCTCGTCTCCGGCGAGGCCGGCGTCGGCAAGTCGCGCCTCGTCCGCGCCATCATCGAACGGGCGAGCGGACTCGGTTTCGCCACACTCCAGGGCGCATGCTTCGAGGCCGATCGCGCGCACGCGTACGCGCCGGTGCTCGACCTGGTCCGCCTGCTTGCCACGCGGACGTCGCCGGCCGCGGCGGCACACTGCCTTGCGCCAGCTGCCGCCGAGTTGGTCGCGCTCTTTCCCGAGCTCGGATCGATGTTTCCGGACGTGCGGCCGTACCGCACGCCCAATCCACAAGACGACCGCCGCCACTTCTTCCGTTCGTTTGATGAGGCGATGCACGCACTCGCGCTCGTGCAGCCAGTGCTGCTCGTCTTCGAGGACGTGCACTGGAGCGACGACGCGACCCTCGACCTCGTGCTGCACCTGGCGCGGCGCATCAGCTCACGGTCCATCGCCGTCGTGCTCACTTTCCGAACCGACGAGATTGGAGCGCGGCTCGCGGGACTCCTCGCCGACGTTGATCGCGCACGCTGCGCACAGGACCTGGTCCTGCGCCCCCTCGACGCGGACGACGTGTCGGAGATGTTGCGTGCCATCTTCGGGCCGGCTGCTGCGTTGGGTCCTGCATTCGCCAGCGGCCTGTACGCACTCACCGAGGGCAATCCATTTTTTGTGGAGGAGGTGCTCAAGGCGCTGATGGCCGGCGGTGATCTCGCAAACACGGACGACGGCTGGCGCGCCCGCCCGTTGGCGCAGGTTCGTGTTCCGCGAAGTGCCTCCGAAGCGGTTGGGCGACGGCTCGCGGGATTGAGCAGCGCGGCGCGCGGCCTTGCCGACGTTGCGGCGGTGGTGGGCCGACGGTTTGACCTGGCACTCCTCCAGGCCCTCACGCAGCACGACGAGCACGAGCTGATCCTGTTGATGAAGGAGCTGGTCAGCGCGCAACTGGTGGCTGAGGAGTCCACCGATTCCTTTGCCTTTCGACATGCGCTCACACGAGAAACCATCCGGGCGCAGCTCCTCGCGCGAGAACGCGTTGCACTGCATCGCGCCATCGCCATAGCGCTCGACGCCCAGCACGGCGACCACGCGTGCGACGACGACGATGCCCTCGCGCACCATTGGCTCGAGGCAGGGGAATGGCGCGCGGCCCGGCGTCACGCGCTCCGCGCCGCGGACCGGGCCCTTGCGCTCTCTGCGCCGCGCGAAGCCCTGCAACAACTCGAGCGCGCGTTCGCCGCCACGACGTTCCTTGGGCAGTGTCCCGACGCATCGCTCCTCGTGGTACGCGGGCGCGTCCACGAAACGCTCGGCGCGTTTCAAGGCGCCAACGACGATTTCATGGCGGCGATCGACGCCGCGCGAGAAGCCGGCGACGCCAAGGTGGAATGGGATGCACTGCACACGCTCGGCATGCTGTGGGCGGCGCGCGACTACGAACGCGCGGGCCGCTTCCGCCATGACGCGCTGCGCGTTGCGCGTGCCATCGGCGACGCATCGCTCATTGCGCGTAGCCTGAACAGCATTGGAAACTGGTACGTCAACCGAGAGGATCCCCAATCGGGCATTCCGTATCACGACGAAGCGCTCGCGATCCTCGAACGCGCGGAAGACCAACGCGGCGTTGCCGAAACCGTGGACCTTCTGGCGTTGGCATACCACATCGCCGGAACGCAGGACACCGCGGTCCGTCTGTACCAGCGATCGGTTGCGCTGTTCTCGGAGCTCGACGAAAAGCGTGGGCTGGCATACTCGCTCACGGTCCTGACCGTGTGCGCGGCGAGTCATCATGCGTCCGCCAGCCCGATGGTATCCAGTGCACACATGCCCGACCTGGGTGAAAGCGAGCGCGCCATTGGGCTTGCTTCGGAAATCGGATGGCGCGCGGGCGAGTCGTTGGCGCGCTTCATGTTGGCCGATCACCTGTGTTGGCGCGGCGAATATGCACGCGCCATTCGTCTCGCGCGCGAGGCGCTCGCCATCGCCCAGGAGATCGAACACATGGAATACGAGTGCGGTGCGCGCCGGACGCTCGGCCTGATCGCGCTGCATCTGTGCGATCCAGCGGGCGCACACACGGAGCTCCAGGCGGCGCACGACATTGCGCGCCGGCTCGGATCGCACTCGTGGATTCGTTGGACCGGCGCGCCGCTCGCGATCGCGCTCGCGGGCGACGGACAGCACCAGCAGGCCGCTGCGCTACTTGATGAAGTGGACCGCATCGTCCCCGCCCAAGGCGCCAACGATTCCGCTCCCGGCGGCACGCGACGCACCCTCGGCCAACGATACCTGGCCAATGCGCGCGCGGAGGTAGCGTTGGCGGCGGGTGTGCCAGGGGACGTGTTCGTGGCCATCGACGCACGCGATGTTGCTGGTACGCCGCGCGCGGCGCTCCTGCACGGACAGGCGTTCGCGGCACTCGGCAGGTGGACCGAGGCGGCGGCGGCCTTTGACGCCGCGCGCGCCGACGCAGCGGCGCAGGGGGTGCGACCGCTGCTCTGGCGCATCGATGCCGCGCAAGGCAGCGCGTTTCTTGGCGAGCGGCGGCGGCTGGACGCCAGGCGATCGTTCGATGCGGCCAGGCGGGTTGCAGCTGAACTCGCGCAGGAGATCGATGAGCCTGCCGTGGTGGATCGCTTTCTGGCGGGGGTTGATCGCATGGCACCGCCGCGATCGACGCGAACCAACGCCCAACTCGCCAAGGACGCGTGCGGCGGACTTACCCGGCGCGAGCGCGACGCCGCAGTCCTCATCGCGCAGGGGAAGACCAACCGCGCCATCGGGCGCACGCTCGGCATCGGTGTTCGCACCGTGGAAGGGCACGTAGCGGCCGCGCTCGGCAAACTCCACTTCACGTCGCGGTCGCAGCTCGCCGCGTGGGTTGTGGAGCAAGGGCTTGCAAAGCCCAGGCGCGGGGCGAGGGTGACGGACGCGGGAACACCGTAGGCGGGTTGAATTTCACCGTATTTGTCACGGTGTTGGGCCGTGGGGGCGAGGGTAGATTGTCGCCAGCAAAGACCGAGCATGAGCACGAGCATGGAGAGGGAGCCATCAGCGGGAGCGTGAGCGTGAGCGTGAGCCTCCAGCACTGAGCATGTCAGGGCTCGAGCTGGAGCTCCGAGCTCGGGCTGGAGCCCTGATCGGCTCAATGCTGGCAGCTTCACGCTCGTGCTCCCGCTGGTGGCTCCCTCTCACGCTCATGCTCCGGTTGTTGGCGTGGCCGTCTGACCCTCACCTTCGTTTGGAAGAGCAATTTTTATGTACCGCGATGCAAGAATTCGCGTGGCGCTTGTTGCGTTGGCAATGATCGTCGCGTGCGGGAGGGCGGATGCGCCAACGACGGTATCCGAATCGACCCCAGCGCGTATCAGCGCAGTGCAGGGCACCGGACAGAACGTGTACGTCGGCGCGACGGCACCCATTCCGCTCGCCGTCAGGGTCACCGGTGCCGACAACAAAGGTGTGCCGAACGTGCCGGTCAACTGGAGCGTTGTGACTGGCGCCGGTGATCTCGACCTCGCGAGCAACGGCGGAACATTCGCGTTCACGGATTCGCTCGGGTATGCGTTCGTGTCGTTCCGCCCAACCGACCCGGGGCTGCACACTGTGAGTGCCTCGACTCCCGGCTTGCCGAGTGCCGTGGCAACGTGGCTGGTGGTCGCGCGGAGGGTGCCGAATGTGGTCATCCGCATGGATGTGTCGTTCGACTGTGATGGCGCCACGGCGTTCAAGGGTCCCGATGGTTCCAGTGACGTGACGGTGCACGTCGGGGACGTGGTGGAGTGGGCCTATGGCGACGGGCCAGCGACGAACGGCTTCACCTGTGTGGCGCAGTTTCGGTCTACCAGCGTGCCTGCTGGCGGCAACGCCATCGATGCTGCGTTGGCACTTGGTGAGCGGTTTCAGTTCGTGCCCAATGTGGCTGGGACATGGGCGTACCAGGACGTGCTCTATTCCACGGTGAAGGGAACGTTGACGGCGCGGGCGCCGTGAGTGGCGGCGGGCGCACACCGTTGTCGGCAACGCGGCCAGTATCCGTACACTGCTCGACGTCGAAGAAGCACTGTTGAGAATCGGATGAGTCACCGACTCCGTCTCCAATGGCCTCTAACTCTCCGAAACGGCCCCGATTCCAATGACCTGCCAGCCGGTCCTGGTGCGGACCAGATTGAGATCTGACCGTTGACGCGCGACTGGAATCCGCTCGTAGCTCGTTTTGGTCAGTCGCTCAACATGCACGGTGGCCTTGTCCCCGGTGACGATCGGTTCGCTGAAGGCAAGCAGCACCGCAGTGTTTCGCAGCAAGTTGCAACTCCATGGTGTTCGTCCGCAGACATAGATGGAGTCGTGGTAGACAGGTGACGCTCCCAAGGCAGCTCCCATTGCCGCAACGCGCGATGCGCTACGAGCATTGACCCACTCCTTCGAATTGGATTTTGCACGCGGTTCAAACGCCAGCCCACTCTTCGGCAGCGACGGGCGAAGGTAGGCGGCGACGGCAGCGTCTATCGCCATGGCATCGCGCTCTGCTGGCGCTTGTGCGCTCAATGCGAATGGAATGCACGCCAAAGCGACACTCACGCTCCTTCGTTTGATAGTTCTCATTGATCCGTAGTTCCCCAGGATGGACATCGCGAACTTCACGGCGCGAGCGGCACCGCGCGCACCGAATCCCACACGGAGAGCGCCAGTTTTGGCCGGTAGTTGATGTCCACCATGCCAAGCTGTGCGAACAATGGCAGGATGGACCCCGGCGGCGCTGGAAACGACGTGAGGTCGATATCGGTGAAGGTGATCTGAAAGACTCCGGCCAGCTTCGCCGCGTCCGCGAGTTGCATCTGTCGCCGGATGTAGCGCGCTTGAATCTCCGGCGAGGATGTTACGCCGGAGACCGACCCAGAGGTCCATCCGCCCTCGACCACGAGCATGGGGATCGGTGCATCGGCGGTGAGCCGCGCGTAGTAGTCCGCTGGAATCGACTCCGGCGAACTGAAACCGCCGAGATACGGATACGACGAGAGACCGAGCGCCTGCACGAAGGGAAAGTCGGTGCGATCACGCTGCACTCCCACAAAGGCACCGCTCGGCCGTCCCCACGCGGTTTCCACCTGTACGCTCACCATCAACGGCGTGGTCGATCCGGCGGCACGAAGCTGTTGGGCAGCGGCGTTGGTCATGGTGACGACCGCCGAATAGACCGCCGGCGGCGCCATCGCTCGCATCAGGTTGGTCTCCATCGCCAGCGCGAGTCGCTGCGGATGAAGGATGCTGTCGAAGGCGACGACGTACTCGCGATACACGCGCTGCACCGCAGGTTCAGTGATCGACCGTCCCCGAGCGCGCAACGCATCCGACTCGGCCGATCGGTCGAGACCGTTTGCCGCTTCCAGCGTGGCGACGAGTGGCATCGACCGCCCGGCATAGAGGCGCGCTACCTGGAACTGGTCGCGTCTTATAAGGAAGGAGGCGCTCGTGTCGGCGAGGAGCGCGGCCCACGGAACGTCGATGACCATGAGTGCAGCGTCGCCGTGCTGGCTCACGGAATCGATCGTTCGCAGGACTTCGGCGACGCTGAGTCGTGGCGGGAGCGAGGAAAAGCCCAGCCGATACACGCGCGAGGCGGGCGGGCCCGGTTCGGTGCCGCTCGACGCGCAGCCGATCAGGAACGCGAGCGCCGTGATCGCACAGCGCGCAATTCTGCGTGTCAACGCATACCTGCCCTATGGATCCAGTGCATGGATGTCTGCTACGTCATCTTCCATGCCCAGCAGAAATCCACGACGTGCGCGCGCCTACGTGGTCCGCGTATAGCGCATGACCCAGTTCGTCTCCCATGTCTTGCCGGCGTCCGGCGAGTAGGCCTGCTCCCATTGTGCAACGGTGGCCGACAAGGACGAGAAGATCCCGCGCACCATGATGGGTTTGGCGTCGAAGGTATCGTCCGAGAGAAAGGTGCCGATGCCGTTCACAAACCGGCCGACGCCTGGTGCGTCGATGGTGAGCGGATCGCTCGCGGAAAGAGTCCAGTCGGCCCAGCGATTGGTCTTTGCGTCGAACGCGCGCAGGCCGAGGCCGCGATACGATGCCCCTGACCGATAGCTGACACTGTCGTTCATGTTGGCGATGCCGCCGAGGAGCGACACGCAGTTGGTCGTACCGTCGAACTCCTCCCACTCATTGTTTCCCGCCAAGCGCTTCTTCAGCCGGCGATGCTTCACGTTCCACGAGCCGATGAAGAAGTCGAAGTCGTGCTCGGGGCCCGTTCCGCTGGCGGGCGGCGGGGCGAAGTGTTCGGCAAGCGCGCTGTTCACCTTGCCCATCGTGAGAAGGCCGGGAATTGCGGCGAGCGACAACTGGAGCATGCGGCGACGATCGGGATTGTCTGACATCGTGCAAAACTCGAGTGCGGGCGGCGCGGCGCCATCACCAATTATCACCTTTCCAGCATTACCACTTTGTACGGCGTTGCCAGTGTTGGCGCTACCGTTTTTTCGTCGACTGCTTCAGGAGATCGCGCATCCGCTTCAGCTCCGCGGTGGAGAAGCGCCGCTGTTCTATCAGGTGGGCGAGCATCTTGAGGGGCGACCCGCCATAGATCTTGTCGAGCATTCGCTCCAGGGTGGATTCCCCAGCGGTCTCGGCATCAATGACGGGGTAATAGACATGCGTCTTCCCCTCGCCGCGACGGTGCGAGACGTAGCCCTTCATCTCGAGCATGCGGATCATGCTGGACACGCTCGTATACGCGAGATCGGGATCGACGCGCTCGCGCACCTCGTTCACGGTGGCCTCGCCGAGGTCCCAGAGCACGCTCATGATGTCCAGCTCGCGCTGCGTCAGATGCAGATCGTTCATCGTGATGAGGATCGAGTAGTCGCAAGGAAGCCGATGCAGCGGCGTTTCACAATCGCATGCCGCATCGCTGCGTGACACCGGCGTGGTTCAATTGCACTGCGCATCAGATCGGCCTGCCATATGTGAGGCGTCGCCACACCCACTCCATGGGACCAAAGCGGTAACGCGACAGCCACCAGGCGCTGAGAGGGATCTGTATCGCGAGAATGGCGAATGCAATGAGCATCGCCCTGGATGCACCCACGCGCCACCAGAGCCCGAAGCCGAATCCGTACGAGAGTATGACGCAGGTGACGGAGTGTGTGAGATAGTTGGTGAGTGCCATGCGGCCCACGGGGCCGAACACGGTGATGAACCGGCGGCCGTCCACGACAAGAAGCGCGATAGTGGCCGCGTAGCCGATGGCGAGCATCGGAACGCCGACGGCCTGCATCACCACGCCGAGCAGTCCGCCGAGTGACGGCATCAGGTACTGCCAGTGTTCCGCGCTCCATGCGGCAATGAGATTGGCGGGCAGTCCCACGCCCAGGCCGATCTTGCTCCAGCGCACAAGTGTGGCGCGATGCGTCGACGGCGAGAGGGCGATGCCGGCGCGCACGGTCCAGAGACCAAGGACGAACATGCCGAGCACTTTGGGGAAGCGCACGGTGACGATGAGATCGGCCCAACGGATGGCGACGAAGACGAGGTTGCCAATGATGCCATCCTTCAACCCTCCTCGGCCCATCGCCTCGAACAGGGCGAGGATCTTCGACGGCAGCCCCACGTCGGATGTCGCGGCTGCGGCGTGTGGGCCGGTGAGCATCCAGGCAGCCAGGGCGACGATGTACAACGCGGTGGGTACGCAGAGCAGGCCGACGGTCCACCGCAGCAGTTCGCGATTGGACTTGCGCGCGAACCAGGGCATGGTGAAGCCGAGCAGCGCGTAGAGCAGCAGGATGTCGCCCGCCCAGATCAGGAAGGCGTGAATGGCCCCGATGCCGAGCAATATCCGCAGGCGTCGCCGGAACCGTGGGACCGCTGCCTCGCCTCCTCGGTTCAACTGCACGCCGAAGCCGATGCCGAAGAGGAGCGAGAACACCGAATAGAACTTGCCGTCCACGAACACGTGTTCGAGAAAGCGCGCGACACTGTCGGCGGCGGCGGTTGGGAGTGCGGCGGCGCGATCTGCCGGCATGGCGAAGAGGCCGAAGAACACCAGCACATTCGCGACGAGGATGCCGCCGACGGCGATGCCACGGATGACATCCAGTGCCTGAATGCGTTCGCGCACGGGTGACGCCGCAACGCTGACGGCGGCGTCTTCTATAGAAGAGGTGTGCTCAGCGTGGACGGCTGGCGTCGTCACCGCCTGGCCGTGGCGTAGGATGCTGCTGCCGGTGCGTGCGCGTGCGACTTCGAGAGGACCGGGTGGGGGATGAGCACTACGGCCAACACGAGCGCGAAGGCCACGGCCGGCAGCAGGAGTCGTTGCGCGAGGCGGAGTGGCGCCGGTTCCATCAGGACGGCGATGCGTTGCTCGAGCATCCCCGCGCCACCAAGGAGTGCGGGTTGAAGATGGGGCCGCCGGCTACCGGCCTGCGCCACCTTGAGTAACAGGTTGCCATAGGCGGGGGCGTTGCCGAGTGCGCGGACCACGCGATTGTCGCAGTCCATTTCGATGGCGAGGCTGAGCCGTCGCAGTTGCCACCAGAGCGCGAGGTTCCAGGGCGCGAGGATGGTGAGCAGTGACGCGAGGACGAGGAGGCGGCCGTCGTGTGCGCGGCGGTGTTCTTCCTCGTGGCGGACAACGTATTGTCGCTGGGCGCATGGGAGTGCGAGCACCCATTTCGGGAGGAGTACGCGGGAGTGCCAGAATCCCACGGTGGCCGGGCCGAGTGAAGCGGTGACGACGACGGGGATACCATCTACCACGGCCGGTCCGCCCGTGCCGCGTCGTCCGGTGCGAGCGACGCGGACCAGGTGCGTGACCCACCCGGCATTCACGAGCGCCCAGAGCAGCAGCGTTGCGGACGCGATACGCGTTGCGGTGTTGATCATCGGGTTGAGTGACTCGATCTGCGCGGCGCTTACCGTCATCAGTGGCATGGTAGCGTGTGCGGCGCCGAGGTCCGCGGCGTGGTGCCAGCGGTAGTAGCCGGGCAGGGCGATGGAGACGACGATGATCAGGCACCAGATCCAGCGGCGGGGGGTATGGGCCGGGAGGGCGCGTTCGACCAGGAGGCCGGCGATGCCGAGGAGGGTGCCGACGCCGATGACGTAGAGAATGCAGAGCATGGGGTGGTCCTCGTTCGTGCGGCGTGTTCGTTGGGGTCCTGTCCGGCGTGCAGCGATGGGTCGTACTGCCCGTACGGGGGGCGGGGCCGGGAGGTTTCAGGATAACTAGAAACTAAGTTATCGGCGAACTGCGTGCGGCGGCTGGCGTGCGGCGTGGGCGTGAGGGGAGCGGCGGGGGTGAGGCGGAAGGCGTACGGCGTGGACGTGCGGCGTTGCGCGTGCGGCGTGGGCGTGAGGGGAGCGGCGGGGGTGAGGCGGGAGGCGTACGGCGTGTCCGGGCGGCGGCGGGCGGGCGGCGACATGCTGTGTCGCTTCCTTATCAGGGCCGTCGCTAACGCATGCGTGGGTTTGCCGACATGTTCGTGCGAAGTGAGGGGCGCAGTCCCGCCCATTGCACCTCTTCCGGGGATACCGAAGTGCAAGCGATTGCCCGGTGGGCTCTTGGTATTGGTATTGGGATCGCGATCATCTCGTATTGCGCTGTTTCAATGGGGCATGATCCCAACCAGGCTCTCGGGCGGCTTCTCCTCATCTGGTTCACGGATGTACTGGCAGGTGGATGGCTCGTGACGGTGTTCATGAGCGTAGCAACCAGACCCCCACGTACCTCCTGCAAGGCCTTGCACGAGCGTCCGGTGGTATCGTTGTTCATTCCTATGCGATGACAGTCACGACAAGCCTGTTAGCAGACCATCCTGAGCATCTGCCGACCGTCGCACAGTGGCTCTTCGACGAGTGGGCTGGCCGCCACACGAACAGCACCGTGGCGATCGTCGCGGAGCGTCTGCAATCGCATCTCCAACGCGACCGCTTGCCGTTGATGGTCGTCGCGGTGGATGGGACCGAGTGCGTTGGCTGCGCCAGCGTACGTGAGGCGGATCTTTCGGAGCGCGACGACCTGACGCCGTGGCTGGCGAGCGTCTACGTGCCCGAACCACGACGGCGCGCGGGAATCGGGGCTACGCTCGTGCGCGCGGCGGAATCGGAGGCAGCACGGCTCGGCGCGAAGACGTTGTATCTCTTCACCCCCGACAAGCAAGGCTTCTACGGTGACCTTGGTTGGG
>JBDUCM010000302.1:0-3796 GCA_040003455.1 bacterium
ACACGTCGGTCAAGGCGAGCCGGACGCTGAACCAGGCATCCTGAACATTGGCTGAGGCGTCCAACACGAAGAACGAAGCGAACTACACGGATATTGCACCGAACCACACGGATATTTCCGTGCTGTACGGCCCAACCGCGCCCCGCCTACAGCCTCAACGGCCGACTTCAGCGTCACGGCCACAGCGACTCTCGTCCTCACCGCTGCCATCAGCCGCCTTGCTGTCGTACCTGGCTATGGGAGTGTGGGAGTGGCCACGCCTTCGTCGTGCAGTACCCGGCGCGCGCGGATGTCCCTCTCTTCGCTTGGGCCCGAAACGCCAGCTCCGCCCGAGTTGACCTGCGGCGGCGACAGATTCTAACCGCAATGAAGTGGAGCGATAACGATTGCTGTAGCCTGCTCGTCCTGCGTCTCAGCCGCCAGTGACGCCTACTTCGGCTCTCGCCGGAAAAACAGTGCTGATGGCTGGACGGCAGTACTCGGCGAAGAGCGGTAGTGCATGGTGAACCCCCCCGTCTCGGCACTGGCGTCGTGAGCAATATCGCTGGCGGTCGCAGACGTCATGACCAGGTCACCGCGCGCGTCGTATTGAACAGACCCGTGGTCGGCAATGTCGAGCGTGGACTTGAGAGCGAGGTGCCGCTGGCCAGTCGCGTCGCGCGTTACGACGTACCAGGCGTAGTGGAGAGTGGTCTGATAGTCCGGCTGTGCGCCGCCGGTGAGCTGCAGGATTCCACTCTCCAGGTAGATCTCGCGGTGCTCCACAGCGCCATCATTGGCGATGCCGGAATCGCCTTCAACGAGTGTCGGGACGGTGCTACCGTCAGATCGGCGAAGGTGGAGCTGCGCTGGTTCGCCGCTGACCACAACGACCGCCGTCCCAGCGACGCCATCCACCGTCGCGCTGATAGTGGCCTTTCCGGCGGCGACGGCTCGGACGCGCCCCGACGGATCAATGCGAGCGACGTTCACGTCGCTCGACGCGAGCCTGACGTCCCGACCGGCGATGTCGCGTCCGCCGCTGTCCCGCACGTGCACATCAACCGGGGAAATGTCGCCGGAGCCAAGCGTGTCGGGGAAGCCGAGAATCGTGACGCTCGAGATGCCGGCCGGGTTCGGAATCGTGGGAACCTCGGAAGCGCATGCCACAACTCCGGCGGCGAACGCCAGCGCAGAGCAGACGGTTCTTAGCGTGGGAAAGGGGCGCATGACGAGTCAGGGTAAAGGTGCGACCAACACTGAATCCTGTGACGACGAACCTTTGTCACCGCGGTTCGGTCACCGGGCGGAACTAAGCGCTGGCGACATTCGCCAAAGGGGTCGCTGTGGAGGCGCGTGCTACAGCGTGAGTGATCGGCGATGACGCATTTCACCGGGCGTTGCCGATTACGCTATGAACGCCATGACCGGACGCGCGCTTGCGACGTCCAACGCCTGGGGGTGGATATGCGCCTGCCACATGCTGTCTCGGCCGCGGTACTCGCCACGATCTTGTTCGGTTGCGGGGGAACAACCACGCCTGCCACTCCACCACTGGGCGACGAGCCACCGCCAGGCAACCCGGCGCCTCCCGGGTTTCCGAACATTTCCGGCACGTGGACGGGCACACTCAACTACCAGAACTGCCTGGAGCCGGCGGGGCTCGGGCTCTGCGCCGCACTGCACGTTCCACCGTCAACGCAATTCCAGGCGACGTTCGTGCAATCGCCCACCACGGAGGTCCAGGGCACGCTTACGGTAGCAAAGCTCACCGGGACACTGACGTTCGACGATCACGCGACGAATGTCAGTGGCATCATCGATCAGGTCGGCAGCAT
The DNA here is from genome assembly GCA_040003455.1 of bacterium. Lineage (GTDB taxonomy): Bacteria > Gemmatimonadota > Gemmatimonadetes > Gemmatimonadales > Gemmatimonadaceae > AG11. Next base: position 1,818 of record JBDUCM010000302.1, read on the forward strand.
CTTCTTCGACGACGGCACCGTGACGATCCCGCTCCCGTCCGGGCGCATCGGGCGCAACAGGCCGTCCACTGCGCAGCTCGATGGAGCCACGATGTTCGGGAATGTCCGCATGGATGTCTCAGTGGCCGGCGGCGGTCCGGGTGCAGCTACCGTGAGCTATTTCTTCAGAGAGAGTGTGCGCGCGGTCCGTTAGCGCTACCTGGCCATCTTCGCGTCAGGTGACACTACGCGGCGCAGCGTCGCAACGTCCAAAATGGTTATGGCGCCTCGTCGAGTCAGGAGCAACCCTTCCGCGACGAACGCTCCAAGAAGTCGGGCAATGACCTCGCGTGTCGTCCCGAGGTGGTCAGCCACCTGCTGCTGCGTCATGCGTAGCGAGCCGTCGGCAGCCGCGTGCGTCAGAATGAACTGCGCCAGCCGAGTTCGATGGTTGCTCGCGTGCACGTGTTCCAACTCCGCCATCAATCGGTAGACCACGGTGGATAGCGCGTGCACCGTAAGGTTCTGGATGACCGGCTCGAACTCGAACAGCGCCCGATATACGGGTCCAGGAATGAGCGCGACGGTGCTCGTCGTCTCGGCCTGCACCCATGCGGGATAGAGGAGATCGTTGAACAGGCAATTCAACGCGAGAACGCAGGTCTCTCCTGGTTCGATGAAATAGAGTGTGGCTTCCGTGCCGTTTGGCGCTACCGTGAACACGCGGAGCCGGCCCGCCAGAACCAGATATGCTCCGGACACCGCCTGCGTTTTGCGCAGCACAATGGCTTGCCGCGAAAACCGTGAGCGCACCACGCGATGCGCCAACAGCGCCTTGCCCCGGGCGCCGATACGGCGAAACGGTTCGAGGTGCTCCAGCGGGTCAATGGCGCTGGAGCGCGGGCGACTGGTCATTGAAAGCCTGGGTGCTCATCGCCCCCGGAGTACAACCGAGGGCGACGGAATCATGTCACAGGGAGCGCTGGAGACTGTACGAATACCGCGCGCTCACCGTGCGGTCAATTCACGTGCGAGTGACGCGGTCTCGGAATAGTGATGCTCCAGCGCCGGCAGGATTTCCGTGAAATGGGCCTTGAGGGCGGGACACGCCGCCGCTGGAAGGAGTGCCTGCCGAACGGCATCGACGGCTGCCCTGTGAAACGCCACCTCGTGCTGTACATACGCCTTGTCGAACTCATTGCCCTTCAATGCCATGAGTTTCGTCATCGCACGTCCATGCTCCACGGCCACCGCGTTCCTTCCGCTGGGCAACGCTGGCGACACGCTGCATTTCGCGGCCAGGTCGTACGCACCTTGCCGCACAGCCATGTGGTCGGACGACACTTGTGTTGCCAGTTCGCGCACGGCGGGTGAGCTGGCCTGCGCGCGTCCCAGTAGCGCTGTTTCAATGTCGAAACCGTTGACCTGGATGTAGATACCGAGAATCTCGGCGTCGGTGAGCTTGGGTGCTTCACTGGCCATCACCGTGCGGGCAAAACCAGGCGCCGCCAGGCAAGCGCATATCGCAACGGATCTCAGCCACATCGTGGCTATCGGGCGAATCGTGGTCTTTCCGAGTGGCGCGGCGTTCGGCCGCTGCATCGTGTGCATCTCGATCTCCTTGAGGAATGGCTGCGAATGTCGCAGTGCCGCAACCTACCGTTCCCCGTAAGCACTCTCTGTAGCAATGGGTACACTCGCGCTGCTTTCATCGTTGCGCTCAGCGCCGCAACGCAATGCCGGTGGCCCGCGTTGCCGATGGCGCAGTGTTGACGGTGACGGCTACGGGCAGCGTCTGATCGGTCGCCCCCGGGGCACGCCCTGTCACCACCACGCGATAGCTGCCATTCGCAAGGGTGGACTGCGCCACGAGCACCAACGTTGAGCTGTCTGGTCGGGCCGTGCTCATCATGGCGGCGTCGAGGCCCACAGGTGCCCCTGTGACGGCGTACGAGATGACGCCGTTGAATCCGCCCAGGCGGAATGCCTTCACCGGCACG
>JBDUCM010000143.1:0-12825 GCA_040003455.1 bacterium
ACTACAATATCAGGCAACAGGTGTTGGAGGGATTCGGGAACGTGATCATCGTGACGAACGACGGCCGCCGACTCACCTCACCGCAGATCAAGTACATGCAGGGCCTGAACGAAGTATCCAGCGACACATCCTTCACCTTCGTTCGCCCGGGTTCGACATTGCAGGGAATCGGCTTTCGTGCCGATCCTCAGCTGAATCATATGACCGTGCTCAAGAATCTCGGCGCGAAGGGCTCGTTCACGCTACCTGGTCAATGACCGTGCGCGCTTTGCCTGTCGTCGCGCTGTTGGCACTATCAGCACTATTGGGGGCCTCGCCAGCCGGAGCCCAGGCGAGTGCTCCCGCGCCGACTGGGCGCTGCCAGTTCCAGCTGGACCAACTGCCCAACGCGCACCTGAACACCATCAAGATGCCGAGTGGCCAATACAACAACTACATCGGCGGTGGTGTGGTGGCCAGGTGTCCCAAGCAGAAGCTCGTCCTCAAGTCCGACAGCCTGGAACAGTACGGCGATGAGGGGCGTTTTTTCTTCATCGGCCACGTGGACTACGTCGACCCGAGGCTCAAGCTGAAGTCGGACTATCTCACGTACTTCCAGCGGGACGAGCGTATTCTCGCCACGCTCAACGTAGACGCAACGTTGCCCAGCGGATCGCAACTCAAGGGGCCGTCCCTCGAGTTCTTCCGGATCATCCCAAAGGTCCGGCCCCAACAAAAGGGCATTGCCGTCGGACGGCCGACGGTGACCCTGATCGAGAAGGACGCGCAAGGGAAGGCGCAACCGCCGGTAACAGTGACGGGAAACAGCATCTGGCTCACGGGCGACAGCGTTGTGTCGTCGTCCGGTGAGGTGGTGATCGTGCGGCCGGAGCTCACCGCCACTGGCGACTCCCTCTACCTCGACAACGGCAAAGGGCTGGTGCGCGTCATGCGCAAGCCGCGCATCACGGGCACCAAGGGACGGACCTTCACACTGGTCGGCACCACCATCGATCTCCTGTCGAAGAAGCGGAAGCTTGATCGCGTACTCGCGTCCGATTCCGCCGAGGCCACCAGCGAAGATCTCAAGCTCAAGTCGGACACGATCGACCTTCGCGTGCTCAACGACACACTTCAGCGCGCGATCGCCTGGGGCAAGAGCAGGGCACGGGCCACCTCGCCAACGCAGGTGGTCGTGAGCGACTCCATCGACGTGAACATGCCGGGCCAGCGCATTCGCGACATGTTCGCAGTGCGTGGAGCGAGCGCCGAGGGGACGCCGGATACGACCAAATTCCACACCACGGAGAAGGATCGCCTCACCGGCGACACCATCGTTGCGCATTTCGACTCCATTCCGGTGCGCGACACTGTGTCAAAGCCCCGAATCAAGCAACTTGTCGCGATCGGCCATGCGACGTCGCTCCAGCACCTCGCGCCGCGCGACACCTGCCTCCGCCTGCCCGCAATCAACTATGCGCGCGGTCGCCTGATCACTGTCAACTTCGACTCGGCGCGCGTGAAGGACGTCGAGGTGAAGGACCGTGTAGATCCGGTGGCCGGCGGGATGTACGTTGAGCCGAATGCGGATTCCACTTCCGCCTGCAAGGCACCCGCAAAGGCAGGCGCCACGCCGGCAAATCCGAAGACGAGCCCTGCCTCGGCGGCCCCGTCTGGCGGGGGAGCGCCCACGCAACCTCCGCGACCGCCTTCCACTCCGCCATCCACCGTGTCCGCGATCTCTGGAAAGCGCGAATGACCGGACCCATCATGTCGCCCAGGATCTCGGCCGTCATCGATCGCCTGTCGCACGGGGATCGCTCCACGGCACTTGCGCTGACAGCGCTGATTGTCGCCGCCGACGAGAATGGTTCCGCGGCATTCAACGACGTCGCCGTGATCTATCGGCGCGATCACCTCGCCGCGCAGCGGGCAGCCGGACGCGATGCGGAGCGGGAAGCGGGTGAACTGGGCATGGATCAGGTCCGCACGCACCTGGCCGCCTCGGTGATCCCCCGCCTTGCATCGGAAGGCGTCGTGGTATTGCCCATTGGAGGGGTGTTGGGGCTCGACGCAAGGCTGCGCGTCGCTGAGCCTCTGTGGGACGAAATGAGGGCCATGCGCGCGGAGGTTGCGGACGTGCTTCGCCACACGGGCGAACACTCGGCCACCCGCGACTCTCGGCCGGTCGCCGCAATCGGGGGTGCGCGGAACGGCAGCGTTCTCGAGGCACGCGGATTGTCGAAGATGTATCGCAAGCGGCGAGTGGTGCATGACGTGGCCCTCCGTTTGCAACAGGGAGAGATAGTTGGACTGTTGGGCCCGAATGGAGCAGGCAAGACCACCACGTTCTACATGATCGTGGGTCTCATCCAGCCCCTGAGCGGCAAGATCCTGCTGGACGGCGCAGATATCACCTCGATGCCCATGTACCGGCGGTCGAGAAAGGGGATTGGCTACCTCTCGCAGGAGCCGTCCATCTTCCGAAAGCTGTCCGTGGAGGACAACATCCTTGCGATCCTCGAGACGTTGCCGTTGTCACGCGAAGAGCGATCGGCGCGGTTGGAGCAATTGCTGGGTGAATTGAAGATCGAGCATCTTAGACACAGCAAAGCATATCAATTGTCGGGCGGAGAACGGCGGCGCCTCGAAATCACGCGGGCGCTCGTCACCGACCCGAAGTTCATGATGCTGGATGAGCCGTTTGCGGGAGTGGACCCCATCGCCGTACACGACATCCAGACCATCGTCGCAAACCTGCGCACTCGCGGTATCGGGGTGCTCATCAGCGACCATAACGTGGAGCAGACACTGGACATCGTGGATCGCGCGTACATCATGTTCGATGGACAGGTAAAGGTCTCGGGCACCGTGCGGGAGCTTGTGTTCGACGACGAAGTCGCCAATATCTATCTTGGTCCGACGTTGGCGGCGCGCCTCCGCGCCCGGTTTGCCACTGAGACGCAGGGAGAAGCACAATGAGACCCGGTCTCGGCCAGCATACCCAGATGCGGCAGGAGCTGAAGATCAATCCACGCCTGTATCAGGCGATGGACTTGCTCTACATGCCGTTGCTCGACCTGCAGAACCACCTCAAGCAGGAGCTTCTCAACAATCCGTTCCTCGACATGATCGAGCCGGACGAAGAAGACGAGGATGGCGAGGAGGGGGAGAATCTCGAAGAGCCGACCAACGAAACAGAAGCCGAGAAGGAAGAAAAGGAAGAGAAGAACGAAATCGACTGGGAGGAAATCCTCCTTGATGGTTTCGACGCCGGCGGACGCCGTGAAGAGCACGAGGAACGCGAGTACTACGAGCCCGTCACCGTAGACACGCGCGACCTTGCCGACCATCTTCGCGATCAGGTCACCTTGCTGGACCTGACCGGGCGCCAGATGTACCTCGCGGAGGAGTTCATCGGCAATATCAATGAAGACGGGTACCTCGCCTGCGGCCTCGAGAAGATCGTGGAGGGTGTGAACGAGAGCGTGCAGAAGGTGATGGAAGAGAGTGAGCGCGAGGTCACCGACCTTCCTGTCTACACCATGGTGGAAGCCGAGGAGATGCTGGGCGTCGTGCAGAGCCTCGACCCACCAGGCGTCGGCGCGCGGGATCTCCGCGAATGCCTCATGCTCCAGCTCCGCGAGGCGGGCCTGGAACATTCGGTGCCGTTTCGTCTCGTTCGCGATTGCTTCGACGAGCTCATTGCGCATCGATGGAGCGAAATCTCCAAGAAGTTCGGCATCAGTCCGATGGACGTACAGAAGGCCGCCGACGAAATCGCAAAGCTCGACCCCAAGCCGGGGCTCGTGTACAGCGACGCCAGCGACAATTACATCATTCCCGACCTGATCGTCGACAAGATCGACGGGAAGTATTTCGTCTTCCTCAATGACGCCAACCTGCCGCGCCTCAAGTTGAGCAAGGCGTACCAGGAGATCGCGCGCGACAAGAAGAAGTTCGACGGCGAGAACAAGGAGTTCATCTCCAACAAGCTCAACTCGGCCAACTGGATGATCCAGGCGATCGAGCAGCGCCGGCAGACGATGCTGAAGGTGATGAACTACATCGTGGACCGGCAGCGCGAGTTCTTCGAGAAGGGCGTGCAATTCCTCAAGCCACTGACCCTGCGCGAAGTGGCGGAAGTGATCAGCATGCACGAGAGCACCGTCAGTCGCGTCACGAACGAGAAGTTCGTGCAGACACCGCGCGGGGTGCTTCCTCTCAAGTTCTTCTTTTCGTCCGGGCTCTCCACCACGGCCGGCGAGGACGTATCGGCGCGCGGCATCAAGGCGCAGATCGAGAAACTGGTATCGGAAGAGAATCCCAAGCACCCGCTCACCGATCAGGCCATCGTCAACATCCTGAAGGAGACGGGAGTGCAGATCGCACGTCGTACCGTTGCCAAGTACCGCGATCAACTCGGCGTCCTCTCGGCCCGCATGCGCAAGCGCGTCTAGTGGTGAACGACCTTGCACGTCACGCAACGCCGTACACGGCGTTGACGGATCGGAAGGTGGATGTCTCCGTGCTCGTGCCTGCGAAGGACGAAGCGGAGAACCTTCCGCTGTTCATGCAGCTGGCGGCGGAGGCGTTCGCGGCCGATGCCACGATCAGCTATGAAGTCGTGGTCGTGGACGACGGGTCCACGGACGATAGCTGGCGTGTGCTCGTCGGACTGCAGGCGGAGCATCCATTCCTCCGTGCCGTACGCCACCGCACCAAGCGCGGTATCGCGGATGCATTGCGCACCGGCTACTTGAACTCGACGGGGCCCGTGCTGGTCTTCTATCCCGCCGACCTCCAGTTCAAGCCCGAAGACATTCCGCGACTCGTCGCACCGATCCTCGATGACCGGGCCGACATGGTGACCGGGTTCAAGGAAGGGAAGTACGAGAAGGCGTTTGTTTCGAAAATCTACAATGGGCTGAGCCGGATGTTGTTCGACATCCCGGTTAAGGATCTCAACTCGGTGAAGGCGTATCGCCGCGAGATCATGGATGCGCTGCCGGTTCGACCGGACTGGCACCGGTACATGATCGTGATCGCAGCGGCCGAGGGATTCACGGTGACGGAGATTCCGGTGCCGCTTTATCCTCGCCATGCGGGAAGATCGAAGTTCGGATTGTCGCGCATTCCGATTGGCGTGCTGGACATGCTCTCGGTGTGGTTCGAGCTCAAGTTCGGCAAGAAGCCGCTGTTGCTGTTCGGGATGCTCGGGGCAGGCCTGTTTGCCTTCGGCATACTCTCCGGCATCAGTGCGTTGATTGTGCTCGCTGCCACCGGCGAAGGCATCCGCCCCGTTTGGACCATCATCACAACGTGCCTCATCCTCGGCAGCGTATTGTTCGCCACGGGCCTGCTCGGCGAGCAGATTGCAGGGCAACGAGCTGAGCTTCGTGAGATCAGGCGCCAGCTCGACGACGTCCGCGCCGGTCGAACGAACGACGCATAGGCCATGAACGTCCTCTTCATGACCCACTCGTTTCCGAGGGATCATGGAGACGCGGCGGGTTCGTTTGTCCTGCGGCTTGCCCGAGCGCTGAAGGGGGAGGGAGTTGGCGTGCGCGTGGTCGCGCCCGCGGCGCCCGGACTACCGAGTGAATCTGTCCTGAATGGCATCCGCATCGACCGCTTTCGTTACGCGCCGCGCCGGTACGAGACGCTCGCGTACACTGGCAACATGGCCGCCCAGGTACGCGACTCCTGGGCGTCTCGCTTCGCGTTGTTGAGCTTCATCGCGGCAGAATACAAGACCGGCAAACGCGTGCGTCGCGAATTCCGTCCATCATTGGTGCATGCGCACTGGTGGTTCCCGAATGGCCTGGCCGCGTCGCGGGTTGCTGCATCGGCAAGGATTCCCCTCGTAACTACAATGCATGGCACCGACGTTCGAATGGCGCGCGCTATTGCGGCGTCCCGGCCGGCGTTTCGATACGTGCTCAGGAAGTCTGCACAGGTGTCGGTCGTGTCGAATTGGCTCGCCGACGAAACCGAGGCGGTTGCTGGAATGCGTCCCACGGTAGCACCAATGCCGGTAGCGACCGAGTTCTTCAACGCTGTCGCCGGTACCGTGCGCGAGCGACGCCTGCTGTTCGTTGGACGCCTCATGCCGCAGAAAGGCGTGCACCTGTTGCTCGACGCACTGGCGACACTTCCCGCTGACGTGGCACTGAGCGTTATCGGCGATGGCCCCGATCGCGCCGCACTCGAGGCGCGCGCGGGAACGCTGGGCATCGCGGAGCGTGTCCGTTGGCTGGGAGCGTTGAAGCAGCAGGAGCTTGCGCCCTACTACCAGCGTGCGGCAATGCTGGTGGTGCCGTCAAAGGAAGAGGGGCTCGGATTGGTCGCCGTCGAGGCCCAGCTCTGCGAAACCCCCGTCGTTGCGTTTGCGTCGGGCGGATTGCCGGATGTCGTGCAGGATGGCGTGACTGGGACACTCGTCACGGATCAGAGTGCTGTTGGACTTGCCCGCGCGATTCAGGCGGTCCTGGATCGCGACGACAGCGGGGCCTCACTCGGCGTGGCGGGACGGGCGCACGCACTCGCGACCTTCTCGCCCGAGTCCGTGGCGCGAAAATACGTGGAGATTTATCGAACGGCCGTAGATGCCAGCTCGAGGTAGGAGGCTGGGGCGTGTTGCGGGATGGATCGCCGCGGCGCTCGTGATCGGATTCGTGGGCCTCAAGCTCGGACGAGACCTGCTCGAATTCCGCGCGCACCCACTTGTACGATCGCCCGATTGGAGCCTGGTTGCCCTGTCCGGTGGGGTGTTTCTCGTTGCCCACGCGGTATTGGTTCAGACGTGGCTGGGGGTGCTCTCGTGTTGGGACGCCCGGCTTCCATTCTGGACGGCAGCGCGAATCTGGAGCGTTTCCAACCTGGGCAAGTACCTGCCAGGGAAGGTGTGGCAGATTGGGGCGATGGGTGCGATGTCAAAGGAGGTTGGGGTGTCCCCCCTTGCCGCTACCGGCTCCGCCATTCTCGGCGCTTTGGTCAACATCATGACGGGCTTTGTCGTGGTGCTCGTGAGCGGACGAGCGCTGCTGGACCGGCTTCCAGGCAACTGGGGTACGTTGGCAGAGGGCGCGACCGTAGCGGCATGCGTCGCGCTTCTCGCGGCTCCCGTGCTTCTTCCGCGGCTGGCTCCAGTCGTCGCCCGAGCCACCGGGCGTACCTTCGAGGCAACCCTCCCGGTGCGTGCGGTCGTCTATTCTCTGGTGGGCAATGTCACTGCCTGGCTCATCTACGGTGCTGCCTTCCAACTCTTTGCGGCGGGAATGCTTGGCTCTGCGACTGGCGGCTACACGGCATATCTCACAGCTTATACCTTCTCGTATGTCGTCGGTTACGTTGCTCTGTTCGCTCCAGCAGGCGCAGGTGTTCGCGAGTTCACCATGCTCTCGGCGCTGCAGTTGGCCGGTCTGGCCACGCGCCCGGAGGCAGCACTCGTCACGGTTGCTTCTCGGATCTGGCTGACGCTCCTCGAGGTCACGCCGGCTTTGGTGTTTTGGGCGCACTATCGGGTGCGTCATCGTTCGCTGACTACCGACCCATCGGATGGCTCGATCAGATAATCATTCCGCGGCGCCCTCGTCACTGGCGCCGCGCTTCGCTATGGGATGGGCTGCGCTGACCTACGCGCTGGCCACGCTCGCGCTCGCGTATCCGGCGCTGAGCGGGCAATTCCTCGTGAGCCTGCACAGCGACCAATACATTGCGGGCTTCGCCTTCCGCGATTTCGCCGCGCAATCTCTGCGCGCGGGCCACGGTATGCCGCATTGGAATCCGTTCATGTTCGGCGGCTTGCCGTACGTGGGGGCCATGCATGGCGACATCTTCTATCCCACCGCGCTGCTGCGACTCATCCTGCCAACGGACGTGGGCATGACGTGGGGATTCATCATCCACACGTTCCTGGCGGGACTCTTCACGTACATGTTCCTCCGCGCCTGGGGATTGAGCTTTCTCCCGGCCCTGGTAGGCGGACTCGCATACATGCTCGGTGGTCCGATCGCGTCGTACGCATCGCCGGGCCACGATGGCAAGCTCTTTCTCGGCGCCCTGCTTCCGGCTGCTCTCTTCCTTTTGCTGCGTGGCTTCCGTGACGGGCGAAACTGGGCCTGGGGTGCGTTCGCAATCGTTGTTGGGCTGGGGTGGCTCAGTCCTCACCCACAGCTACTGGAGTACCTCCTGCTCACGGCCGGCTCTTTCGCCCTCTATCTGGCCTACGGTACTGACTCGACGGGCGCGGCGCTGGACAGACAAACGGCGTTCAAACGCCTTGGATTTGCGCTGGCAGCAGTCGTGGTGGGTACGGCCATCGGCGCGATTCAATACTTGCCGGTTCGAGAGTATGTGGCGTGGTCGCCGCGGGCGGCGGGGCACGATTACGCGATCGCCACGTCGTACTCGTTTCCGATCATCGAACTGGTGAACATGTACGTGCCGCAGTTCACCGGGATGCTGGACAAATATTGGGGGCAGAACAGCATCCACCTGCATAGCGAGTACATCGGCGGTCCCATTCTCATGCTCGCAACCGCTGCCTTCGGAGGCGCGGCGCACAGGAAGTTTCGCTGGTTCTGGGTGGGCACTCTCATCGTTGCCTTGCTGTGGATGCTCGGTGGCAGTACGCCGTTCTTCCAGCTCATCTACGCGATCGTTCCGGGCACGAAGTTCTTCCGGGCGCCGAGCACGATCATCTACGTGTTTTCATTCGCGACGAGCGTGCTTGCAGCACTTGGAACGGAACGGATACTCGCGAAGGACTTGAGCCGCAACGCGGTCCTCGGCTGGCTTGGTTTCGGCGTGCTATTGGCGCTTCTCGCGGCAGCCGGTGTGCTGAACGGATTCGCGGAGGCAGCGGCGCGTGGCGTAGGCGCAACGCTGGCCGAACAGCGAGGGTACGACCTGAATCAGGTCTCCGCAGTGATGGTGCAGCGCGCCGATGCAAACACTACTGCGCTGACACTGGGCGCGTGGCGAAGCATGATCTTCCTCGCTCTTGTCGTGGGAATAGTGCTCGCCTACGTCAGGGAAAAGGTGACGGTCCAGGTATTCAGTCTTGCCCTGACGGTGCTGATTGGCGCGGACCTTTGGACCATTGCCCGGCAGTATTGGATGTTCTCGCCGCCTGCCAAGGTGCTGTATGCCAGCGATCCGGCGGTAGAGTTCCTGAAGCACGAGCCCGAGCCTGGCAGAGTGCTCGTTCGCGCCTTGAGCGACTCCGGCCTCGTTTTTCCTGATCCTTACTTTGGCAATGACTCGCAGGGGAAGGGAACGGGCCTGATGGTGCACGGTATCCGATCCGTCACGGGATACCATGGAAATGAACTTGGTCGCTATGACGCGATTTCGCAGGCCGTTGGCGCTGGCAATGCTCCCGCCACGATGTCGCCCACGTTCTGGAGTCATGAGAACGTTCGCTACCTCTACACGAATGCGGCGCTCGCGGACTCACAGGTGAAGCGGCTTGTGGGACCGATCAAGAATTCAGCGGGTTCGACGGTGTACTTGTATCGGCTTCCCGGGGACAATCCGTACGCGTGGCTCGCGGCAGGGAAGACCACCGCGCCCGACTCCGCCCTGCTTCCCGTGGTTCTCGATTCGCGGTTCGATGCCCGGCGACTGGCCGTCTTCAGCGACTCCAACACGCTGAAGGTGATTCCTCCAACATCGCTTCCTGAGCCGCTCCAGATCAGTACCGCCACCAGCGAGATGGCGCCGGGCCACGCGACGATTGCGTTGAGCGCGCCGTCGCCCGAGGGATCCACGCTTGTGGTATCCGAGAACTACTATCCCGGCTGGCATGCCATGGTCGACGGCAAAGCACAGCCGGTCTACCGTGCCGACTATAACCTGATCGGCGTTCCTCTACCTGCTGGTGCCCGGCGCGTGGAACTGAGTTTCCGCGACAGCGCGGTGGACGCGGGAAAGGGCATCACCTTGGCCGCCGCATTCGTCGCTCTACTCGCCTTGGCGGGGGGCGTGATGCTGGACAGGAGGCGAATTGGCTGAGCGCGCATTGGTCATCGTCCCAACATACAACGAACGTGAGAACATCGAGCGGTTGATCGAACGCGCGCTAGCGCAGGACGCGCGAATCGACATGTTGATCGTGGATGATGGCTCACCGGATGGCACCGGCGACGTTGTCGATGGGATCGCCAGGGACAACAGCCGCGTTCACATCATCCATCGCGAGAAGAAGATGGGCTTGGGAACCGCGTATCTTGCCGGCTTTCGATGGGCACTGGAGCGCGACTTCGAGTTCATCCTCGAGATGGACGCCGATTTCTCCCACGACCCGATTCACCTCCCGCAGTTTCTCAAGGCGGCTACAGAGGCGGATCTGGTGCTCGGTTCGCGGTACCAGGAAGGTCGGGTGACCGTGGTGAACTGGCCCATTTCGCGCCTGATTCTGAGCTACTGCGCGAACATCTATGCTCGGGGGGTTACCGGACTGCCGTTGTGGGACGCGACGGGGGGGTTCAAGTGCTTTCGCAGGAAGGTTCTACAGGCCATCAACCTCGACGACGTGCGTTCGAATGGCTATGCATTCCAGATCGAGATGAGTTTTCGCGCGTGGAAGAAGCGGTTCCGGATCGTTGAGATTCCGATCGTGTTTGTGGACCGGTCTGAAGGGACCAGCAAGATGTCGAAGCACATCGTCCGCGAGGCAGTGTGGATGGTGTGGCGGCTTCGCTGGTGGGCGATGACCGGCGCCGTCTGACTATCGAAGGATCATCCCGTCCGGACGCGCATGCTTCCCATTGGCAGACAATTTTTCAAGATGAGCGGTTCGGGAAATGACTTCATCGTCGTGGACGCGATGACGGAGTCAGCAGGCCGGCTCACCGACCCTGAGGTGGTGCAGGCGTTGTGTGCTCGGGGCACTGGTGTTGGAGCAGATGGGCTCGTGTTTCTGGAGCCGTCAGCAGCCGCGAGCTACCGGATGACCTATCTCAACAGTGACGGCAGTCGAGCGGATCTGTGCGGAAACGCCTCCCTTTGTTCGGCCCGCTTGGCGCTGGAGTTGGGAATTCTGCGGAATGGCCAGTTCAACATCGAGACAGACGCCGGGATCTTGGGCGCCCGATTCCTGGACGATGGCCCCGAGATTGATCTTCAGCCAGTTGTTGACGTCCGTCGAGACCTGCCAATTCGACTTGGCTCCGGTGAGCGGTGGATCGGGTTCGCATTGGCTGGCGTTCCGCACCTGGTTGTCCGCGTGGACGATGTCGCGACGGTTGACGTGGTTGGGCGCGGTCGGCCGCTTCGGAGAGAGCCCACGCTCCCAAATGGCGCAAACGTGAATTTCGTGTCGGCGAATTCGGGCGGCGATTGGCTCATCCGGACATACGAGCGTGGCGTGGAAGCCGAGACCTTGGCGTGCGGAACAGGGTCGGTTGCGACCGCAATCATGCTGGCCGAACTGGGGGAGATTACCGACCGCGTCAGCTTGGTAACAAGGTCCGGTCGGGCGCTACAAGTTCGGCTGCGTCGCACCGATTCGAGTTGGAATCCTTCGCTTGCTGGCGAAGCGCGGATCGTTTTTCAGGGTACGTTCGGCGAGCTCTGACGCTCAGTCCGAGCAGGATTCCTGATTGGCGAACAGCCGCCAAGCGAAGTGAGGTGCCATTGGCATCGTTTACCGAGCCCATAAGCAGCCAGTGTGGGGATATACCTTCAAACAACTTGATGTCTACTTTGTAAGACTCTGTTAAATAGAGGCTTATAAACCATCTATCGTGGACTGCAGATGCGTTGTCCACATTAATCCACGTGCGTTAGTTGACATAATACATCTTATACGTCTTTTATTTGCACCACACTCAGCCGTTCATGCGTTGATACTGTCATCGATGACGACAGTCTTCGTTGGTTGATGAATACAGCCACTGCTGGGCGATTTCCTCGCGGGATCTACAACGGGAGGTTCGGTACCCAGTCCGCGTGCCTCGCCGCAGGCCAAGAAACGGACGGACAGCCATTGGCAATCCGCCCGTCTTCAGTACGTCTATTTCGTGCCCATCAATTCTCAGTAGCGTTGGACCATCGTGCCACCAGGCCGGAGTCTGGTTATGCCTTTCCGCCTCCAACCATCTCACCAAGACGAACACGGGCTTCCACACTCGATCCATCGTTCGAGGTCTGGTTCGCCAACGCTTCGAATACCTTGCGCGCCTGTGCGGCATTGCCCGCGGCCAGATACGCTCGGCCAGCCTTCGACATGTAGAAGTTTCGCTGACCTTGAAGCGGCGTGAGCGATGCGGCCTTCTCATACTGGACTGCCGCTTCGGCAGCCTTGTTGAGTTGCATCTGGGCATCGCCGAGCAGCGACGTCACGGGTGCAGCATTGGGATCATTTCCAATTTTCTTTGCGAGATCCGTGAGCCCAACCACTGCCGCCTGAAAGTCGCCCTTGTCGAACTGAATCTGCGCCAAGAGCATCCCCGCCTCGGCTCCAGCTGGCTTTTCCCCGTACTTGTCCACGACCTTCTTCAGGTCAGACTGGGCAAGCGGCAGGTTGCCGGTGTTCAGCGACTGCTTGGCAATCTGGAGCTGTTTCTCCGAGTTCATCGTCGCGTTGAGCGACGTGCGCTGGACGATCCAGATGCCGAGCGCGACGACGATGACGCCAATACCCGCGTACATGACGAGCCGTGAATTGAGATGGAACCAGTCCACGAAACTCTCTGCCTTTGGCTGAGGCGCGCTGGAGGTGGCGTCGGAAATCGGGGTTGTCATGAGTTTACAAGTTATTGGAATCGCCGCTCACGCGGCCAAGTGCCCCTGGGGTGACTCGAACACCCGGCCAACGGTTTAGGAAACCGCTGCTCT
>JBDUCM010000040.1:0-38798 GCA_040003455.1 bacterium
CGATCAGCCGGTAGGCGAACGCGGTCCCATCCATCACTCATCGATTCGAGGATCCATTTCATGTTGAACACCACCTTCGTGCGCCAAGTACGACTCGGGGCCACTGCGGCTCTTGGTGTCGTCTTCCTGGCACTTGCCGCCGCATGCGGCAGTGACTCGACCACGTCGCCGACGGCGACCGATCCGGTCACGTACAACCAGGTACAGCGCCTGGGCAACCCGCTCGTGAGCGAAGTGCTGCTCGCCAAGCGCGACCATGCCTTCCACGGCAGCTCCAACCCCTCCGACGACGTCGCGAACTTTTCGACAAAGGTGAAGGGCTTTGTCGCCGCGTTCCGGCCGAACGCCACGGGCCTCCAGAACGCACTCGCGGCAACGCTGCTACCCGATGTGCTGACCATCCAATCGGACCAGCCACAGAGCACCGCCGGCTATCTCAGCTACGTACTGAGCGGCACGGGGAAGGGCTTTGGTGGACGCAAGCTGACTGACGATGTCGTGGACATTTCCCTCACGGCAGTCTTCAGTGATCTGCTCGATCCAACACAGTTCGTATGCAAGCCGTTCACGCTACCGCTTTGCACCGACAACGTCGCATCGCACGGCGGCTTCACCACGACGTTCCCGTACCTCGGCCCCGCCAAATAATCATGCGCACATCGTCGCGGCACTCATCGTCGCTTGGCATCAGTTTGTTCTCGCAGCGCGTCGTGCGTTGCGCGGTGGTGACAGTGAGCGTCGCGGCAATCGCGGCGTGCGGCCGGCCGCAATCGCCGGCCGCCGCCACCGGACGAGCGCAATCCACTATTGCGCTCAAGGGTGAAGCCGAAATTCGTGATCTCGATATCGAATATTTCCAGGCGCGTGCACGACGCGACCCCACCGGCGCCATGGATCTCGCGCACGTTGGCGCGCTGTATCTCGCCCGCGGGCGAGAGAGCGGCGACCCGCGCGACGCGATTCTCGCGGAAGACGCCGCGCGCAAATCACTGCACAATCGGTCCGTGTCGAACGTCGGGGCGTCGCAGGTACTGCAGTCCGCCTTGCTCGCACAGCACCGCTTTGTCGAGGCCCTGACGCTGGCGCTTGTCGCTCGCGATGAGGCGCCGGAGAATCCGACCTTGCGCGCGGCCGTGGGCGACATCCAGATGGAGCTCGGCCAGTACGACTCGGCGCGTGTGTCCTTCGCCAACCTGCACACCACGCTTGGCGATTTGAACGTGGCGCCAAGGCTCGCGCGCTGGGCCGAGATCGAGGGACAACCCGACAAGGCACGGCGCATGCTTCACGCCGCGCTCGTGAACGCACTCAGGACGAACGGAGTCCCGAACGAACAACGTGCCTGGTACTGGCTCCGTGTTGGTGATGTTGAAATGCGCACCGGGCACATGCACGCCGCGGACTCCGCCTACACTGCTGGTCTCACGGTTCATCCTGACGACTATCGTCTGCTGTCCGCGCTGGCCCACAGTGCGGCGCTGCAACGGGACTGGAAGCGCGCCATTGCGTATGGCGAGCGGGTCATCGGTCTCACACTCGACCCGGCGACACTCGGCACGCTCAGCGACGCATACGCCGCTACTGGCGACTCCGCGAAGAGCGCAGAGTATGCGCACGTGCTCGACGTGGCGGTATTGAAGCAGCCGGGCGCCTACCATCGTGCCTGGAGCCTGTTTCTCCTTGATCACAACCGGCATCTTCCCGTTGTCGCACACAAGATTCGTGAGGAGTTGCGCACGCGGACCGACGTGTACGCCTACGATCTGTTGGCGTGGTCGCTGCACAAGCAGGGGCGGGACGCGGATGCCGAGCACGCAATGCAGAAGGCCTTGCGGGAAGGAACGCAGGATGCGCAGCTCTTTTTTCATGCGGGCGTCATCGCACAAGCCCTTGGGCATGTCGACGTGGCCCGAGATCGCCTGACACGCGCCCTGGCGGTGAATCCGGCGTTTCATCCTACGCAACCGTCGGAAGCGCGCGCGATCCTCGCCTCACTTCCCATGACGGTTGCCGCGGCACCGGCACGGATGACGCGGCCATGAGTGAATTCCTGGCGTTTCTTCAGCTCGGGTTCCGTCACATCGTCGACATCGAGGCGATGGACCACATCTTGTTCCTCGTCGCGCTGGCAGCGATCTATCGCTTTCGCGACCTGAAGAGCGTGTTGTGGGTCATCACAGCGTTCACGATCGGTCACTCCGTGACGCTCGCGCTTGCGGTCACGGGGGTGCTTACCCTGCCGTCTGCGATTATCGAGTTCCTGATCCCGGTGACCATCGTCGCGACCGGAATCGAGAACCTTGTGGTCCGCGACCGCCTGCGTTCGGCGGGAGGCTTCAACTACCGGCCGATGTTCGCTGGAGTGTTCGGGCTGGTGCACGGCGCGGGCTTTGCGAATTACCTCAAGGCGTTGTTCGTCGAGCATCTGACCGTTCCACTGTTCGGCTTCAATGTCGGCATCGAGCTCGGACAGCTGCTCGTGCTCTCGATGATCGCCGTCGCCTTCGCGGTGGTGGACTACGCCATTCAGCGGCTCCGCGCACCCGGTGCGTCGTGGCACCCGCTGCGAGTTCGAGTCGTGGCGGTATCGGTGCTGGTGGTGGTGGTGGGCTCCGCGTGGGCCGTGCAACGGAATCCGTGGTGAGGAAAACGCTGCTCGGCCGCGCGCTGGCGGTTGTCGTCACGCTCGCAGCTACTGTCGGGGCGCCGACGGTTGTGGATGCACATCCGCTGCACAGCACGATTGCGGAGGTCGTCGAGGATCACGCTCACGGAACCGTTCGCGCCACGGTGCGCGTCTTCCTCGACGATTTCACCACCGCCGTACAGAAGAGGTCGCGCAGTCCCGTGACCATCGCTTCCGGGCCGCAGTGGGACGCTGCGGCACTGGCCTATGCCGTGGCGGCATTTACCGTCACGGACAATTCGGGCCGAGCCGTCGTGCTGCGCACGTGCGGCGTGCGACGGACATCGGATCTGCTCTGGATCTGCCTGGAATCCTCGACGCCGGCCGGGCGAACGCTCATGGTGCGCAACAGTTTTCTTTGCGAGCTGTTCGATGACCAGGTGAATGTGGTGCAGGCCACCGTCGCCGGGGCGCGAAGAAGCCTGTTGTTCACGCGAGGCGACAAGGCGAAGCCGTTGTCCTGATCGCCGCTTCACCGGGGCACTGGACCGCGGGTCCGATTCGAACTATTAGGTAGGAGACGTTCCGGCGTGCATCGATGCATGTCATGTGAACCTTTCCCCGAGTCGGAGACGGCGACATGGACCAGGCGGCGCTCATGATGACCCTGCGCGTAATACACATCGTCGCCGGCGTGCTGTGGGTGGGGGCGGTTGCGCTGCTCGCCTTCTTCATTTCGCCGGCGATTGCCGCCAGCGGCCCCGCGGGCGGACGGATCATGCAGGAGATCACGCGACGCAAGATCGGTCCGTACATGGGAGCGATGCCTGGCCTGGTCCTGCTTTCCGGGCTTGCGATGTACGGATACCAGTCCGCAATCACGCACGGCGCCTTCTCTCACTCCCATTTCGGGATGACCCTGGGCATTGGAGGGGCCGTGGCACTCGTCGCCGGGATTATCGGCGGCGCGGTTACCGGCCGAACGGCGCAAGCCCTCGAAAAGCTGGGAACCAGCATGCAGGCCGCGGGCGCGGCGCCTGGCGCGGAGCAGCAACAGGAACTGAAGCGGCTTCAAGACAGGCTCGTCTCGTCCGCGCGGGTGGTTTCGGTCCTGACGTTGATTGCAACGGCGCTCATGGCAATCGCGCGGTATACCTGAGCGTTGGATGGCCTCGCTCCGAGTTGCGATCGTGCAGGCGTACGTCCCGCGAGATCTTGCCGCCGGCCTCGAAACGGCCGCCGCGCGGTGCGCCGATGCCGCGGCGCGAGGCGCGACGCTGGTAGTCTTTCCGGAAACGTGGTTGCCGGGATACCCCATCTGGCTCGACGTCTGCCGCGACGCAGCGATCTGGGATCACGCGCCGGTGAAGACGCTCTTTCGCGAGATGGCCGAGCAGAGCGTTGCGGTTCCGGGCGCGGCGACGCAGGCACTCGCTCGCATGGCGCGCCAGCACCAGGTCACCCTCGTGGTCGGTGTGAGTGAACGCGTGGACGATGGTCCCGGGCGTGGCACGTTGTTCAACAGCATCCTCACGTTCGGGCCCGACGGCGCCCTGCTCAATCATCATCGCAAGCTCATGCCTACCTACACGGAACGAATGGTGTGGGGAGCCGGCGATGCGGATGGCCTGCGGAGCGTGGACACGGCCGGTGTGAAGCTGACGTCGCTGGTCTGTTGGGAGCATTGGATGCCGCTGGCGCGGCAGGCGCTTCACGAGTCCGGCGAGGATATCCATGCGGCGTTGTGGCCCACTGTTCACGAGATGCACCAGGTGGCCAGCAGGCAATACGCCTTCGAGGGACGCTGCTTCGTTCTCGCCGCTGGATCATTGATGCGTGCCCGTGATCTTCCCCCGGGGCTGGAACCGCATCCAGCTAAGGTGACCGACGGGTCGCAGTTCGTGCTCCGCGGCGGAAGCGCGGTCATTGCACCCGACGGGTCCTATCTCGCCGCCCCGCTCTTTGAGGAAGAGGCCCTCATCGTCGCCGATCTCGATCTGTCGCGCGTCCGGGAGGAACGGATGACACTCGATGTCACGGGCCACTATCATCGGCCGGAGTTGCTGGCGCTGCATCTGGCGCGCGCCGGCCGCCCAACCACCGCGCCCCCGCCGAACTGACATGAGCACCGGCGTGGCACACTATGACGCGATCGTCATCGGGGCGGGGCAGGGTGGCGGGCCATTGGCCGGCGCATTCGCCAAGGCGGGTTTACGGACGCTCATTGTTGAACGCAGCCACGTGGGCGGCACGTGCATCAACGAAGGGTGCACCCCAACGAAGACGATGATTGCGAGCGGGCGCGTCGCCTATCTCGCCCGCCGTGCGACCGACTACGGCGTATTGACGGGAACCATTGCCGTGGACCTCGCCGCGGTACGCGACCGCAAGCGACGCATCGTGGACAGCTTTCGGGGCGGCAGCGAGAGAGCCCTCGAGCGCGCCGGCGTGGAGTTGCGCATGGGCGCGGCGCGGTTCACCGGACCACGGGCCATTGCAATCGAGACAGCGGACGGTGTCGCGTCTGCCGCTACCGCCGAAGTCATCGTGATCAACACGGGACTCCGTCCGCAGTCGCCGAACATCCAAGGACTACCGGACGTGCCGTCGCTCGACTCCACCTCGATCATGGAGCTCGACGAGATTCCGCCGCATCTCATCGTGCTCGGCGGCGGATATGTCGGGGTGGAGTTCGCGCAGCTCTTTCGCCGCCTCGGAAGCGCGGTGACCCTGGTGCACCGAGGCGCCCAACTCCTTGCACGTGAGGATTCGGATATCGCTGAGGCAATCGCCTATGTCTTGCGACAGGATGACATCGATATCTGGCTGAAGACGACAACGACACAGGCAGCGCATACCGCCGCCGGCGGCGTGACACTGAACGTTCGTTCCGCTGACGGTCGCACGGCCGAGATTTCCGGGTCGCACCTGCTCGTTGCGACTGGGCGGCGGCCCAATACCGACGGGCTTGATACGCAAACCGCCGGCGTTGCGCTCGACAAGGACGGGTATGTTGTCGTGAACCAGCGACTCGAGACAAGCGCGCCCGGCGTCTATGCCATTGGCGACGTCAACCGCGGACCAGCCTTCACGCACATCGCCTACGACGACTTTCGCATTCTCCGCACCAACCTCCTGAATCATGGACACGCGAGTACGGAGGGCCGCGTGCTGCCGTATACGGTATTCACCGATCCGCAGCTCGGTCGCGTAGGACTCACCGAAGCGGAGGCGCGGGCGGCAGGGTTCGACGTGCAGGTCGCCAGCATGCCCATGTCGAGCGTCGCTCGCGCGCTGGAAACGGATGAGTCGCGCGGCATCATGAAAGCCGTGGTCGACAGGGCCACGCGGAAGATTCTGGGTGCCGCAGTGCTGGGCATTGAGGGCGGCGAAATCGCGTCCCTCATCCAGGTCGCGATGATGGGTGGCTTGCCATTCACGAGCCTGCGAGATGGCGTGTTTTCGCACCCAACACTCGCTGAATCCCTGAACAATCTGTTCAAGGGCCTGACGGACGAATAGCGGCTCCAGCCAACCCACCTCTGGCCCGATCGGATGTAGATTTCCTGTCCCCTCCACCGCACGCGGCACATGCTCCTCAAGCGCATCTACGACACCAAGCTCGCTCAAGCGAGCTACCTCATCGGCTGCCAGGCTACCGGAGAGGCGATCGTCGTTGACGCCAATCGCGACGTGGGGCAATACGAGCGCGCGGCGGCCGACGAAGGGGTGCGCATTACGCATGTGACCGAGACACACATTCACGCAGACTTCGTGTCGGGCAGCAAGGAACTCGCGGAGCGGACGGGTGCGCGTCTTTTCCTGTCCGATGAAGGAGGGGACGACTGGCGCTACGCATTCGCCGCGGCCTCCAACGCAACGCTCCTGCGCGATGGCGACGCCGTTACGGTCGGCAACCTTCGGTTGGACGTATTGCATACGCCGGGACACACGCCGGAACACCTGTCCTTTCTCATCACCGACACCCTCACGAGTGCGCGTCCGATGGGTGCGCTGACCGGTGACTTCATCTTTGTCGGCGATGTTGGCAGGCCTGACCTGTTGGAGCGCGCGGCACATATCCAGGGCACCATGGTGGCCGGTGCGCGTGCCCTCTTTGCCAGCATCCAGCGCTTCAAGGCGCTGCCCGACTACCTGCAACTGTGGCCGGGCCACGGAGCAGGATCCGCATGCGGCAAGGCACTTGGCGCCGTTCCTTCCACAACCCTCGGCTACGAAAGGATCGCGAACTGGGCGCTGATCGTCACGGACGAAGACGAGTTCGTGACTACCGTCCTTGCCGGCCAGCCAGAGCCGCCTCGGTACTTCGCGGACATGAAGCGCATCAACAAGGCTGGTCCGCGCGCACTCGGTGGCTTCCCGCATCCGCCGCATCGTTCGTCGGATGAACTCGCGCCCCTCCTGGCGAAAAGCGCGCTCGTGGTCGACACGCGGCCTGCAAGTGAGTTCGCGACGTCGTTCGTGGACGGAACCATCAATATTCCGCTCAACAAGAGCTTCTCGACGTGGGCCGGTTCGCTGATACCCTTCGATCGCGAGTTCTTTCTCATCGTCAATTCCGACAATACCAGCGCAATCGACGAGGCTGTGCGTGACCTGGCGATGATCGGCCTTGATCGGGTGGGCGGCTATTTCGGTTCACATGCGGTGGGGGCGTGGGGCACTGCCTCGCATCCGCTCGGAAGCATTCCGCAGACGACTGTCCACGCGCTTTCCGAGCGCATGTCGCGCGAGCACGTGCAGGTGATCGACGTGCGTGGTCGCGCCGAGTGGGAGCATGGTCACCTGCCGAGTGTCCCGAACATTCCGTTGGGAACTCTCCAGGATCGGTTGGGCGAGCTGTCCCGCGATGCACCAATTGTGGTGCACTGCCAGGGTGGTGGGCGGTCTTCCATTGCCGCGAGCATTCTCCGCGCCAACGGATTCGATCAGGTGGAGAATCTCGTCGGCGGCTACGGCGCCTGGGAAAAGGAGAAACTCCCTACCGAGTAGGCCACGCGAACAACCGGCTCGGCTCCGTTCCAGTCCGCGCGCGCGCGACGTCCGCCGGTTCGGTCCAGAATCCTTGCGTCCGGTCCGCGCTGCTGAAGCGCACCTCTACGGCTCCGCGTGCGTTGCCGCCACGCGTGAGTGGGATGCCCACGTCGGCGCGATACATCCGCTTCGAGTGGGATGGATACCCCGCGAGCAGGCTCACCCCCACGCTCGCACGCGTCGCGTTCACGCCGTACGGTGCATCACCAGCCCACAGCGTGCCAATCTCACCAAACGTCGCCAGGCCAACGTCGGCGTTGTGCAGCACGGACGCGCCGCTCATGCGAAACTCGCCACGCACGACATTCCGTCGTGCCCCGGCGAGGCCGGAATTCCGGTAGCCCAGCACGCCACCCACCGGGTCGCGGAAGGTGAGCTGCAGTGGCAGGCGCGAATCGCTTCCTCCAGATAGCTCGTCCGACAGGATCATGACGATGCCGGGTGCGCTCCCCACATAGAGGGCGCTGCGCGCGCTGCCGATCACACTGTCCCACGCGTTCGTCACGGGGTCGCGCCGCCCCTCCACCTGCGCCAGCGTTGCCAGCCACATACGGGACCACGCCGCTCCGGCGTAGAGGACGCTCGACACGAAGGAATCACTCTCGCCCGCTCGCCCGAGCCCGTGGGCGGCAAAAATGCCGAGTGTCGCTCCGTACGGGACGTCCTGGGAGCCCACGAGCGCATCAAAGCCGTTCACCGTACGAAACGACACGCGCCGCAAACCGCCCGTGATGCCGACGCGTGTCGCGCGAAAGGAAGCGTACCGGTCGCGAAGCGCCTTTCCGGTGTCGGCACGAAATCCCGTATCGTCCATTACGAGGCCGGCCGTCGCCGGGTCGAATCGCCGCCCTGTAACCGCACCGCCCAGCAACGCGACCGTGTGCGTGCCGAACAACCGAAGGAGCCCACTCACGTCCCAACTCTGATCGTGTGCCTGCAACACGAGCGGCTCTCGCGACGACCGCTCGAATGGGAGGTAAGTGTCGCGCGTGATTACCCCTGCGTGCCATGAGATGCGCTGCAGATCCGTGAAAATGGGATGCTCGATTTCCGCCCGAAACTGCTGTCCCACCTGGAGGCGATCCCCGTCAAGCGTCAGCCGGTAGGGATGACCCAGCAATGCGTCGTTCTCGAAATGACCGCCAAATCCGTTGCGATACGCGCCGCCGCGTTCCGCACGCAGATCCACACGGATAGCCTCACCGGCGATGTTCTCGTTGCCGAGCGTCAGCGACTGTGGTGCAACGCCGTGAAAACGCGCGCCGAGGAGAACGGGCACTTCGTCGGTGGTCGTCACCACCAGCATCACGGTGCCGCCGGTGTCCGGCTCGACGCGCACCGTGGCATCGGCCAGGAATGGCTGGGCGCGCAGTACGCGCTCCGACTCGGCGCGCCGGAAATCCACGCATGCCTGGCCTGGCCCAAGCGAGAGGAACGCGGCGACGACGTCGTCCTGCGTGGTTGCGTGATGCAGCCTCACCGTTCGCGCCACCGCCTGCCAGCGGCGCGCCACTCCGGCAAAGGGCGGCGGCGCCGTACGAATCTCCACCTTGCTCACGATTTGCCCCGCGCATGCCGCCGCCTGCTGCTGCGCACCAGTCGACAGGGGTGCGACACAAAGGACGAGCGTAACCAGAAGCGATGCACGGGCGGCGTGGCGACTCATGGGGCGTGGAAGAGCATGAGCGGTTCCATAGTTCATCAGTTGCCCATCACGCGGATTTCGCGGTCTCCAACGCTCGCTCCAACGTGAGCGTGAACGTGCTGCCCTGACCCAGAATGCTCGTAACCGACAATGCACCACCCATGGCAGTCGCGAGATCGCGGCTGATGGACAAGCCCAGTCCCACGCCATCATGGGGTCGATTGAGCGCGCGACCGACCTGAATGAACGGATCGAAAATCTTCTCCAATCGATCGGGCGCGATGCCGATCCCCGTGTCGGTGACGTGAACACTCGCCGTCCCGTCATCGAAGTCGCTCCAGACCTGAATGGAGCCACCCTCAGGCGTGTACTTGATTGCGTTCGACAGAAGGTTGATCAGGATCTGCTGTAACTTCTCGCTGTCGGCACGCACGACGATGTCGGCATTCAAGGGCCGCACGAGATACTGCTGCTTCCTGTCGCGCAGTTGGGGAGCGATGAGTTCCTCGATGGCCGAGAGTACGGGAGCGAGGACGACATTCGTGATCGAGTACCTCACCTCACCGGCTTCGAGCTTCGCGAAGTTGAGCACGTCATTGATGAGCGAGAGCAGCGTCTGCTGGCTCCGCGCGACGCGGATCAACGCGCCCTTCTGCGCGTCGTTGAGTTCTCCGTAGATCCCGAGTTGGAGAATCTCGGTATACCCACCGATCGCGTTCAGTGGCGTCCGGAGCTCGTGACTCATGACGGCGAGGAAATCGCTCTTGGCGCGGTTGGCGTTGAGGGCCGCATCGCGGGCTTCGTCGGCCGACGTGGATGCGTGCTTGAGGCGCACGTTCGTCTGCTCGAGCTGCTCGGACGTCGCGACCGCTTCCTCCACCTGCGACGCCAGCTCCTTTCGCGAGGCTTGCACCGCGCTTGCCATGCGATTGAAGCTGGCCCCGAGGCGCAATACTTCATCCGAGGTCGCATCCACAGACTCTACGCGTCGATCGTAGCTGCCTTCCGCAATCGCCTCTGCCGCCGTGGTCAGGGCCACCAGGGGGCGGGTGATCTGCCGGCTGAGCACCCACGCGGCAATCACGCCGCCGATCAGCAGGATGAGGCTCAGCAGCGCAATACGCCGAATGGTTGCCCGTGGTGCATCGAACAACCGGTGCGTCGGCGCCTCGAGCACAATGACATACGGCGCATTCGGCACCTTTCCCTCACGTCCGATTTGCAATGGGCCGTCGCCGTGCCGTGCCGTAAATCCACCGAGCATGGTGTCGCGACGCGTCGGTGCGGCAATCGGCTTGCCTTCGAGTGACGTCCAGAAATCGTCCGTCGCGTTGCGGAGATAGAGTGTCATCTCCTCACCCGAGAGCCCGCGGATCAACAGGGACGTCTGTGGGCCGGCGAAGATTTGCCGCTGCTGCGCGACATATCCAATACGCTGGCCGTTTCTGGTGATCGGGCCGACCGCCCACCAGTACACATGCCCCTGCGAGGGGTACAACGCACCCAACTCCACGGAGTCCAACCCCGGATCTCCGTTCGGCACCTGCGTCAGGCGCTTGCCACTCATCGGTCGCATCTCGGGCGGGCGTGCGGCCACGGAATCGCCCGCGACGTCGGTGCCGACATGCGCCACACGATGCCCGTTCGTGGTCCACAGCTCGATCGGCAGCCCGGAGTCGCTGGGCACCCGCAACTTCTCGAGCGATTCCTGGGCAGATGTATCCACGCTGGGTGCGTGCGGCGCCCCGTATGCCTCCAACGCGGCTTGCAAGGCCGGGTCTTCTGCGAGCGCTCGCATGGCCTGCTTGCGAAGCTTGCCACTTTGGTCCGACGCGGTGAGAAGCGGGGCGAGAAAGCCCTGGAGGCGTTCGTGCAGTGCCTCCGACCGGGACTCCAGCAGCGCGCGATACGTGAGGGTCAACGACAGCACCAACACGAACACCACGACGGCCGCCGTGAGCAATGGGAGCTGCGTCGCGAGTGACCACCGACGCCAGCGCCATGTGTTGCGGGGAGAGGAGGGCACGGTCACTTACGTTTCTGTTCGTTTGCGAGGAAGTCGAAGACTGAACGTACTGCCAACACCGGCCGTGCTCTGTGCTGCCACTCGGCCCCCGAGCAGGCCGGCCAATCGTCGGGTCACGTTGAGCCCCAGCCCTGCCCCGCCCACGCGGCGCGTGGTTGACTGCTCCACCTGCCAGAACGCATCGAAGATCTTCGTGATGTGATCGGACGAAATGCCGATGCCGCTGTCCGCAATATCGAAAACGACATCGTCCTCATCCAGCCGGGCGCGAAGCCGGACCTGACCGACATCAGTGTACTTCACCGCGTTGTTGGTCAAGTTGATGAGGCACTGTCCCAGGCGCTGCCGGTCCGTCACCAATATGATCGGCTCCTCCACGGGTTCCACCACCAGATCGAGACGCTTTGCCGTTGCCGCCGGTTCCACCATCCCAGCGGCGTCCTTCAGCGCCTCATGTGCGTCCACGATCGACCACCGGACGTCCACCTGTCCCGCCTCGATACGCGATAGCGACAATACATCCTCGATGAGGCCGAGGAGGTGGTCTGCACTAGTGCGAATTCGCTCCAGGAATGCGTTCTGTTGCGGCGTTGTGTCCCCGACGAACCCCTGACGGAGAAGACTCTCATACCCGATGATCGCGTTCAGCGGCGTCCGCAATTCGTGTGACATCGAGGCGATGAACTCGCTCTTGGCGCGGCTTGCTTCGTCAGCGGCGACGCGGAGCAGGTCGATGGCGCGACGCTCCTGGACCTTTTCCGTTACCTCCGTTGCCACGATGGCCACGCCGTATACAACCTCTTGTTCGTCCCTCAGCGGTTGATAGACGAAATCGAAGACGCCGCCGCGGGGCGTGCCATTCTCACCCCGTGCAAAGTCGACTGCCAGTTCATCTTTGACGATGGCAGTGCCGCTGTGATACGTGGACTGGAGGGCGTCGAGCAGGCCCTGTTCCACAATCTCCGGTACAGCGTCACGCATGGGACGGCTCACCAACTCCCGCTTGCCGACCACGTCGTGGAAACGCGGGTTCGCCGCCTCCACGACAAAGTTCGGCCCGCGAGTGATGGCGATGGCGACCGGCGCCTGCTCGATCAAACGCGAAAGGTGATTTTCCGCGACTTCGGCGGCACGTCGCGATCGTTCCGAGTCCTCCAGGGCAGTGGCCAGGTTCACGTTGGTTCGATCCAGTTCGGCTGCCAGCGCACGCGAGTCGTTGACCTGACCTTCCAGCTCCGATGCCTGGACTTCCAGCTCGCCGGCCTGGTCCTGGAGCTGCATCGATTGTTCTTCCAATTGCTCGTTCGTCGCGCGCTGGTAGTCGAGATCTCGCTGCTCGCGGCGCATGGCGGCGAAGGTGAGCAGGCACGCGGCAAGGGCCCCCGGGACGATGATGAGGATGACCATCAGCCGAGCCCGATCACGTGCATCGGCACGTCGGGCCAGCAACCCTTGCTCGTCGCCCTGGGCCGCCGCAAGCATGCGACGAATGGTCATGGTGGCGCGGAGTCCTTCGTCGGAACGCACGAGACCTATCGCGCCGGTCGCGTCACCACGGAAGCGAAGCGCTATCGTACTGTCGAGTTCGGCCCGCTTGGCGTCGAGCGCGGTGGAGATGGTGTCCAATCGCGCCTGCTGTGACGCGTTGTCGGATGTCAGGCGTCGTAGGTCGGAATAGGCGGTGCGGGCGCGGGCAATTCCCCTGCGATAGGGTGCGAGGTAGCGCTCTTCACCGGTCAGCAGGTAGCCGCGCTGGCTGCTTTCGGAATCCAGCACATACTCGAAGAGGTTCTGGAAGCCATCGAGGACGAGGACGGTGTGCTCGACCCTCTCGGTCGCGCCATCAAGGGTCCGAACGGCCATCCAGCCCGCGCCTCCCACCGCCAGCGTCAGCGCGGCGCCAATGAAACTGGAGGCTATTCTGGCCGACGGACGAACCATGACGTCTCTGAACGCAAGATGAGGTGCGCGACTCGAAGCGCCGAAGGGGATCGACGGCGCACGCATGCCGGAACAGGAAGAAGGGAGGCCTACATTGCACGGCAGGGTTCGGGCCAGCGGGATCGCGCCCGCGTCGCCATGGCCCGCATCTCGCCTCTATCTGTTCCGATGGCGCCTGACGGGCGCGCCGCTCCCATACTCCACACTCATGACATCGACCACTCCACGTCCGACGCCGATTGCCCGCCACGTGCTGATGCTGCTGGTTGCCGCGGCTGCGCTCGGGGCCTGCGGCAAGGAAGTCGCCACGGTGAAGCACGCGTTGCGGTTCAGGCACCATCGCCAGACGGCCACCTGGAAGCCGGCGGCACCCGCCGCCGTAAAGCAGGTGCCGATCGACGAGGTGAAGGCTGCCATTGCGCAAGAACTGGCAGGAAACACCCCCGCTGGTGTGTCCGACAAGGTTTGGACACACACAAAGGCACTGTACGCCAGCTTCGGGCAGACACCGTTATGGCTCACCTCCGGAGGAATTGAGGAGGGTCGCGCGCGGGTTCTCGTCAATGCGATGCTGAAACTGCCGGACGACGCGCTCCGGTTGGACACCTACCCTGTCAGCGAATTGTCCGTTGCGCTCTCCGCGCTGAAGACCGGAAAGGCTACCGCGCAGGAGTTCGCTGCGGCGGACGTGTTGCTCTCGGCGATCTACACCGGCATGGGACTGGACTTGCTCACTGGCCAGGTGGCGCCGCGAACTGTTGGCCAGGCGTGGCACATCAATCCTGCGAGCGACGACGTGGATAGCGCGCTGGTACACTCGCTGGGCGATACGCTGGAGCAGGGCATTGCCGAAATGCGTCCCGCCGATCCAGTGTACAAGCAACTTCAGAAAGAACTGGTCCGCTACCGCGACATCGTGGAGAAGGGGGGCTGGCCGCTCGTACCGTCGGGGAAGACTCTCCACATTGGGCAAGCCGAGTCTCCACGTCGCCTCGCGGCACTCCGGGCGCGGCTGTCCGCGGAGGGGTTCGAGGTCGCATCAGCCGTGGCTACCCCTCCTGACAGCGCGAAGCGAGTGACCATGAGCTCGGCCACGGTGTACGATGCCGCGCTGGCGGAGGTGGTTGGGCAGTATCAGGCCCGCCACGCCATCAATGTGGACAAGAACCTGGGCCCGGAGACCGTCAGCTCGCTCAACGTGCCGGCGGCCTATCGGCTCGGGCAAATTGCCGCGAATCTCGAGCGGGAACGCTGGCTCCCGCACACGCTGGGATCCCGCTACGTGTTCGTGAACGTGCCGGCCTTTCAACTCACGGCGTTCGACAGTGGTGAACGGACGCTGGAAATGAAGGTGATCGTGGGGCAGGAGTTCGAGGACAAGGCAACACCGGTGTTCAGCGATTCCATGGAGACGGTCGTGTTCCGGCCGTACTGGAACATCACGCCGACCATCCAGAAGGGGGAAATCGAACCGAAAATCGCGGCGGATCGGTCGTACTTCGATCGGGAGAATCTGGAGTACTATCAGGACGGCGGCGTCCGTCGCATTCGGCAGAAGCCCGGCCCCAAGAACTCACTCGGCTTCGTGAAGTTTCTCTTCCCCAACGACTTCAATATTTATCTGCACGACACGCCATCGCGCGAGTTGTTCGACAAGGACGTCCGCGCGTTCAGTCACGGCTGCATTCGCGTGCAGAAGCCCGCCGAGCTGGCGCAGTGGGCCCTTGGCTGGGATGAGGGCCAGGTGCAGGAGGCGATGGGTGAAGGGAAGGACAACGTGGCCGTGAAGCTGCCCGCGAAGATCCCGGTCTACATCATGTACGGCACGGCGTTCGTCCGTGACGGCTTGCTGTCATTCGGGAATGATCTCTACCATCGCGACGACACGCTGGTGAAGGCAGTTGCGTCAGGGGCGATCCCCAGCGCCGAAGCGCGAAAGCGTGTGGAGGCACTGCTCAAGCTGGTATAGCGCGGCCGACTCAGTCCGACGGTGACTTTCGGTTCGATACGTTGACGTCGATCGGGATCTTGTGCCCGTTCCACGTCTGCTTCACGTCCAGAATGCCCTGCCAGACGGCCGCGAATGCGTGGCCCACTTCGCTGGGCAGCTTCGTGAGATCGAACCCGCGGGCGTTGGCAACCCAGAACGGGGGTTCGGTCGCGACGCGGGCGCCGCGATATACGTCCTTCACGTCGTCGTACACGGCGTTTGCATTGAACGTGTGGACGTAGATGCCGGCCCGAAAGCGACCATCGGTGAGCACGGCACTCACCCACGCTTTGTAGTAGTCGCGCATGGCCTGCGGGATGGATTCCATGCGTTCGAGATCGAGGAAGATTGCGGTGCCGCGGGGAAAACCTTCACGCTCCGCACGGGTGACAGCGTCCGCGCCGTCGACGGCGCCGCGCGCACCGCTCACAAAATCGGCGTTGCAGGTTGCGTCCGGTGCTGGGGGCGTGGCGCGACGCATCACCGTACGCGTTATCCGCTGCCATACCGTACGTCGCGCGTCTCCTCGGCCCATCGTCCTCCGGACGCGCGCCGTGACTTTCGTGGCGACAAGGTGAGGCGCGCCCGGGAGGCGTCCCCAGGTCTGTTGCCCGACGTAGACGACCGCCAGCCCGTAGCCCATGGCCGTGAGCGTATCCCTCTTGCCCGACCAGCCCTCATCGCCATGGCAGGGGCTTGGCAGGTAGTATCCCGTCCATTCGTAGGGAGCACCGCTGGTACGCCACGCAAGCATCGCGTCGTCGCCGGGGTACTCGCTCGTGTCGAACCCAAGATGGCCGCTGGTGACTTCGTCGGCTGCGAGGGCGGCTTGTCCTGTGACCGTGGCCGCTACTTCCGCAATCCGGGCAGAAGTGCGCGCGATCTCCACCCGCGTGGATGTGCCGGAGTCACAGGCCACAAGGGCGGCGGCCTGGGTCAGGGCGATCAGGGCGAGACGGCGCGCGGTTCGCATGCACGCCTACCGTGCGAGATATGGACCGAACGGCACCGCCCAGGTCGCTCCTCGTTGAGGGCAGTAAATGACAAAGGCGACCTCTCTAGGCCGCCCTTTTGCCATAAACATGCGATAAACCCCACCTCGGCATAGCGTCGGGGCGGCTCTTTATTACTTTTCGTGGACCGCCGCAGTCAACGGTGTGTAGTACCGAATCTCCCGCCGCACGCCCTGCGTACAGAGAAATGGGCTGGTCCCATCCTGTGCCTGACACTCCAGGGCTACTGAACCCCACGCCGCAACCGCGGACGAGCGTTGTTCAAGTAGTACGCGAAGTCCGATGAAAATGTTGGTCGTCAACCGGAGACGCACGCGGGTCTCCATTCGTTAAGAGGTCCAGATGTTGGGTCGCACTACGGACGTGCCCGCTCTGTCACTGGTCATCCCCGTTTACAACGCGGCTGATCAGCTTCCCGCCACGCTCACCGCCGTCGACGGCTTCGCCACCCGCTATCCCGGCGCCGTCGAAGTCCTCTTCGTGGACGACCATTCGACGGAAGTCGAGACGCAGGTCATCCTCCAGGACTTCACACGACAGCGCGGCTACGCCCGGGTCCTGCGGAACGCCCAGAACCGCGGCAAGGGATTCTCCGTGACGCGTGGCATGCAGGCCGCCCGCGGCCGCTATCGCGTTTTCACGGACGTGGATCTGGCATACCCGCTCGACGAAGTGCACAAGATCGTGGGCGAGCTTGAATCAGGCGCCGACATCGCCATTGCCTGCCGCGTACTGCCGGAATCGCGGTACCTGATGAGCCCGAGCTTCTTCCACTATCTGTACACGCGCCACCTCATGAGCCGCGCGTTCAACAAGGTCGTCCAGTACTTCCTCCTGCCCGGCATTCTCGACACCCAGGCCGGACTCAAGGGATTCACCGCCGAAGCCGCGCAACTCTGCTTCTCCCGAACGACCATCCCCGGGTTCGGCTTTGACATCGAATGCCTCTACATCGCCCAGCAGCACGGCCTCGAGATCAAGCAGACCGCGGTCAATTTTCGGTACGACGACGAGCCCACCACGGTGCGCTTCGCGCGCGACAGCAACCGCATGCTCCAGGACATCTGGAAGGTCAAGACCAACGCGTGGCGCGGGCAGTACGTCGCGGCCAACAAGCGGTTTGTCTTCCCGGAAGAAGACCAGTGGGCCGCAGGCGTGCACACGCCGCCTCACGGGCTGGCCATGCGCGACGGCGTCCTCATCGAAGTCCGCTGATACGTCCGTGACCGAAGGCGCTAGTTTGGAAACGCACCCCGTTTCCGACTAGCGCCTTTCACATCATGGCTTCCGTCCGCCTGTTGGTCATCAATGCCGACGATCTCGGCTTCGCGCCTGGGGTAAATCGCGGCATCCTGGAAGCGCACGCCGCAGGCACGCTGTCGTCCGCCTCGATGATGGTGAACACCCCAGCGTTCAGCGAAGCGGCCACGCTGATCCGGGAGCGGGCCCCTTCACTCGGCGTCGGTCTTCACCTCAACCTGCTCACAGGGCGCCCACTCTCAACGGGTTCCACCCTCGCCAGCCCCCGGACCGGCGAATTCTTCTCCCTCAGTGAACTGGCCCGTCGCGCGATCAGCGGTCGCGTCAGCGCCGCCGACGTGCGGCGCGAGTGCGACGCGCAGCTCTCGGCCCTGACTGGCGTGGGCATCACGCCCACGCATGTGGACAGCCATCGCCATACGCATGCCCTGCCGGGCATCCTGCCCGCAGTGCTCGCAAGCGCTCGCGCGGCCGGCGTCCGTATCGTCCGGCGCCCCCTGGATCAGTTCTCCCCCGCCGATCCGATGTCCGGTGCGAAAATGACGGTGTTGCATGCCTCGTGGCGTGTCGCGATGCGCGGTGTGGCACCCGAGGACGGCGACCTGCTCAGGCACTCACCACATTTCCGCGGCATCGCGCTCCAGGGGCGCACCGACGTGCGGAGTCGCCTGCTCACGATGCTCGATGCCCTACCCCACGCCCCGACGGAGATCATGCTGCATCCCGGATACGACGACGCCGTCCTTGCCGCACAAGATCCCTATCGCGCCGCGCGCGAGCGCGAACTCGAGGCACTGTGCTCGCCCCTCATCCGCGAGCGGCTGACCCGAGGCGATATTCGGCTCGTCACCTTCCGCGAGATCTAGCGTCAATGCTGTTCAGTCAATGCGAATTGGGGCGCATTGCTTGAACCACGGAGGACACAGATGGCACGGAGGGTTGGTCGAAGCCTGTTGCTTGCTCTTCCTCTGTGTGCTTCAGTGGCCTCTGTGGTAACGGCGGTTTGTTCTGCCCGTCTCCCGGCTTGATGAAGGCTATGAATGAACAGTATTGGATCTCGCGCGCCACAGGCTGAATTGCAGGACGATCCACAGGACAATACAGGGGACAGTTTTCGCGTGATACCGATCAAAGACGGCATGTTGAATTGCGCGCGGCATTGCCTCCGATGATGCGAGGATGGTGCACACGACGACGAAAACGAACAGCGCCCATTCTCCGCGCGTGGGTCGCGAGAGCGACGCAAACCAGATGGCCGCCCCTGCCATCGCGATCACGAACGTAGGGCTCTCCGACTGGTGGTTGAAGATCACGCAAAAGAGGAGCACCGAGCAGAGGTACGTGAGCCGGAAAGTCCACTCGCCCCACCGCTCGCGTCGAAAGAGCACGGGCGCGACGAGCAACCCGGTCCCCGCGAGTTGCTGCGGCCAGTTGGGCCAGTCCCGATGCAGAAGGATCTCGAACATCTGCATCACGGTGAACCCGCGCTCGAGCGCATCCTTCGCCTCGATCGCCCGCCACGACGCATATTGTGCCAGCAGCTGGTCCGGCGACGTCACCAGCAACGGCAGTAGCAGCAGCACCAACGCTCCACCTGCTACGGCCAGCGCGACCCGCACCTTGCGCGGGTGAAAGATGGCGAAGCTCACGCCGGCCAGCGGAAAGAGCTTGATGGCGGCGCCGATGTCCGCTGCCAGGCTCCCCATGGCTGTATGTCGCCGCTCATAGGCCGCGAACGCGAAGATGATCAGCGCCGCCACGAGCGCGTTGCTCTGCACATTCTGGAGTGAGCCGAGCATGTCGAGAAACACGATGGCACGCGCAATGGTTGCGGCGCGACGCGGCAACACCGCGCCGAGCGCGAGGTACAATGCGCCGGCGTTGAGCGCGTTCCACAGCAGCATCGACGCGCCGAGCGGAATGACCGCCAGCGGCAGGAACAGCAGGGCGAAGGTGGGACTGTATTTGTAGAAGTCGAAATGCAGCGCCGGGTACGCCGCGTACAGATCCTGGCCGTGCAGCAGGTGAATCGATGCGGCGCGGAAGATGAGGAAATTGTTGTTCTGGTGCGCTATCGCCTGCTGGTACGTGGCCGCGATGACGGCGACAACCCACAGCGCGGCGATGAAGTACTCCCCACGACGACTCGACGGCGGTACAGGCGTGGTGTGTTCTGGTTGAATCATCTATCGTGTTCTGACGGTCATTCGCATGCCATACCTGGACCGCAAGGTAACGATCGGCTGCGGGACCACTCGATGATCCGGGACGAGCGTCAGTTGAAAACGCCGGGCAAAGCTCGCAAGCGCGAGCATGCCCTCCATCCACGCGAACTGTTCACCGATGCAGACGCGTGTGCCTGCGCCAAACGGGAAATAGGAAAACTTCGGACGCGATGCATCGAGGGCGCTCCCGCCCGCCAGCCATCGCTCGGGGCGAAAGCTGCTCGCGTCCGGCCACCAGCGCGGGTCGCGATGCACGACCCACTGGCTCATCAGCACGATCGTCCTGGCGGGAACGGTGAACTCGCCCAACTGGTACTCGCTCATTGCCCGTCTGCCCACGATGTACGCGGGCGGATACAGCCGCAACGTCTCAGCGAGCACG
The DNA here is from genome assembly GCA_040003455.1 of bacterium. Classification (GTDB taxonomy): domain Bacteria; phylum Gemmatimonadota; class Gemmatimonadetes; order Gemmatimonadales; family Gemmatimonadaceae; genus AG11. The sequence continues at coordinate 20,164 of JBDUCM010000040.1, forward strand.
GCACGCGTGTAGGGTAACCGCGTCACGTCCTCCGCACCCAGCGGCGCGTTGCCCAAGGCGTCGAGCTCGGCGTGGAGCCGTGCTTCGGCCTGTGGATGTTGTGAGAGGAGATAGAATGCCCACGACAACGCATTCGCCGTTGTCTCGTGTCCGGCGAGCAAGAGGGTCATGGCCTCGTCGCGCAACTGGAGGTCGCTCATGCCCGTGCCGTCTCCATCCGTGTCGTGCGCCAGCAGGAGCATCGACAGGAAATCGCCTCGATCATCGCCAGCCGCACGGCTCTCACGGATCATCCGATAGATCGTGGCGTCCAGCCGCTCGCGGCCGCGCCGGAATCGGCGTACGGCAGGAAAGGGAAGGCGAAGCAACGCCTCGCCAAACGGCAGCACGGTGAGGTTGAACGCGGCGATGGAGGCGGCCAGCGCCTCGCCGATTTCATGTGCCTCTCCCTCGATGTCCGCGTCGAAGAGGGTCTTGCCCACCACGGCGAGCGTGTACGCCGCCATCTCGCGAGCGACGTCGAGGGTCTCGCCGCTGCGCCACCGATCGCCACGTCGCTCGGCGTATTGCGTCATGACGTCGCCGTACGCGGCGACGCGCGCCCGGTGGAAGGCGGGCTGCGCAAGACGGCGCTGCCGAAGATGAAAGTCATCTTCGCTGGTCAACAGCCCTTCTCCCAGCAACAGCTTGGCGCGCTCGAGTCCACGCCCCTTGTGAAACTGCTTCGCGTGGGTGACGAATACGTCTCGAATCTGTTCGGGGCCGCTCAGGAGCACGATCGGCTGGCGCCCGACGCTGAACATCGCGACGTCGCCGAACTCCCGCGCGAGCGCGGGCAGGAATTCAAGGGGCCGGCGCGTCATTGCCAGCGCAAACTCGCCCGGAAAACGGCGCCGAGGGCCAGGTGGTGGACTCACGACAGCAGTTTAACCAATGGAACGCCCGGAGGGACCTTCCCGCGCGCTGTCGGACGATCGCTGATGGCTCGACAGCCAGAAGCCGTGCAGTATTCATTCATGTCCTCCTTTGCGTCGATCATCGAGCAGCATGGCCCTACACGGCGCGTATCGAGCGCGCCGCGACCTCGCCGGCCCTCGCCCGCATCTCGTTATCGATCTGCACTATTCGCCGTGATGCTCGCGACGGTCGCGTCGCATGGCCTGTCGGCGCAAGGCACCGCGGCCGCATCGGACCGTGCAGCCTGCTCGTACGCGCAATGCGCACTCGGCATATCGCCGGTGCTGAGCGGTCTCGATCTCGTGCGCGGCGCACGGAACGAGCGAGTGGGAACACTCAACTTCTTCTGGCCTCACAGCGTGCGGCCCTTTCTCCTGGGGAACGATTCGTCGGTGTATCACGCCGACCGCGCGCTCCATGCCCGAGTCATCGGCGCCGCACTTACGGATGTTGCCGGCGTAATCGTCGCCATCGCGACGGTGCGCGCGGTTCGTGACCATGGCCTCCAGGGCAACAACATCGGCCTGGCGCTCGGCGGCGTAGCACTACTTGGAGTGAGCGTGCCGTTCCAGTTTTCTGCCGACGCGCATCTCAGCCGCGCGGTCTGGTGGTACAACGCGGCCCTGGCGCGATAGCCATATTCGCGCGGGCGCACCGCGATCGCTCGACTATGTCATTGCGGGTGGGCCATCATGCATGGCCGGGGCGAATGCCGATGGACGCCGAATACCCGGGCCACTGCTGCGCAGCGCATTGAGGATGACGGCAACGTCGAGCACTTCCTGAAGCACCGCGCCGATGACCGGCGGGATGAAGCCGGCTGCCGCGACGCCCATGGCAACCCCACTCATCACCAGCCCGACCCAGATGCTCTGACGCGCGATGTGGAGTGTGCGCTGGCTGATGGCAACGACTTCCCCGACCTGTGAGAGATCGTCGGAGAGCAGCACGACATCGGCCGCCTCTGCCGTAATGCCGCCACCGTGGCCAGAGAGTGCGAGTCCCACGGTGGCTGCGCTCAATGCGGGCGCGTCGTTGGTGCCATCACCGACCATCAGCACGCGCGCACCACCGTCCACGAGACTTTGCACCACCGCGACCTTGTCGCCAGGGAGTAGATCACCGCGCGCGTCATCGATGCCGATCTCCGCCGCCACGGCGGCGGTGTGCGCCACGGAATCGCCTGAGAGCAGGAGCAAGCGCTGGACTCCTTGCCTGCGCAACGCGCCAAACAACGCAGGCAGTCCTGGCCGCACCATGTCAGCAAACTCGATCGTGCCGGCAAGTATTCCATCAATCGCGACGTGCGCGCGCAGGCCGCCGGTATGTTCGTTCGAACCCACGGCCTCGACCTGGACAATGCCTCCCGCTCGCAGGTAGCTGCGTGAGCCGACCATCACCACGCGGCCGTCCACGTCACCATGCACGCCGCGTCCCGGCGTCTCGGTGACGTTTGCGGCATGGACGATGGGAAGACCGGCGTCCATGGCCGCCTGCACCACCGATCGGGCCAGCAGGTGCCCGGACCGCTCTTCAACTGCCGCCGCCAGCGCGAGCAGCTCGTATTCGCCGAATGGTGGGTGTGCAATAACGCGGCTCACGGCGGGACGTCCCACCGTTACGGTGCCCGTCTTGTCGAAGACGACGGTGTCGACGGACGCCAGTTGCTCGAGCGCACCACCATTTCGTACCACGATCAGCCGTCGCGCGGCGCGGTTGATTCCACCGATGATTGCCACTGGCGTCGCCAGGATGAGAGGGCATGGCGTGGCGACCACCAACACGGCGAGCACACGTGAGAAGTCACTACTGAGAAGGTATGCAATCGCACAGACCGCCAACGTTGCCGGCGTGAACCACACTGCGTACCGGTTTGCGAGCCGCTGTAGCGGCGCCTTGGTCGATTGTGCGGTGCGCACCATCTCCACGATTCGCGCGTACTGACTCTCCATCGCCAGGGCGGTCGCGCGCACCGTCAGTGGGCCGTCGATGTTGATGCTCCCGCTGAGCAGGCGCGTTCCCGCGCGTGCGCGGACCGGTACGGGCTCCCCTGTGAGTTGAGAGGTGTCCACGTTCGATGCGCCCTCGACCACCTCACTATCACAGGGAAGCATTTCACCGGGCCGAACGAGGAGGATGTCGGCGACGCGGATCGCGTTGACATCCACATCGTCGGTCGCGCCTGATGCGTTGCCACGCACAACGTGCGCCCGGCGTGGTGCCTTCTCCTCCAGCGCGCGTACCGCATCGGATGCCCGGCCTTCCGCATAGCGCTCGAGCCCCTCGCCGGTGGTCTGCATCAGTACGACGACGAGCCCCGCGAGCGGTTCGTGTTGGAGAAATGCGACCAGCACGGCGAGCGATGCGACGACGTCGGTGGCAAACTGGCCGGCGAACGCCGCACGCATGGTACGCCAGAGGAGCGGTAACCCACCAGTTACCAGCCCCACTGTCCATACCACACGTGCAACGTCACCGTCCACGATGGTCGCAAGCAATCCACCAGCCCCCAGCCAGAGCAACGCGACGAGGGGCGCCCAAACCGTCAACCGCCGCTTCAGGGACTCACGCATCCGGCACCCTACTCGAGACGATCGCTTCGCGAGCACCTCATGCGGACTGTGCCAGCAGACCGGCCTGGATGGCGAAGCGCACATACGCCGTTCGATGCGAGAGTCCGAGCTTCTCCTCGATCCGCTGTTTGTAGGTGTCCACCGTCTTGGCAGTGATGCCCAGCTTCACGCCGATCTCGGGTCCGTTGAATCCTTCGGCGATGAACTGCAGCACACTGCGCTCCCGCGCGCTCAGCGCACCAAGCTTGCTGGTGTGCGTGTTCGCCTGTTCGTGCGCAGGTTCGGTGGACGATGCCAGCATACGCGAGATTGCCGGACGGACATAGACGTCGCCGGTGGCGACCACGTGAATGGCCTGTATGAGTTCGTGCTCCCCCGCATCCTTGCTCAAGTAGCCCCGCGCACCCGCGTCGAGCAGCGGGAGCAGCCGTGTTTCCTCGGAGTACATCGTGAGGATGAGCACCGGGATGCCCGGTGCCCGCGTTGCGAGCTCTCGCGTTGCCCACGCGCCATCACTGCCGGGCATGTCGAGATCCATCACGACCACGTCCGGCATGAGGCGAAGCGCGGCCGCCACCGCCTCGGGGCCGCTCGAGGCTTCCCCGATCACGACAACGCTGGCAATGCGCTGCAACATTGCCTTCAGCGCGGCGCGCACGATCGTGTGGTCATTCACAAGGAGTATTCGCACCGTGTCGCCGCTTGGCGCCATTCCGCGTTTCGCGTATGGTCGCGCCGCGAGCGCCGCGCCTGCCTCGGCAAGGGTGCGGTGCGGAATGGCAGCGGGCCGCAGTGTGGACTTCAAGCTGGAATCGAGCATCGTTTCGTCTCCGTGCTGGGGCAACGCGGGGAAGGCCTCGTGCTGTGCCGGCGCCGCGCCGCGATCAGGCGCCGCGGTCGTCCGTAAAGGTGAGCGTGCATCGCCCCGTCCTCGTTTCAATGACGAGCCGCGTATCGCGGCCATCCACGTCCGCGTACAGCGTGAACGCGCTTGCGTCATCGTACGTCAGGGTCAACACGCTGTTCGTTCGCAACGAATCACCGAGCACGATGGCGACCAGCCGGTTGTACGCGTCATATGACAGCGCCCGAACCACATAGTCCTGTGCGACACACTGCCCACCGCCGGCGAGGTCAACGTCCATGCTGAAGCGGACGCGTCGGCCGCGGTTCCGTACGGTGAACTCGTCAAGCTGCGCGCCCCAGTCGTCCTTGTTCCAGGTATCGATGCCGGTGAGTACGACGTTCAGCTCCGCGGCGCGGTCGTCCGGCACCTCGGGCACGATCAGAACGGGGCATGAATGCGCCCGCACCAGCGCGGACGACACGCTGCCCGCCAGGAGCGTCTCGACCAGTGAATGATTGTGCCGGCGTCCGCAGGCGATCATATCGGCGTGCGCAAGTGCGGCAAACTGCTCAACTGACTCGGCGGCGTCGCCCCACAGCAGCTTGGTCTCCACCGTCACGGTGGGTGGCAGCGACAGCAACCTGATGAACCGGCGGAACCGTACGTCACACCGAAGTTCGTTGCTCGTATGCACGGGTTGTTCGGCCGGCTTCACGTGCACGAGGGTGAGCGTACTGCCGTCGGAGAGCATCGGAATGAGCGTTCGCGCTGCGCGCAGGCTGACCGGACTGAAGTCCACCGCCACGATGGCGCGGTGAATCGTTCCCGATGAGGCACCGCGTGGCACCACCAGCACGGGGCGGTCCGCGAGACGAATGATCTGGAGCGCGCGCTCGCCGTAAACGAAGCGACCGATCGGGTCGTGCTTGCCCGTGCCGACCACGATGACGCGAGCCCGCCGCTCCCGGGCCACATCCACGACCGTTCGTGCGCAGGGCCCATCGAGCACATCAACCTTGTACCCCAAGTCGCTGCCTTTATCCGCCGAGAGCGTGGCGAGCATCCGTGTCGCGATGGACGCGCGCTCTTCGTCGTAGAACCGCGGCGGCAGCGGAGGCGCCCCGGCCGCACTGGCCAGGGCGTCCCGCTGGTCGAGCACACTGATCACATGCAACTCCCGATCTTCGCGGTGCGAAAGCCACCGCGCGACGGCCAGCGGAGCGTCGGTTCCGTCGAATGGCTTGGTGGCCAACATCACGGGACCCGCTTCATTCTGCCCTGTTTCGTAGGCCAGGTGCTCCGCCGGGTATGCAATGGCGTGCGTCATTGTCTGATCTCTCCTAGAAGGCGACTGCGCCTTCGACCACGAACCCCTTGAACTGGCCGCCATTGCGGATGTCAGTCGTGGGGAAGTTGTTGTACTTCTGGTTCACGAACTCGATCTTGGCCAGCACGTTCGGCGTCACGAACCAACCGCCGCCCAGTTGACTGCGCGTCACGTTGACGTCTGACGCACCGACGATCAATTCGCCATTGACCACGTTGTAGCGGCCACCGACGTACAGGTGATTGTCCGCGAAGCGGTACAGTGCCTCGCCAACGTTCTGGCGGATGGTGCGGCGCTGCGTCTCGTTGATGGCTGCACCCGTGTGCGTCTCGAGGTTGCCGAAGACTTCCACGCCGCCGACCTTGACGAACGGGTTGACGACGAACGCCGTCACGTAGTCCCGCATGCCCGTCTGGATGGCGCCCGACCACGCATTGGCGGTCTCGGTGGACGCGGTGTTCTCGAGCACGTCGTAGTAGCGCGAGCCGGCGCGGTCACCACTGGTCAGCGTGTTGCTGGCCGACCGGTCCGTCTTGTACATGGACGTGGTGAGGCGATAGCGAATGTCGCTGGTGAGCTGCTGGTCGGTGCCGAGCTTGACGAGGTACGTCGGGCCCTTCTGTCCGGGAGCCGTGACCTGGCCATGCACTTCGCCGCCCGTCATGCCGAACATCGCCGAGTAGCCATTGCTGCGCAGGTACGCTTCGGCGCCGATTTCGGTGGTGAAGTCGTCGATGATGTAGTTGCCGACGAACGGATTGTAGATCGTCTGGCCACCGTCGCTGCGACGGAAGTGCTGATCGCCGAAGTTCACTTCGAAGTGACCAACCTTCAGCGTGACGTAATCCATCAGCTTGTCGAGCGTGGCATTCTCGATCGGTGACGCGTCGATCAGGAAGTAACCATCCTTGACCCAGCTCTCCTGGTGATGGCGGGCCGAGGCGTACGTTTCAACAGCCACGCGAATGCCCCTGGCGAGCTGCACGTTCAGGAACAGGTTGGCGAGCGCGTTGTTGAATCCAGGTCCGATGGCAATGAGCTTGTTGCCGTCCACCCCAGCCACGACTTTCGGTGCGGCCGTGTTTTCATGCGTCAGGTTCTGGAACTGCTGCGTAAACGCGCCGCCCCAGGACAGCTTGAAGCCGGAGAACGGGATGTTGTCTTCCTTCGGAGATTCGAACACGTTCAAGCCGCGCTGGTCCGGCGCGCGCATGTGCTGGATCTCGATGGGCGGCGCTTCATAACGCGGAACGCGGGGCGCCTTCTTTGGCGTCGCGGTGGAATCCGATACCACGGTGGTGTCGGCCCGTTGCGTCGAGGCGACACGAGTGACGGGCTGCTGCGCCAGTACGGGGGCGGCAGTGAGCAGCGTGGCGAGTACGGCAAATCGAGTGGTGTTCATGTCTGTGTCCTCACGTTGAGGATCGGGTCGAAGGGAAATCAGTTCTTGAGGAGGAGGTCAAACTTCACGGTCACGTTGTCGCCGACCTTGATGCGGCCGAACATCAGCGTTGGTGGCTTGAGGTCGTAGTCGGTCATCTTCAGTTCATAGCTGCCGATGACGTGGAGGGCACCGGCTTCACTCGTGCCCGTGGCGGCAACCGCGATGGGCTTGTTCACGCCGCCAAGTGAAAGGGTGCCGTTCAGCGTTCCGGAAATGCCGTCGGCGCCACGTGTGAGATCGTATGACGCCACCTTGAACTCGATCGAGGGGACGTCCTTCGCCTTCAGCGCGTTCTTCATGTGGTCATTCATCGTGCCGTTGCCGCACTCCAGCTTCTCCGTCGTCAGCGTCACGGCCACCGACTTCACCGCCTTGTCGCCGGTGAGCAGCTGCGAGACGGCGTTCGCGCTCGTCGCTTCCACGACGGCATTCACGTCGCCGGACTTGCAGCTCCAGCTCTTGATGGACGACGTGCCTTCAACCCAGAGCTTGCTCTGCGGCTGAAGCGTCAGGAGCTCGGCGGCATTCGTCCAGCCGAGGGTTGGGAGGAGCAGCAGCGGGAGGGCGAGTGTCGCGGTCCGTAGCAGGTGACGCATGATCAATTCTCCGTCAGGTCGCTGGTACGTTCATCGCACCATGCAGGAGAGAAGATCGTCGTCTCTGTCTAGGCCTTCCGTCGGAAGAAATGAGGAACGTTCGGTTCCTTCTCCGGACCGTTCGGGAGGGAAACTCCCGACGAGCACGGCGCGGCGGGCGCTCGGGGCAGGCCCGTCAGCGCGATGGGGCGTCTACGCGCGGTGCACATGCGGCAATGGCCGGTACTGCGGACGTGAGGGTCATCACCACGGTGCCGGCGCCGGGAATGCTGCTCTCGATGCGCACTGGCCGGCGGCATGGGTCGTCGCTGAGGGAGATTCGTAGCAACCCCTCGCCGCGATAGCGACGGCTGTCCCGCACACGCATCTCGATTTCGCGGGTGTCGAAGGTGCCGGCGGGTGTGGTCACCACACCGCGCCCGACCAGTCGCAGTGTGGTGGGGTTGCGTTCCGCGTCGAAATGCCGGTTGAGTACCACCATGGAATCCTCAGGCAGGGCAAAGCCGCGGAGTGCATAGATGAAGGACAACTCATCCAGCGGGTCGTCGCTCGGGCTCGTGCCGGAACGCCCGTCCGCCGCCGTCCACTGTCGCGAGGCGTTGCTCAGGGAAACGTCCTCGTTGTGGCGCGCGAGCAAGTGGCGTTCTTCCTTCACGTAGCGCAGTGTCGCCATGCGCATTGGGTCCACCCATGACGTGGTGTTGTCCGTCACGCTCAGGAACCCCACCTTCGCTGAAAACGACGAGTGCAACAGGATGGCCGACACGCCCTGCATCTCGAAGGGTCCGTCAATCCACATTTCGGCGTGCCCGTTGATGCCGGGCCCCGCGTGCGCGTTGTACGAGAGCTTCTCGCCGACGGCAAATGGATGCGGGTCGCCGGGCTGCGCGCCAAGCGCCGTGCAGGCTAGCGCGATGGCGACAGCGGCGACGCGCATCGACTCACTTCCTCGCGGACCGGCCCGAGATGGTATCGATGTGTACGCCGAACAGAATCAACCGGTCGGGGGTGGGGTCGCCAGCGGTGAGCGCGCCCGGAATGAAGTCACGCAGCTTGGACAACGCCTTCGTGTACCGGTCCACCGATGCGGTCTCGGGATCGAGAATGGAGAAACTCCCGTGCACCACCACACTGTCCCATTCGAAAAGGCCACGCACTTCGTCCACCTCGAACGCGCACCATGGATGATGCGACAGCATGGCGAGCTTCGAGCCAACTTGCGTCCTGCCGACGAGCCACTGGTCGTCGTAGACGTAATGGATCGGTTGGATGTCGATCTGCTCGTGCAACGAGTACGCGATGCGCCCAACGTGATTCCTGGCGAGAAATGCGCGCGATGTGCTCTCGTCGAGTGCGGTGACCTGAATGGATGGGGCAATCATGAGATACCTCCAGTGATGCGCGTCGTCGTCTTGCGTCGTCCTACGTTGTCCTATGTTGTCCTACGTCGTCTTGAGCAATCCCAATCGCAGGCAGAACTGCACGTAGTCCGCGCGATGCGAGAGATGCAGCTTCTCCGTGATGCGCTGCTTGTAGGTCTCCACCGTCTTCGGGCTGATGAACAGTCGCTCCCCGATCTCGGACGCTGAATATCCCCCCGCCACCAGAACCAGCACGTCGCGCTCGCGTTCGCTGAGGTGCGTGTATTGCTCCCGTTCGTCGGCGTGCTCCGCCTGGCGCGTAACTCGGCGTGCCAGCGTCCGGGCCGCCGTGGGCTGCACGTACGTATCACCCGCAGCCACGGCGCGCACAGCATCCGCGAGTTCGCGATCGGCCGCGTTCTTCACCAGATAGCCCGAGGCGCCGGCTTCGAGCAACGTGACGAGATAGTCGTCCTCCGCGTGCATCGTGAGGATGAGGACGCGCGCGGCAGGATTGTGCTTGAGCATTTCCTTGGTGGCGGTGACGCCGTCCATCACCGGCATGTCCAGGTCGAGCACCACCACGTCGGGTGTCAGGCGCTCCACCTGCGCGATCGCCTCGCGGCCGTTCGCCGCCTCGCCGACCACTTCGATGTCCTTGTTCGTCGCCAGCAGTGCCTTGAGCCCTGCTCGGACTACGAGATGGTCGTCCGCCAGGACGACGCGGATTGCGCCGGAGTTTGTCATCAGATACGATGTCGCGGTGTGGATCAGGATGTGCCTGCAGTGAAAGGTGCGGCACGCGGGGCGGTGTGGTTGTCGGGCGCTCTGTGGATTCTGGGGTGCTGGTCCCTGACGACGTTGTAGTTAAAACTCCCGACAGGAAACTGGCTCCCCCCATGCGACCAGCGGCAGGTAGACCATGAAAGAAGCGCTGCGGGCGCTGGACCTCGCTTCGATGCACAAGAGGTTTCCGGCCGAAGTCCTGGTCGGCTTTCTCGCCCTGTCGTCCGACGCGATCATCGCCATGGACGAGCACCAGCGCATTGTCTTCTTCAACGCGGGCGCCGAGCGCATTTTCGGGTGGCGAGCGGAAGAGGTGGGTGGGCAACCGCTGACCATGCTCCTGCCCGAGCGATATCGTAGCGGGCACCGAAGCCACGTGGAAGGGTTCGCCAACTCCCACGGTGCCGCGCGGACCATGGGCGAACGTTCGCAGATCAGCGGGCTGCGCAAGTCCGGCGAAGAGTTTGGCGCGGAGGCCTCCATCCAGCAGATCAATGTGGACGGGCACTTCATCTTCGCGGCCACCCTTCGCGACATCAGCCCGCGACAACGTGCCGAGGATGCGCTCCGGCAGGCCGTGAAGGCGCGCGATGACATGATCGGCATCGTCTCGCACGACCTGCGCAACCCGGCCAACGCGGTAAAGATGCTCGCCAACAGCATCGTTGCGGAAAAGGACACACTTCCCGCATCCATCGTGGAGCGTGTCTCGATCATCCTTCAAGCGGCCGACCAGATCGACCGGCTCATCCAGGACCTGCTCGACGTCACGCGACTGGAGGCGGGGCGCCTGAGCGTAAGGCTCCAGCCACTGTCTGCCAAGGACGTCATTGTCGGTGCGCTGAAGGGATTGGGGCCGCTTGCCGACTCGTCTGCTGTCTCCGTTCACACGGATTTCGATGACGGCCTCCCGGAGGTACTCGTGGACCCCGACCGGGTCAGTCAGGTGATGTCCAATCTTGTGGGAAACGCGGTGAAGTTCACTCTTCCCGATGGCCGCGTGGACATTGTCGTGCGGCGCACAGACGACTGGGTGGAGGTGCGTGTTCGCGACAACGGCATCGGCATACCGGCCGACCAATTGCCGCACGTGTTCGATCGCTTCTACCAGGACCCGTCGCAAGGCGGCGCGCGGCGCCATGGCGCCGGACTCGGCCTCCCGATTGCCCGCGGCATTGTCGAGGCGCATGGCGGACGGATGTGGGTGGAGAGCGAGCAGGGGGTGGGCACGACGGTCTGTTTCACCCTGTTGACGAACGAGCCATAGGCCGGCGGGACCGGGCTGGGCGGTCGCGTACTATTAGGCCGGCGGACGCCCGCGGTACCAGTGGCGGATACCCATGCCGGCCAGTGCCGCGATGGCAAATACGCCGAACGTGGCGAGGCTCTCGCGTCCGAGTGTGAAATCGCCGAGGGTTTCGCCGAGGGTCCACATGGGATCCGTGAGCGCGACGACCAGCGGGGCAAAAATCGTCACCACGAGTGACGGCACGATGCCGACGATGGCGTCCATGACCGTGATTGCGCAGCCCGCGACGACGAGCAACGTCAGGGATGACGCGGACGGCATGCCGGGAAGCAATGTCGCGAGCAGGAGCGCGATGGCACCCCCGCCGATGATTGCCAGGTCGAATCGCCCTCGGCCGAACACCAGGTGGCGCTGCGCCCAACTACGCCGGTGGCGCTTGCGCGGCGCCACCAGGTAGGTGGAGACGCGTCGGGCAGCGGATGGCGCGTTGGATGCGCGCGGAATGGGAGCCACGTTGGGCCTCGTGGAGGGACGCAGGAGTAATGACGCCCAACCTGAAACGGGCACGCGTCAATGTCAAAACCGGCGCGCGGTGTATCAAGCGTGCTCTTGTGGCGGTCGGGCGGGCTCAACGACAGGTGGGCCGTCGCGGGGACCGATGTCGAAATGGGCGTCGCTCATTCGATATAGGTGAGCGATACCCGAGCCGTGGGCATACCGCGCGCGTTTGGAATTCCTTCAGATCTGGCGCAATCAGCCAGGGTTGCTACATTGGCTTCTTCGGTATCTGTTCGGACTGAGCGACGGTTCTGGCGTCGGGTCAGGCAACGACAGCAAGCAAGTAGGTACTTGCATACTCGCATGTTTCTACTAGACTCACCCACCATGATATCCCGCGACCGAATTCTCGAGGCAGCCGGGCGCGTCTACGCCAAACACGGCTTCCGGGGTGCGACCACGCGCCTCATCGCCATTGAAGCTGGCGTAAACGAAGTCACGCTGTTTCGCACCTTTGGCTCCAAGGGCGCGCTGCTCGAAGCGGTGCTGACCCACAGCGATGAGCAGTTTTCCGTTCCCGCGCTGCCCACCCTGCCCGTGGACCCGCAGGCCGAGCTCACCGCCTACCTTGGGGTCGCGCTCGACAAGCTCCGCGCCATGCGACCCCTGCTCGTGCACGCCACCAGCGAAGTGGACGAGCGGCCCGAAGCGGCGCGCTTTGCCTGCGAAGGCCGGCACCACGCCCACGAGGAACTCCGCGCCTACGTGCTCCGCCTCCAGGCAAATGGCCTTGCCAGTGACGACGCCGACGTCAACACCGCCGTCGCCATGCTCGTGAGTGCGGTCATGGGTGACGTGATGGGTCGCCCGATGGTTGCCGATACGTACCCGCCAATCGACGAAGCAGCCGCACGGTATGTGCGGTGCTTCTTCCGGATGATCGGGGCGAACACGGGTGCCGCCGCCACGACCCACAGAAAGTCACGGTCTCGTATCGCATGAGCACTCCATGACGTTCATCACGAACTTCTGGCCGCGCAAAACTTCAGGCGCGGATTTTCGTAGGACTCAGCAACCCGACGGCGCGTCGCCATCGGTTCGCCTCACTGAACCACCAGCAACCCACTTTGCAATGAATGTCGCTTGGACCCGAAACGGCGGACACTGGACGCGCGCAGGCGCGTTCGCGTTGCTGCTCGCGGTCATGGTGCCCGCGCTCGCCACAGCGCAACAGCCGGCAGCGGGCCCGTCACCGTCACGCACGCTTTCCCTGGATGACGCGATTCGCCTCGCGGCCCAGGAAAGCGAGGCGCTCCAGATCGCACGCGCCGGCATCGTGCGCGCATCCGGCCAGCTCAGGCAGTCCAGAAGCCAGGCGCTGCCACAGGTGAATTCCAACCTCACTTACGCCCGTACGCTCAAGTCGCAGTTCTCCGCGCTTGCCAGCAGCACGGACTCCACGTCAACGGCGCCGAAGCCGCAGTCGGTGTGCTCACCCGCCATCGCCGCCAACGCCACGCCGGCGGAGCGCGCCGCGGCAATTGCCCAGGCATCCACCTGCCCCGCCGTGCAGGGCATCGACTTCAGCAAGGTGGGCTTCGGCGCGAGGAACGCGTACACACTCGGCCTCTCCGTTTCGCAGAATGTCTACACCGGCGGCCGTATCAGCGGCCAGACGGCGTCGGGCGAAGCGCAGCAGCGGTCCGCCGAAATCGAACTGGTGGCCCAGCGCGCCCAGCTCGCCCTCGACGTGACGCAAGCGTATTTCGATGCGGTGCTGGCCGACCGCCTCGTCACCATCGCCGACACCACACTCGCGCAGACCGAAGAGCTCCTTCGCCAGACACAGGTTGCACGGCAGGTGGGCAACCAGAGCGAGTTCGAGCTGTTGCGCGCGCAGGTCACGCGCGACAACCAGCGTCCCGTGCTCATCGCCCGGCGCGGTGATCGCGACGTTGCCTACTTCCGGCTCAAGCAGCTGCTCAACCTGCCGCTGGAAGCACCCGTCCAGCTCTCCACGCCCATCGACGAGCCGGCGACGATCACCAGTGTTGTCGCCTCCAACGCGGGTACGAGCGTGAGCAACGGCCGGCCCGCGTCGGACACCACCACGGACTATCGCGCACCCGTGCGCGAGAGCCACGAAGCGGTGGTTGCCCAGGAAGGCCTGCTCAAGGCCGCGCGCGCCGATCTGCTTCCGTCGCTGCAACTCACCACCAGCTACCAGCGGCTGTTCTTTCCCTCCAATCCGCTGCCCACGCTGAACCAATACAGCGAGAACTGGACAGTGGGCGGCACCATCGGGTGGTCGATCTTCAGTGGCGGTCGCGTACAGGGACAGGTACAGGTGGCACAGTCCAACCTGGACGAAGCCAAGGCCCGCCTCCAGCAGTCGCGCGAGTTGGCGCAACTCGACACGCGCGTCGCCATCAATCAGCTCGAGTCGGCCGAGGCGTCATTCGCGGCCAGCCGCGGCACGGCGGGGCAGGCGCAGCGTGCCTACGCCATCGACCAGCTTCGTTATAAAGAAGGCATCTCCACGCAGACGGACCTGACACAATCACGCCTCCTGCTCGAGCAGGCGGTCGCGAACCAGGCCCAGTCGGCGCGTGATCTCGCAGTCGCGCGGGCCCGCATTGCCCTCCTGCGCGACCTGCCCATCAACACCAGCGCACTCGGCGCCGCCGCGCAGCGTGGTGCAGCACAGCAGCAGCAGCAACAACCCACCCAGCAACGAACACAGTCCGCGGCTAGTACCACTGGCGCGGGAACCACGGGGAGCGCCACGCCATGACCGATCGTACAGTGAATCACCTGCGCACGCCGCAAGCGGCCGCGCTGCTCACTTTGACCGCGCTGGCGTTGTCCGTCGCGGCCTGCAACAAGACCGACGCCAGCGCGGTGCCAACGAAGACCGAGACGGTACTCGTCGGCCCCGAGAACGTCGCCATCATCAAGTCCGAACTCATTCGCACGGGGCCGGCCCTCTCCGGTTCGCTCGCCCCACTGCGCTCGGCCACCATCCGCGCCGAGATGACGGGCGCGGTGCTGAACACGTACGCAGAGCCGGGCCAAGCGGTGCGCTCGGGCCAGGCGCTTGCGCAGATCGACGCCGCCGTGCTGCGCGACCAGGCGCTGTCGGCCAAGTCTGCCGTGAGTACGGCGCAGAGCAGTGTCGACATCGCCAAGCGCGAAGTCTCGCGCAGCGAGACGCTGGAGAAGGCCGGCGCCATTGCCGAGCGTGACCTCGAGCGGGCGCGCAATGCGTTCCTCTCGGCACAGACGCAACTGTCCAACGCGCAGGCGCAGTTGGCCAGCGTGCAGAAGCAGCTCGACAAAGCCAGTGTCCAGGCGCCGTTTGCCGGCGTCGTCTCGCTGCGGCAAGTGAGTGCGGGCGACGTGGTGCAGTCGGGAACAGCGCTCTACACGGTGGTGGATCCAGCGAGCATGCAGCTCGAGGCATCTGTGCCGGCCGACCAGCTCACGCAGGTACGGATCGGCATGCCGGTGGTGTTCAAGGTGACGGGCTATCCGGGGCGTTCGTTCACGGGCAAGGTCACGCGCGTGAACCCCGTGGCAGATCCAACCACGCGGCAGGTGAAGATCACGGCCGAAGTGCCGAACGCCGGCAACGCACTGGTGGGTGGCCTGTTTGCCGAAGGGCGCGTGGCGACCGAGTCGAAGAACGCGCCGATGGTTCAGGCCAGCGCGGTGGACGAGCGCGGCCTGCGGCCGTCAGTGATCCGTCTCAAGAATGGCAAGATCGAGAAGGTCGACGTCGTGCTGGGTATCCGCGATGCCGCGGCTGAAACAGTAGAGATCGTGTCCGGCGTTGCGCCTGGTGACACGGTGCTGTTGGGAGCAGCGCGCGGCATCACGCTTGGTACGCCGGTGAAGGTGTCCGCACCGACGGATACAAAGAAGTAGGAGATGGGTTCAGCGATCATTCGCTGAAGCCTCCGCATCGCGTTTGTCACGGGATTCTTCCCTTACCTAGTCAGAGCAATGTTCATCTCGGATTTTGCGATCAAGAAGCCGCTGATCACCGTCGTCTCGATGGTGGCGCTGGTGGTGTTCGGCTTGTTCGCGCTGCTGAAGCTCAAGACCGACGAATTCCCCGACGTTGCACCGCCCGTGGTGGTGGTGGCCATTCCGTATCCGGGCGCGTCGCCCGACGGCGTGGAGAAGGAGATCCTCGATCCCATCGAGGAACAGATTGCGTCGATCAGTGGCGTGAAGCACGTGAACGGCAAGGCATACGACGGCTTCGGCCAGATCATCGTGGAGTTCGAATTCTCCAAGGATCTCGCGGAAGCCACGCAGGACCTGCGCGATGCCATCTCGGCAAAGCGCGAGGACCTGCCTACGGAAATGAAGGAGCCGATCATCAAGAAGTTCAACGACACGGATCGTCCCATCGTGTCGCTGGCACTCTCGTCGGTCACGCTCTCGCAGGCAGAACTCACGCGGCTCGCGGACCCCACGATCACGCGCGAACTGCGGTCCATTCCCGGCGTCGCGGAAGTGGCCATCTCCGGCAAGGTGGAGCGAGAGCTCACCGTGGAGCTGGATCCGTCGCGCATGCAGGCGGCGCAGGTGAGCGTGTCGCAGGTGGTGCAGGCGCTCAACGCGCAGAACCTCGCGGCGCCGGTGGGCCGAGTGGTCGGTGAAATGGACGAGCGGTCCATTCGCCTCAAGGGCCGCCTCCAGAACCCGCAGGAGTTCACGCAGCTCGTCGTGGCTGACCGCAACGGCGTGATCACGCGTCTCGGCGAGATCGCGATCATCAAGGACGGCACGGAAGAGCCGCGCACGCTGGCGATCTACGGAGCCGGCACCAATGACCGTGACGCCGTTGGCATCGACATCAAGAAGTCGAAGGGCTTCAGCACCACCGACGTGAGCGACAAGATTCGCGCACGCGTTGACCAGCTCCAGTCCACGCTGGGCAAGGGCACCAAGCTCGAGCTCGTGAAGGATTCCGGGGTTCGGGTTGATCACGCCGTGAAGAACGTGGAGGAAGCGCTGATCGAAGGCGCCATCCTCACCGTGCTCGTGGTGTTCGTGTTCCTGAATTCGTGGCGGTCCACCGTCATCACCGGTCTCGCATTGCCGGTGTCGGTGCTCGCCAGCTTCATCGCCGTGTGGGTGATGGGCTTCAAGCTGGAAACGATGTCGCTGCTCGGCCTTTCACTGGCGATCGGTATCCTGATCGACGACGCCATCGTGGTTCGAGAAAACATCGTGCGACACCTGGAGATGGGGAAAGAGCACTATCAAGCGGCCATGGAGGGCACCGACGAAATCGGGCTCGCCGTGGCGGCCACCACCTTCTCCATCCTCGCGGTGTTCTTCCCCATCGGCTTCATGCCGGGGGTGGGCGGCCAATGGTTCAAGCCGTTCGCCTTGACCATCGCCTGCTCGGTGTTCGTGTCCCTGTTCGTCTCCTTCTCGCTGGATCCGATGCTCTCGGCGTACTGGGCCGATCCGCACGTTCCGGAAGACAAGAAGGCGTGGATCACGAAGAAGCTCGACACGTTCAATCACTGGTTCAACCGCCAGGCCAACCGCTACCGCGACGTGATCGCGTGGGCGCTCGACCATCGCTCGGCAATGGTGGCGTTGGCGATTGGCACCTTCTTCTCGTCGTTCTCCCTGTTCTCTGCCGGCCTGCTCGGTCTCGTCGGTGCACTCGCCGGCGTGGGTGTGATCGTCTTCGCACTCACCAGCAAGCGGATGCCGAAACTCGCCAAGCTTGGCGTTGCCGTGGTTGGCGTGGCGATGTTCCTCACGCTGCCCAAGATGGTGGTCCAGGCGGGCCTCGTGTCGCGCACCGTTGGCGTCGGCTTCTTCCCGGAAGACGACAAGGCTGAATTCACCATCGCCATCGAGACGCCGCCTGGCTCCAATCTCGCCTACACGCGCCTCAAGGCGCAGGAAGCGACGACCATTGCCCGCAGTCATCCCGAGGTGAAGTACACGTACACCACCCTCGGCGGCGGCGCCTCGGGTACGGTGGACGAAGGCATCATCTACGTGCGACTGGTTCCAAAGAACGAGCGTTCGCAGAGCGCCGAGGAGTTTGCGCAGACCCTCCGCAACCAGATGAAGCACGTGGCAGGGGTAACGCTCTCGGTGTTCACCAACGACTTCGGCGGCGGCCGCAAGCAGCTCCAGTTCCAGCTTCGCGGCAATGATCAGGCGTCCATCAATGCGGCGTCGGAGCAGGTGCTCGAGATTGTCCGCGCCACGCCGGGCGCGGTGGACATCGGGCTCTCCACCAAGGGCCAGAAGCCGGAGCTCAACGTCAACCTGAACCGCGGCGTTGCCGGCTCAATGGGCGTCACCGTGGGTCAGGTCGCGCAATCACTCCGTCCGGCCTTCGCTGGAATTGAAGCCGGCGACTGGCAGGATCCAAGTGGACAGATGCGTCACGTCGAGATCCGGCTCAACCCGGAATCGCGCCGCAATGCCGATGACCTGCGCCAGTTGCCCTTGGTGGTACAGGGCCCGAACGGTGTACCAAGCACGCTGCCGCTGGGACAACTGGCGACGGTGACGCAGGGTCTTGGCCCGGCTATCATCGATCACCTCGATCGTGACCTGGTCGTGTCGGTGGAGGCGAACACGTCGGGTCGTGCAACCGGCGACGTCACCAACGACGTGATGGCAAAGGTCAACAAGCTCACGCTGCCGCCGGGTATCAAGGTGTCGCTCGGTGGCGACGCGCAGGGCCAGGCCGAGGTGTTTGGACAGATCGGCTTTGCACTCGGCGTTGCAGTGATGCTCATGTACCTCATCCTGGTCGTCCAGTTCGGATCGTTCCTCGATCCGCTCGCGATCCTGATGTCGCTGCCGCTTTCGCTCATCGGCGTGTTGTTGTCGCTGTCGATCACCGGCTACACCATCAACATCATGTCGCTCATCGGCGTGATCCTGCTCATGGGCATCGTGGCGAAGAACGCCATCCTGCTCATCGACTTTGCGAAGTGGGCGC
>JBDUCM010000002.1:0-94281 GCA_040003455.1 bacterium
CGATCAACGCCTGGATGCTCGCCACCGCCGGGTACACCGTGTCCGTTGCATTGAAGCCCCGCACGACCCGCTCGTGCTCTGCGGCGGGTAGCAGTTCCACCTGTCCGATTGGCACGTGCGCATCTCGCACCACCGACTCCAGCACGGTCTGCACATGCGTAAGGATCCGGTCGATCGTCTCGGGCTCGAACAGGTCCGACCGGTATTCGAGTTCCGCCTGAAGCCCGGCCGGCGTCTCCCGGCACATCAGCCACAGGTCATATCGCGACCATGGTATCTCGAACTCCACCAACTCCACCGTTGCTCCCGCCAGCACCGGCCGCAGCGGCTCCGGATTCAGCAGTCCGAACATGGTCTGGAAAATCGGCGCATGGCTCGGCTGCACCCGGTGCCCCAGTGTGCTCACCAGCGCCTCGAAGGGCACCTCCGCATGCTCGTATGCGCCCAGGCAGGTGGCCCGCACCCGCGCCAGCAGCTCCGCAAAGGTCGGCGTCCCTCGCAAGTCGGCCCGCAGCGCCAGCATGTTCGCGAAGTAGCCGACCACTCCTTCAAACTCTGGCCGCGTCCGTCCGCCCACCGGCGACCCCACGACGAAGTCCTCCTGCCCGCTGTGCCGCGCGAGCACCACTTCGAACGCAGCCAACAACGTCATGAACAGCGTTGTCCCATGCGCCTGCCCCAGCGCCTGCACTCCCGCCAGCAGCTCCCGCGACCACAGCGCCCGCCGCCGCGAGCCCACAAAGCTCCGCACCGGCGGTCGCGGCTTGTCGGTCGCCAGCTCCAGCACCTCCGGCACCCCGGCCAATTGCCCGCGCCAGTAGGCCATCAACTCCTCCAGGTGCGCCCCCTGCACCCGGCTCCGTTGCCACGCCGCGTAATCGCGATACCGCACCGGCAGCGGCGCGAACACCGGCGCCTGTCCGGCGCTGCGGGCCGCATACGCCGTGGCAAGCGCCTCGAACACCAGCCCGCGCGACAAGTCGTCGGTCACGATGTGGTGCGTGAACAGCCCCACCAGCCAGGCTGTCTCGGCTACCTGCACCACCGTCGCCCGGTAGAGCGGCGCCGCGCCCAGGTCCATCGGCTGCACGACCTCCGCTTCCAGTCGCGCTAGCGCCGCTGCCGCGGGCGTCGCGTGGTCCCGCAGGTCCACCACCGTCACCGGCACCTGCACGTCCGCCAGCACCCGCTGGCGCGGCACGCCGTCCACCGCGAAAAACTCCGTCCGCAGCGCGTCCTGGTGCGTCACCACATCCGTCAAGGCCGCCGTCAACGCGGCCACGTCCAGCGCTCCCTCCACCCGCAGGAGCTCCGGCCCGCCGTAGCCGCTCTGCCCCGTGGTCATCTGCTCCACGAGCCACAGCAGTTCCTGCGCAAACGCCGTCGGCGCCTCGGCCCCAGCCAACCGCGGAATCGCCTCTGCCGCCAATTGCGGCTCGGCTACCGGTACCGCCAGCTGCGCCGCCAGCCCCGCCACCGTCCGCCCATCGAACAGCTGCCGCAACGACAGCGGCCGTCCCAACTGGCTCGCCAGTCGCGCCAGGATCCGCATGCCTAGCAGCGAGTGGCCACCTACCTCGAAGAAATCGTCCTCCACGCCTACTCGTGCGCGCCCCAGCACCGCTGCCCACACCTCCGCGATCTGCGCCTCCAGCGCCGTTCGCGGTGCCACATACACAGTGTCGGTGGAACCTTCGTCAGTTGGGGGAGCAGGAAGTGCCTTCCGATCCAGCTTTCCGTTCGGCGTCAATGGAAACTGTTCCAGACGCACGAACGCCGACGGAACCATGTAGCTCGGTAGCTGGGCGCCAAGTGCCGTGCGCCATTCGGAGATCCGCACGACCTCGTCCGCTGCGGCGGCGCCCTCGTCGAGCACCACGTAGGCGACCAACCTGGCATCGCCCGCCCTGTCTTCGCGCACCACGGCGGCGGCAGCGCCTATCCCAGGGAGGCTCGCCAACTCATGTTCGATTTCGCCCAGCTCAATCCGGTGGCCGCGCAACTTCACCTGCTGGTCCAATCGCCCGAGGTATTCCAGTGCGCCGTCGTTGCGCCATTTGGCGCGATCGCCGGTGCGATACATGCGCGCCGCGCCACCCTCCACGAATGAATCCGCCACGAATCGTTCGGCGGTGAGTTCGGGTCGCGCATGGTATCCGCGCGCAACGCCGACTCCGCCGATGAACAACTCGCCCGGAATGCCGGGTGGCAGAAGCTGACCCGCGGGATCGAGCACATAGGCTCGCGCGTTTGCCATGGGCCGGCCGATTGGCATGACGGCTCCATCTGCGTCGGCCTGCGTTACCCGATGCATCGTAGCCCAGATGGTCGCTTCCGTTGGGCCGTACATGTTCCACAACGCGACGCCACGCTCCAACAGCGCCGACGCGAGTGATCCCGGCAACGCTTCGCCGCCGCAGAGCGCGACAAGCCCCGCGTGGCCCGTCCACCCCCAGTCGAGAAGCATGCGCCACGTCGCGGGCGTTGCCTGTAGGTGCGTCGCCGTGCTGCTGGCCAGCAATGCGCTCAACGCGGCCGCACTCATCGCCGCGTCACGCGATGCAATGACCAGATGCGCACCTGTCGTGAGCGGATGGAACATCTCCAGCACGGAGATGTCGAACGACAGCGGTGTTACCGCCACGAGCGTGCTGCCCTCGGCGAACGGTATCCATTCGCTCAAGCCACTGAGGAAATTCACGACGTTGCGGTGCGTGACCGCCACGCCCTTGGGCTTGCCCGTTGAACCCGACGTATAGATGAGGTAGGCCAGACGTTCCGGGTCGGTGGCGACACCATGTACCACCGTCAGTCCGGCGTCGATTGCCGCGCGGTCACCATCCAGGGAGATGATGGTCACATCGCTCGTGGCCAGCACGCCGCGCAACGCCTCCTCCGTGATCAGCACACGCGCACCGGAATCGGCAAGCATGAAGGCCAATCGATCGTGCGGATACGACGGGTCGAGTGGGAGATACGCGCCACCCGCGCGATGAATCGCCAGCAGCGCCACCACCATGTCGAGCGACCGCTCGACATGCAGGGCGACAACCGTACCGGCCGCTACTCCGCGCTCCTGAAGGTGCGAGGCCAGCCGATCAACTCGCGCATCGAGTTCCGCATATGTGCAACTCGCGCCTTCGAACGTCACCGCGGTTGCGCCAGGCGTCCGTACCACCTGCTCGCGCACGAGCTGGGTGAGATCGTGATCGCGCGGATACTCGAGCGCCGTCGCATTGAACGAACCGAGCACGGTATCGCGCTCGGCGTCCGTCAACAGTGGGACCAGCGAAATGGGACGCGCGGGGTCCGCCGAGAATCCTTCGAGCAACACACCAAGGTGACCCAGCATGCGCTGCATTGTGGCCGCATCGAACAGGTCGGTGCGATACTCCACCCATGCGCGAAGTCCGTCCGCGAGAGGGCGTACAAATAGCCACATGTCGAAGGTAGACCAGCCGGCGTGCCGATACACCCGCGACGTCTGTAGTCCATCGAGCGGCAACTCCGGCAGTTCGTCCTTGGCCAGGGAGAACATCGCCTGGAACAGGGGCGTGTGCACGGACGATACGGAGCGGCCGAGCTCCTGCACAAGCCGCTCGAATGGCACGTCCTGATGCTCGAATGCGGTGAGGCTACTCACACGCACGCGATCCAGCAGCTCGCCAAACGACGGGTCGCCGGAGAGATCAGTTCGGAGCGGAATCACATTCGCGAAGTAACCGATCACGTCTTCCAGTTCGGTCCGCGTGCGCCCCGAAACTGGTGTACCAATGATGAAATCGTCTTGTCCACTGTACCGCGAGAGCAGCGCCTGGAACGCCGCAAACAACGTCATGAACGGCGTAACACCATGCGCCTGCCCTAGCTGCCACACGCGCTCGGCGAGTGCCGCGGGAAATACAATGGACTCTTCGCGTCCTTCAAATCCGCGCACCGGACCGCGCGCGCGATCGGTGGGCAGCTCCAGCACGTCCGCTGCGCCGTGAAGACGCTCGCGCCAGAACTCCACCTCCGGCGTGAGTGCCCCGGACTCTGCGCGCTCACGCTGCCACTCCGCAAAGTCCGTGAACTCGATGGTGGGCGGTGGCAAGACCTCCGTTCGCCCAGCGCGACGTGCGGCATATCGCGCGCTCAACTCGGGAAAGAGTCGCTCGCGCGACCATCCGTCGCACACGATGTGGTGTTGCATGAGCAACAGCATCCAGTGGTCATCTTCCACATGGATGAGGGTTGCGCGCAGGATCGGCGCGAGGTCGAAGGCGAACGGTGTCCGGATTTCCTCCGCTATCAACCGCTCCACCTCGGCCGCACGCGCGTCATCCGAGGTCTCCCGAACGTCACGCTCCGTAAACGGGAGATCGGCCGCTCCATGCACGCGCTGCACCGGTTCGCCGTTGCGTTCGATGACGTCCGTTCGCAGTGACGAATGGCGCGCGATCACATCGGCAAGTGCGCCGCGAAGGGCATCGACATCGAGGCTGCCACGAATGTCGAACAACTCGGGAATGTTCGAGAGCGCCACGCCGGGATGCATCTGCTCCACGAGCCAAAGCAGTTCCTGCGCATAACCAAGACGTGCTTCGGTCCGGTGCTGCGGAACGATAGCGGCTTCTCCTTCATCCTCGAACCCTTCGTCGGCCAACAGTTCTGCAAGGAGCCGCTGCCGTTCGTCTTCGAGATCCGCGGACGAAAACGTCGCGTCAATGTCCATCGGCCGTCGATTTCTCCTGAGTGGTCCGCTTCCGTGCGGCGGCTGCCTGCCGAAGCTGCTCCGGCGACATCCCTTCCACGCGCTGCACCAGTTGCGCGATCCGATCCACCTGACCGGGCTTGCGTTCAATGGCACGCATCGCGTTGGCAAACTCCGCGACGGTGGGCGACTGGAACAACATGCGCACGGAAACCTGGAGTTGGAACGTGTCGCGCACGCGCGATACGAGTTGCGTGGCAAGGAGCGAATGACCGCCCCGCTCCAGAAAATTGTCGGTGACGCCAAGATCCGCGACGCCGAGAAGGTCGCCCCAGATGCGGGTGAGTACCGTTTCCGTGGGAGTGCGGGGCGCAACGCGATGCGCGGCGCGCGACGCATCCCCATTCGTGAGTGCAGGGTCGCGCGCCACGCCGGGAGCCGGCAGGCGCTCGAGTACATCGCGCACCAGCGCCGTCTGGTTGGACGCCAATACCAACAGCGTCGCGCGCAATCCCTCCGCCACGGACTGCGCATCGGCCAGCCCGAACAGGCGCTCGTCGCCGGTTACCTGGAAGCTGAGCGCGTCATCACCCGTCACGGTGATGGTGAGGGGATACGCCGTTTCGGTGCCGCGGTTCAGCACCTCGATTTTTGCATCATCCCCCAGCCACGTTCGCAGCGGCGCAGCAACACGATGGTGCTGGAACACGAGCATGCTCTCGAACAACCGAAGCCGCCAGGGAACACCGCTCCACTCCTGCACGCGTTCCAGGGGTGAATGGGCGAACTGCTGAAGCTCGAGCCGGGCCACCTGCGCACCGTTGATGAACGCACCCAGAGTGGCATCAGGCTCCAGGTGGATGCGCAGCGGCAGGTTGCCAATGGTCACGCCGATCATGCGATCCACGCCGGTGACTTCAGCCGGACGTCCCGCGAGTGCCAGGCCGAACACCACATCCGTGGATCGCAATTGGCGCGCAAGCCAGATCGCCCATGCGCCCTGGACCACGGCATTCCGCGGCACGCGCAGCTCACGCGCGAGCGTGTTGACCTCGGCCGTTTCCTCCGCAC
The DNA here is from genome assembly GCA_040003455.1 of bacterium. Taxonomy (GTDB): domain Bacteria; phylum Gemmatimonadota; class Gemmatimonadetes; order Gemmatimonadales; family Gemmatimonadaceae; genus AG11. Next base: position 5,765 of record JBDUCM010000002.1, read on the forward strand.
TCAGCGTCAGCCGCACATCCACCGCTTCATGCGCATCCGCCCCGGGCGACGCATTGAGGACATCGTGCAACGGCGTTGCCGGAACGTACTGCGCGTACACCCGCCGCCAATACGATTCCGCAGCCTTGATATCCTGGCGGCCCAGCCATGCCACGTAATCACGATAGCGAACGGGTACTGGGAGATCGGGCAAAGTTCCCGAACGATGCGCGACGTACGCCTCGGTCACTTCGTCCAGCACGAGCGGTAGCGACCATCCGTCGAGCAGCAGATGATGATGACTCCACAAAAGCTCGTACACGTCATCGGAAAGTCGCACGAGCGTGAAGCGCATCAGCGGCGCGCGGTCGAATTCGAACCCGTGCGCGCGATCCGCCTCGAGGAGTGCCGTCATGCGATGGGCCTGCTCATCAGCCGATAGCGGCCGCCAGTCCTGTTCTACAAATGGCAACTCGGCGGTGCGATACACCACCTGCAACGGCTGCGGGGGCCCCTCACTCAGGAATGCCGTCCGAAAGATCGGATTGCGTGCGACGAGCACCATCCACGCCGCGCGCATGGCGGAGACATCCACGCGACCGGTGAGACGAAAGTGGAAACGCTCGAAGCCGGGGTCCGTGGCGCGATCGGCGAAGCCGTAGAAGAGCTTCTGCACACCCACCAGCGGATAGATGTCCTCGATATCGCGCCGGCTACCGGCAATGCGATCGAGGGCGGCCTGATCGATGGTCGCGAGTGGGAAATCCGACGGCGTATATCCGCCGGCACCCGGCGCCGTGCAGCGGGCGATGAGTTCGCGGAGCACGCGCACGTACTCTGCCGACAGCTTCGCCACGGTTGCGCCATCGACCACGCCACGTGAGTAGTTCCAGCGAATCTCCAGACGCCCTCCCGACACGAGGCCGAGCACGTCGATGGGATGCCGTCGTTGCGCGCGCGGCGAGCGCCATGCGCCCGCCCGTTCAGGGGCGAACGCGAAGCGCTTCGATCCCGACACCACCTGGTCGAACTGGCCGAGATAGTTGAACGCAACCTGCCCATCCGTGGCCAACGACGATTCACGGGAGAGATAGCGCAACACGCCAAAGCCCAATCCACGATTCGGAATGCCGCGCAACTGATCCTTGATCGTTCGCAGTGTGTTCATCGCGTCACCCCGTGCCGCCGCGAGGTCAAGACGGATGGGAAAGATGCTCGTGAACCAACCCACGGTGCGAGACAAATCCACGCCGTCAACAACGTCCTCGCGGCCGTGCCCTTCCATGTCGAGCAATATCGACTCGCCACCGGCCCATCCCCCGAGGGTGATGGCCAGCGCCGAAACAAGGACATCGTCAATGCGCGTGTTGTAGGCCGCCGGCACACGTTGCAGGAGCGTGCGCGTTTCGCCCGCCTCCAGCCACACGGTCGCGACGTCCATGTCCGACTCGTGGCGCGATCCATCGGGGCGCTCGAAGGGCAACGCGCCTGCTACCGGTGCACACACAGCGTTCCAGTACGCGAGCTCGCTACGCACACTACCCGAAACAACGCATTGATCGAGGCGCTCGCCCCACTGCTTGAACGACGTGGTGCGCGACGGAAGCGCCACATCCTCGCCGCGCAGTCGCTGCTCGTATGCCTGCTCCAGATCTTCCAGGAGAATGCGCCACGACACGCCGTCTACAACGAGATGATGTATGGCGAAGAGCAATCGAATGCCGCGCCCGCGACCGAGATCAAAGTACGCCACGCGAATCATGGGACCCGCGGCGAGATCGAGACCGGATTGAACGCCGTTCGCGTGTGCGTCGATGGACTCGGCCAGTGCGTCGTCCCCTACATCGGCGAGGTCCACCTGCACCACCGACGTCTCGCCCGGCCCTTCGGCATACCACTGCCGCCACGCATTGCCATCCCGCGCGTAGCGAAGCCGAAGCGCATCGTGGTGCGAGACCACCGCACGCACCGCTTCGTCCAACGCAACGCCGTTGAGCGGCTCACGCGACGAGAACATGAATGACTGGTTCCACCAATGGGCGTCGTCCACGTCCTGCTCGAAGAACCAGTGCTGAATCGGCGTGAGGGGAGCCTCTCCACGCTCCGGGCCCTGTTCCCCGGCAACCACCGCTCCGCTCGCAAAACCACCCGCAGCCTCGATGGCGTGCACGAGTGCTTCGATGGTCTGATTCTGGAACAACATCTTGGGTGTGAACGCAATGCCGGCGGGGCGAGCACGGGCCACGACCTGCATGTTCAGGATGGAATCGCCACCCAGCTCGAAGAAATTGTCGTGCACGCCAACGCGAGGAACACGCAGCACCTGCGCCCACAGTGTTGCGAGGCGCTGTTCCGCGTCATTTCGCGGAGCGACATACGTGCTGTCGTCTGACGCGAGGTGTTCCGCCCCGGCCGCAGGCAGCCTGCGACGATCGATCTTGCCGCTCGGCGCGAGGGGAAATGCATGGAGCGTGACAAAGGCCGTGGGCACCATGTAGGCCGGCAGCTCGGACGCAAGCGCCGAGCGCAACGCGCCCGGACTTGGCGCGTCGCTGGCGTGAACAGGCACCACGTACGCGACCAGACGCTTGTCGCCCGGCACGTCTTCGCGCAGCGAAACCACCACGTCGCGCACACCCGGCAGCTTCGCAATTCGCGCTTCGATCTCTCCAAGCTCGATCCGAAACCCGCGCAGCTTGACCTGGTCGTCGAGACGACCGAGGTAGTCCAGTTGGCCATCGGGACGCCACACCACACTGTCGCCCGAGCGATACATGCGCGCGCCCGGCGTGGCGGCGAATGGATCGGCAACGAACCGCTCTGCGGTAAGCTCGGGGCGATTGAGATATCCAGCACCAACACCGGCACCGCCAATCCAGAGTTCGCCGGAAACCCCAATGGGCACAAGCGCGCCGTGCGGATCGAGAACGTACGCCGTGCAGTTGGCCAGGGGTCCGCCAATTGGCGGCGTACGGCCGGCGCCTTCATGGCAGCGCGCGACGGTGGCGGCCACCGTGATCTCCGTTGGGCCATACGCATTGTAGAAGCGGCGGCCCGCGGCCCAGCGGTCCACCACGTCGGCGCCACATGCATCGCCGCCGCTCACCACCGCCATGAACGACGGCACGGCCGACGGCTCCAATACGCGTAACATCACCGGCGGCATGAGCGATCCCGTCACCCCTTCGCGCTCGATCAACTCCGCCAGCGACTCCGGATTGACGATCACGTCGTGGGGTGCAAGCACCAGGCGGCTGCCCTGACACACGGACCAGACCAGCTCCAGCACCGACGCGTCGAAGCTCAGCGCGGAGAACTGGAGGATGCGGTCAGTTGAGGTAGTCTCGAACTCACGCGCCAACGCAGCCGCGAGGTTCACTGCGCCGCGGTGCAGCAGCTTCGCACCCTTGGGCTTGCCCGTGGATCCTGACGTGTAAATCACGTATGCGAGGTCGTCCGGCGACGAGACAGGGGCCGCCTCGTCGCGCGTACGCGGATCTGCAACGAGGTCCTCGACGAAGCAGGTAACGGGCGCCCTGTGCGAGCGGCCCGCGAGGGCACGCTGCGTCAACAGTACCGGCGCACCGGAATCCTCGAGCATGTACTCCAGCCGATCCGTGGGATACGACGGATCGAGGGGCAACCATGCACCACCCGCCTTGAGGATACCGTACACACCCACCGGAAAATCGAACGACCGCTCCACGCAAAGCGCAACGATGTCACCATGACCAACCCCCGCGCGGTGCAGCCCCGCAGCGATTCGCTCGGCGCGCGCATCGAACTCGCGAAAGGTCAGCGACTCGCCGTCGAAGCGCAGTGCAACGGCGTTTGGTTGCGCGGCAACCTGGGCGTCGATGAGGCCGTGAATGGTGGCGGCCGGCACATCGAGCGCCGTGTCGTTGAACGTTTCGAGCACCAACCGCCGCTCGGCGGCCGGCAGCATGTTGAGCTCGCGAATCCGGGCCCGGGGATTCTCCGCGGCCGAGGTGAATAGCGCCACGAGCTGGCCGAACAGGCGATCCGCCGTGGCGTCGTCGACCCTCGCGCGGTCGAAGCCCATTGCAAGGCGCGTCTTCCCCTGGCCACGAACAGAGAGTGAGAGCTCGACTGGTGGCTGCTGGTAGACCCGGAAGCTCCTCGACGCCCACTCGCCTCCGAGTTCACGAAAGGCGAGGTCGAGGTCGTAGTTCTGGTAGACGACGAGGGAATTGAAGAGGGGGCTTCCACCCTCGATGTCGCTCCAGCCCTGCGCCATGCGCAACGGCGTGTGCTCCACCGGCCGCAACTCGTCCCACGACAAGCGGACGGCCTTGAGGAGTTCGATCAGCGACTGCTCGGGATCCAGCCGCACGCGCATGGTCAGCGTGTTGATGAACATCCCCACCATTTCCGGAGCTTCCGGAAGTGATGACCTGCGGCCGCCGCGCACGGCGCCATACACCACATCGTCCTCGCCAGCATGGCGCGCGAGCAGGATCGCCCACAGCGCCTGCGCGAGGATATTCATGGTGAAGCCGTGGTCGACGCCCGCGCGCTCCAATGCGGCTGTGGTGTCATCGGACAGCCAGGCCACGCGATCTCCCTGACGATGTACCGCGTCAGGCGAGGACTGCGCCGACGGCAACCGCGTTGGCGACGTGAAGCCTTTCAGCCGTTCGCGCCAGAGCGGCTCACTTGCCGCGAAGTCCTGCGCCCGTGTCCATGCCACGAAATCCGCATATGGCCGCGAGGGAAGGACGGCGGCCGTTGTGCCGCGACGTTCCGCGTCGTAGTGCGCGAACAACTCCTGGATGAGGATGAACTGCGTGGTGCCGTCAAAGACCAGGTGGTGCATGGTCCACACGAGCCGCCAGTCGTTGGGCCCGAAGTGGAGGATGACGGCTTTCTGGACGCCTGGCTCACGGAGATCGAATGCGTCGCGCCGTTCCTGAACGATTACCTCGTCCAACCGAGCCACTCGGGTGTCGGCGGACAGGCCGCTCAGATCCTCCTCGCGGATGGGGACGACGACGAGTTCGTGCACCTCCTGCACCGGCTCGTCCACCCCTTCCCAGCGATACGACGTTCGCAACTGCTCGTGCCGGGCCGTGATGAACGCAAACGCCACCCGAAGCGCTCGGACGTCGAGGGCCTCGGGCAGGGTGATGACGATTTGTTCGATATCTGTTCCCGCACGCGAATCCAGCAGGTGATGATAGATCATCCCCTGCTGGAGTGACGTGAGTGGGTACGTCCTTGTAGTCATCGACTCATATCGCGAACAACGACGACGTCAGGCAGGTAGATCGGCGGCGTCTACCATCTGGCCCATTGCAACGACGATGTGCCGCGGCCCCTCGAAGGAATCGCGCGCGTGGGTGACGAGCATGTTGTCGAGCATGATCATGTCGCCCTTCTGCCACTGGAAGCGGACGCAGATCTTTTCGAACACCTCGCCCAGGTGCTGCATCGTCTCGTCCGGAATAGGCGTGCCGTCGCCGTAGTACACATTGCGCGGCAGGTCCTGTTCGTCAAACAGCGCGCGCAGGCCTTCACGGGTGTCCTCGTCTACGCAATAGATGTGGTGGATCTGGACCTGGTTGAAGAACATCTCCTCCTTGGTGGAGGGATGCTTGACGATACCGGGGGAGCGGTTGATCACGCGGAGCCCGCCGTCGGACTTCCATTCGAAGTCACTGCCGGCGTCGCGGCACATCTGTTCCACCTTGGACCGGTCTGTGGTATGAAAGAATTCCTCCCATGCCGGATCTACGCCCTTGGAGAAATTGCGGACGTACATCAGTCCCTTGGCGCGTACCGTGGCGAGCACGGCAGGGTCGATGTGCTTGAGGACCTCGCGGGTGTCGAATACCGGCGTGCAGCCGCCAACCTTGGCGGGGGTGACGCAGTGAAAGCTGATCTTCTTCGGCCAGCTCGGCAGGTGCGAGCTCTCATTATGGAAGAGGATCATCTGGTCCGCGGGGTATGGCGTGGACTCGTAGATCTTCTCTCCTGCGGCATTCTTCGGCAGGTCGCCGTAGTCGCCGAACAGCTCGCCGTACACCGCCTTGGCGGCGCGTTCGAAGTCTGCGGGCGAGGGAAGGTTGAAGTTGCGGAACAGGATACCGCCGTGCACCAGCAACTGCGCCTCGACCCATTCGCGATTGGCCAGATTCCACTCCGCGAGGACGATGCCGTCCGCGGTTGGCTCGAGGACGAGCGGCAGCGGGCTGTCGCCCAACGTATATGCACGGACCCCGTCCGGCGTGGCGGCGCCCGTCATCGCGCTCGTGTCAGTGGCGGCGATAGTCATGTTCCAATACCCCAAGCGAAGGCGGAAAAATGAGGGAGGCGACGACGCCGAATAGCCGCTCGGCGACGTCGGCTGCCCAAAAAAACATCAAACGCGCTGGTCAAAGCGGCCAGGGGGACACCTGACCAGAGGGAGACGCGCAGTCGGCGCCAATTGTCACGCCCGCGTTGCAACGCTCGCGATTTACTCTCATATGATATGTTACTCGTGCGGCATTCGCTATCATTTTTCGATGTGGATAGTGTCACGACCATGTTCTGTGACTCGTCCACTCATGACGTGCACGCGGAGCCTGTGTTCACGCCGCCGGCTATCGGAATCGTTGGCCTGCGGGCATCAGAATTGTTGTCATTGGTGGAGTCACCCGTAAATCCAAGCATGCAGGCAAATTCATATTCAGCCCTGACGGTGCCTACCCGCTCTCAGGTGCCAACGGTTGGCGGTCGGTTCAATTGGTGCGGCCGGGTACACGCACGGGTGGATAGGCAGTCGGCATACCCCTCGAGCCCCTCGTTTGGGGGGCTTCCCGCATGAGTTCAGCTATCGATGCCACGGTAACGACTCCTGGCCGGGGTCACGGAGGCGCCGCTGTCCGAAACCAGAGTAGTGAACCACCTCCGGAAGTGCGGCGGACGCTGGTTGGCGACCTCAAGCAGATAGTAGATGATCTGTATCAGTGTCGCGACCTCATCACCCAGCTCACGAAACGCGACGTCAAGATCCGCTACAAGCAGGCGGCGTTCGGCTTTGCCTGGGCGCTACTCCTACCTGCGTCCGTGGTCCTGGCGGGTATGGCCATCCGTTTTGCCGTAGCGTACAGCTCGGGTAAGGGGTTGCACACCAACGATTTGGCTGGCATGGCCGTCAAAGCGGTCCCGTGGGCCTTTTTCGTCGGCTGCCTCAATGTCGCGACACCCAGTCTCGTGTCGAACATGGCGCTGGTTACCAAGATCTACTTTCCGCGCGAAGTCCTGCCGCTCAGCGCTATCCTTGCGCAGACGTTCGACTCGACGATCGGCGGCGTGCTCGTCGCTATCGTGCTGCCGTTCCTGGGGGTCACGCCGTCGGTCCAGTTGCTTTGGGTCCCCGTGCTGATAGTCCTTCTGTGGATCCTGGCGATGGGGCTCGGGCTGTTCCTCTCCTGCGCCAATTTGTTCTTCCGCGACGTGAAATACCTGGTCCAGGTGTTCCTCACCTTCGGCATTTTCATCACGCCGGTCATTCTGGACGCCTCCCGTTATGGCCCGCGGGGCGCGCCGCTGATGATGTTGAATCCGGTGGCTCCCATCCTGGAAGGCCTGCGCATCGTGATCGTCGAGCATCACAACCTGTTACAGCCAATGTCGGTGGCGGGCCAGGATACCTTCGTATTCTGGCATCCGTGGTATCTCGCGTACACAGCGGCCTGGGCCGTAGGCGGCCTGCTGTTCAGCGCAATCTTCTTCCACCGTTCCGAGCGGCGATTCGCCGAGATCGTTTGATGCGCAAGGAATTCGTCTCGTGACTCAGCCGCGCATTCTATTCGACCGCGTGTGGAAGAAGTTTCATCGCGGCCAGATCCACGACAGTCTCCGGGATCTCATCCCCGCCATGGCGCAGCGAATGCTGGGCCGGACGCCGACCAACAAGGAGCTTCAGGAGGGCGACTTCTGGGCGGTCCGTGACCTGTCGTTCGAGGTGCTGCCCGGGCAGACGCTCGGCATCATCGGCTCCAACGGCTCGGGAAAGTCCACCTCGCTGAAACTGCTCACCGGCATTCTCGAACCGTCGCGCGGCTACTGCGTTGTGGATGGCAGGCCCGGAACTCTCATCGAGGTATCCGCCGGGTTCCATGGCGACCTCACCGGGCGCGAGAATGTGTTTCTTCAGGGCTCCATCATGGGGATGCGGCGCGCGGACATCGAACGGAAGTTCGACCAGATTGTCGAATTCTCCGGCGTGGCCGATTCGATCGATACACCGGTAAAGCGCTATTCCAGCGGCATGAATGCCCGGCTGGGCTTCTCCATCGCCGCTCACCTCGAACCGGACGTGCTGATCATTGATGAAGTGCTGGCGGTGGGCGACCTCTCCTTCCAGGAGCGCGCCTTCGGCCGGGTGCGTGAGCTCGCGCGCAGTGGAATCCCGGTCGTGATGGTATCGCATCAACTGGATCGCATTGCCGAGCTGTGCACTGATGCGATCCTCCTCGAGCAGGGTCAGGTCGTCGAGCGAGGTACGGCCGCTCAAGCGATTTCCGCCTATGTGAAGCAGCACGATGCCGGACGTACGGTCACGAGCACCGGTGTCGTGCACTTCGATCGCGTGCGGCTTCTGGACAGCATGGTCAATTCGGGATCGCGATTCCGCGTGCAGATCGACGGTCGGTTGACGCAGATCATACCCGACTCGATCGAGCCGCTCGTCATTCGGATCCGCTCCCTGCGGACCGGCTACACGCTGTTCGTGAGCGGCTCCATTCCCATGGGCTACACGCTGCGGGAGCCCGGTCCCTTTTCGGTGCGCATCGACCTTCAGGCCAACTTGCCGCCCGGCAGCTACATGGTCGAAATAGCTGCGCAGGAATTGCTGTCACAGAAAGACATCGCAACGGGCGCGTCGCAGATGGTCCAGGTCCTGGATCAGAGCACTTTCCGCGGCGCGGTACAGATGAATGCGTTGATGACGTCGGCGTCGTAGCAGGGTACCTTCCTCTCCGACTCTTCCCGCCCGCCAAGGGCTGCATCATGCGCATTCGTGCCTCGCTCGTCCCGACCCTCGCGTTCGCACTTAGCCTGGGAGCCCAACGCCCTGTGTCGCTGGCGGGGCGGTCGGTGGTCTACGCGCCCCACGGCGTGGTAGCCACGAGCCAACCGCTGGCAACATCTGCGGGTCTGGCCGTTCTTCAGCGCGGCGGCAATGCGGTGGACGCAGCAGTGACCGCCGCAGCCGTGCTTTCGGTAACCGAGCCGATGATGACCGGCATTGGCGGCGACATGTTCGCGATGGTCTGGATTGCGAAGGAGCATCGCCTCGTTGGGCTCAACGCCAGCGGTCGCGCCGGCGCGTTGATGACACGCGAGGAGTTGTTGAAGCGTGGACGCACGCGCATGCCCACCCGCGGCATCGAAGCCGTCACGGTGCCCGGCGCGCTGGCCGGCTGGGCGGAGCTGCTGAAGAAATACGGGACGCTCTCCCTTGCGCAGGCCATTGAGCCGGCCATCAAGTACGCCGAGGACGGTTATCCGGTCACGCCTATCATCGCGGACGACTGGAGGTCCGAGACCAGTGTCCTGGTCCGTGATCCCGCCGCGAAGGCGACGTTCATGCCCAACGGCCACACCCCCGCCGCCGGTGAGTGGTTCCGGAATCCCGACTACGCGAAGACGCTGCGATCGATCGCTGCAGGCGGACCCGGTGTGTTGTATGACGGGCCACTCGGCCAACAAATCGTGAAGCGCGTGCAGGAGTTGGGCGGGTTCATCACCCTCGCGGACCTCAAGGCGAACCAGCCCACCTGGGTGACGCCAATTTCCGTGGTGTTCAAGGGCTATCGCGTTTGGGAACTGCCACCCAGCAACCAGGGAGTGGCCACGCTCGAGATGCTGAAGATTCTCGAGCCCTACGACCTGAAGGCGATGGGCCACAATTCGGCGACATACCTGCATCACCTCATCGAGGCGAAGAAGCTCGCGTACGCCGACCTCGCGCGGTATGTCGGCGACGCCGACCACCTCGCGATCCCTGTGGACCGCATGCTGTCCGATGCATTCATCACCGAGCGCCGGAGCCACCTCGACACGAAGCATGCGTCGGAGAAGGTGGAGCCCGCGCCGCTGCCCTCCGGCAGCGAAACGATCTACCTCACGACTGCCGATAGCGCTGGCAACATGGTGTCGTTCATCAATAGCCAGTTCGACCTGTTCGGGTCGGGGGTCGTCGCGCCCGGCACCGGCTTCACGCTGCACAATCGTGGTTCCGCATTCTCGCTCGAGGCCGGGCTACCGAATACCGTGGCGCCCGGCAAGCGACCCTTTCACACGCTCATTCCTGCGTTCGTCTCGAAGCCCGGCGCAACACCGACCGCCGATGGTTCCTCCGACACGCCCTACATGAGCTTTGGCTTGATGGGTGGTGCGATGCAGGCGCAGGGCCATGCCCAGATGCTGCTCAACATGTTCGTGTTCGGCATGGACGTACAGCAAGCCATCGACGCCGCGCGCTTCCGTCACTATGAGGGAACACGCGTGGCGCTCGAAGCACCGATTTCCGATAGTGTGCGCGACGGCCTCAAGGCCATGGGCCACACGTTCATGGATGCGCCGCTCACTGCCTTTGGCGGCGCACAGGCGATCATCAAGTTGAGTCGCGGCTATGCCGCCGGCTCCGACCCGCGCAAGGACGGCTACGCCGGCGGATGGTGACGCGCCCCGGCTGAATTGTCACTTCCGCGCGTGCCACGCGGCAAGCGCGGCCGCTTCCTGTTCGGGCTTGATGGTGAACTTGGGCGCGTTCCGTCGAGCCTCGGGCACGGTGGGCCACCATGCGAGTGTATCGCGCACCGTCGCGGCCAATGGCCGAAGGGTGAGCCCCGCCGCGCGCGCCTTGTCGTTTCGAATGGACATCATGCCGAAATCGTTGCCCTTCAGGAGCGCCCATGGGATGGCCTCGTCGATCTTGTGCTGTTCCAGAAACTCGTAGTCGTCAACCCAGGTGAACTGTGCCGTTGCGCCAAGTGCTGCGCGTGCCTGTTCGAGGAACGACGGAAAGGTCATCGCCTCTGCGGGGCCGACGGCGTCGAATGCACCACCCTTGCCGTCCTCCAACAACTTCACCATGAACTCGGCGAGGTCGCGCACGTCGATGAACTGTGCCGGATCATCTTTCTTGCCCGGTGCGAGCACTTCGCCGCCACGCACGAGACGCTGAGGCCAGTAGGGAAACCGATCGCTCGTGTCTCCCGGACCCACGATATAGGTGGGTCGGACAACGACTCCTCGATCTCCGAATGCCGTCATCACCTCCCGCTCACAGCGCGCCTTCGCCACCCCGAAGGTCGCCGACCCATCCTTGGGATCAACCGCCTCGAGCGGGACGGGGCCGTTCTCGTCGAGGCCGCGGGTGCGATACGGATAGAACACGCCCGTAGACGACGTGAAAAGGTATCGGCCTACGCTGTCCTTGAGTAGCTGCGCCGATTGTCTGACCCAGTCAGGGTTGGTGGCGGAGTCGTCCACCACCGCGTCCCACTTTTTTCCTTCCAGCGACTTGAGGTCGCCGTTGCGATCCCCCTGGAGACGAATGATGTCGGCGGGGAGTTCCGCATCATGGCGTCCGCGCGTGAAGATCGTGACGCGATGACCGCGCGACACAGCGAGACGCACGAGATGCGGTCCGATGAATCCCGTGCCGCCAAGGATGAGGAGATCAAGCTTCGCGCTCGCGCGCGACACCTCGTGGTTTCGCAACGCTTGCGCGACCAACGCGTCGGTGCCGATGAGCAACGCACCCCCGGCGATGGCGCCAGTCTTCAGGAATTCGCGACGAGTCGTCATGACACCGCTCCCATGGGTACCGCGTCCGTTGCCGCGAGCGCGACTTGCTTGCGACCGAGCCACACGCCCAACACCAGCCACACTGCCGAGACAGGCACGGCGAAGAATGCGATGCCGGCCAGTCCGAGCCCGAGTGCGGTGAGCCCTGCATACGTCCACGCCGCGAGCTGGTCGCCACCGCGATACACGAACGTCTCGATGAAGCTCTTCGCTTTGTATTTGTCTTCGCGCGGCACCACGGTGAACAGCACTTCCATTGCCGGATTCGTCAGCGAGAAATTCGAGGCGCGCCGAAGTACGGTGAAGATCGCGAGGGTGCTGAACACAGGCAGGAGCCCCAGCGTACCGAAGCCCACGACCGACAACAGTGGCAGAAACGCCAGTGTGGCGGCCATTCCAATCCATCGTATGATGCGACCGGTAAAGAACACCTGCGTCACTACCGTGAGGATCTGCGCCGCCAACTCCAACTGTGCCAACACTGTGGTGCGTGCCGCTCGGCTCGCGTAGAAGCGCCCAACGATGTCGGCCTGCTCGAAATACAGGAAGGTGGATCCGAGCGAGTAGAGAATCAGGAACAGCGCGGTGCCGAGGAGATATCGCGAAGCGACGACACTCGAGACGCCGCCCCAAATGCTGCCGCCAATGACTTCACTCTGCGTGGCATCGGCGCCTGTGGGCGCGCGCGCACTATTCACGCGCCACGACACGGCGGGAAAGCGCATGACGCAAATAGCGCCGAGTTCGAGCAGCCCGGCCGATACCAGCAGCAGGTTTACCGGCCCGATCCGGGCCGCCAGCAGCGCCGTGACGCTCGACCCGACGATAGAACCGAGCGTTCCGCCGACGCCAATGAAGCCGAACAGCCGTTTGGCCTGTTCACTCCGGAAGACGTCGGCCATGAAGCACCAGAAGATGGACGTACCGAAGAAGCTGAGCACACTGGTCCACACGAAGAATGCGCGTCCCACCCACATATCGGTCGCGGAATTTTCGCCAGCAGACACGAATCGCATCAACGCAAAGAACACCAGCAGGTTGGCGATGAAGAACTGATAGCTGATGGGAACGAAGCGCCGCGCGGGAAAGCGCACGACCAGCGAAGCGAAGAGCGGATTGAACGCGAGCGTAGCCGTGAGCGTCCCGGCAAATAGCCAGGGAAGTTGCTGCACTCCAGACGCTGCCGCGACCGCATCGCGAATGGGCCGAAGCACGAAGTAGCCGCTCAACACGCAGAAGAAGAATGCGAACGACATGAGCATGGCGTTCACTTCTTCCGCGTGCACATCCACCACGCGCCGCAGCAGCGCGTGGAGCGGCGACAGGTTCGAACCGTCCGTGGCGCGCTCGCCGATGGTCAATCGCCGCTCTTTGGCTGGCGTGCTTTCCACGCAGCGAGGACATCCGCTTCACGCGCGGCGGAAATCCCTCCCACAGCACCCTGCGCAAGCGCGGCAAGGTCAGCCTCCGGGCGCGTCTTGTTCCATTCGAGCGTGTCCTTGGCCGTCACGGACAGTGGACGGAAGGTGAGCCCCGCGGCGAGTGCGCGTGCATTGGTGAATCGCGAGAACCCCGCCGAAGGGCCCGCGGGTGGTACCCACACCGTCATGTCGCGCCATGCGCGAATCTTCTGCTCCGCCAGGAAATCCGCCGGCACCCATGTGAACTGTGCGCCGGCGGTGGTTATCGCCTTGATGCCATACAGCATCTCGCCCATGGTGGTCGGCGTGGCCGGCCCCAGTGCATTGAACGTTCCGAACACACGCTGCTCCGCCACGCGAATGGTCCACTCGGCGAGATCTCGGGAATCGATGTACTGCACAGGGTCCGTCGGGCTTCCCGGCGCGAGCACCTCACCGCCCTTATCGATGCGGTAGGGCCAGTAGGTGAACCGATCCGTGCGATCGAGCGGGCCAACGATGAGCGTTGGGCGGATGATGGTATTGATGCCGGGATACTGTCTTGCAACTTCCTGCTCGGAGAACGTCTTGAGCGCGCCGTAGTACTTCGTGGCATTGGCCCGGTCGAGCGTGTAGGGATCGAGATCCGCCGGCATGGGAGTTGTCGCCGCGTTCTCGTCCTGACCGATCTTCGAGTTATCGGAGTAGACCGATAGCGTGGAGACGAAGATGTAGTGCTTTGTATTGCCCTTGAGGTGCTGCGCCGCGTTGCGCACCCACGCCGGCAGCGTGGTGGGATTGTCGATCACGACATCGAACTTCTTTCCCTTGAGCGCGGTGACGTCGTCGTTCAGGTCGCCTATCAACTGCTCCACTCGACCCTTGAAGAAATCCGGACGCGTCTTGTTTCGATTGAGCAGCGTCACGCGATGCCCACGCGCCGTGGCGTATTCCACCTGCTCCGGTCCCGTGAAGCCCGTACCGCCAAGAATCAGGATATCGAGCGGCGCTCGTGCATCTGTCCGCTTTGCCGTGCCGGCTGACAGTCGTGTGGTTTCGGCGGAGCCAACGTTGGGAGTCACGCCAAGGCTGAGCGCGCCCCCGGCCAGCGCGGACATTTTGAGAAAGGTGCGACGATCAGTCATGGTCCAGCCCTCGTTGACGTTTGTCGTGTCGCGAATGCGTCGTACCGATGATCGATAGTGAGTGGCCGATTCATCGCTGACCCAGAAAGAAGCTGCTCGAAGCTACCGCATCACGGCACCGGTCGCCCGCCCCATGCTTTCCCCATTTCGGCTAGCAGCGCTGCGTAGGTCTCGATTCCATCCCAAAGATTCTTGACGCGCAGGTTCTCGTCCGCCGCGTGCTGGTTGTCATCGTAGTTCGCGATGGGCAGCGAGATGACAGGAATGCCGAGGATCTGTTCAAAGAGATAAGTCGGTCCGGTGCCTCCCGACGTCGGGATCACCAGTGGGGCTTCCGTCGCGCCAGCGCGGAGCGAAGCCACAACTGCTTTTCCGAACGGGCCGTCCAGCGGGGCGCGCGACGCTGGATATCCATGACCCCACTGCACCCGCGCAACCTTCGCGTGCGCCAGCCGCATCGCGTCGGTCACGCTGTCGTGCGTCACGAAGTATCCCTGCTTGCGGATGTGTGCGTCCACCAGGCGCTCCACGCGCTCCGGACTCTGCGCTGGCACGAGCCGCAGATCGAATGACGCGTAGGCTTCCGTGGAAATGGTGTTCGATCCCGTTTCACGCACGCCGCCCACGCGAATACCCCGGAGGTTGAACGCCGGGGACATGATCCGCTCTGCCAGGAGTGCGTTGTTTGCCTCAGTCCGATTCATGCCGAGCGCGCGCCGGAGTGTATCGTCGTACAACGGCAGCGCGGCAATTGCCCGACGCTCTGCGGAGCTGACCGGCTTCACGTCATCATAGTAGCCGGCCACCTTGATGTGGCCGTCATCGTCGCGCATGCTTGCGATCAGGTTCGCGATCAACACGCCGGGATTGGGCGCCCAATTTCCGTAGTGGCCGCTGTGGAGTGCGCGATTGGGGCCGAACACCGTCAACTCGAACGTGGCAATGCCGCGATTGCCGAACGACAGGAGCTGTTTCCCGCTCTGATGCACGGGCCCGTCGCAAAAGAGCCAGCCATCGGATGCGAGCAGTGCCTTGTTCGCGGCGAGTATCTGACCGAGATGCGCCGAACTCGCCTCCTCCTCGCCCTCGAAAAAGACCTTCAGATTGACGGACTGTCCAATCTTCCCCGCACGCATCGCATCGACTGCCGAAAGGATCGCCATGATGGACGCCTTGTCGTCCCCGGCCGAGCGACCATAGATGCGCGACTCCGGATCGACGCGCTGCCCCGCGGCCGGGAGGGGAATGATCGTGCCTCCCATGTTCACTTCACGCGTGCGGAGTACCGGGGACCAAGGGGGCGTGGTCCATTGCTTCGGGTCCAACGGCTGCCCGTCATAGTGCGCATAGAGCACCAATGTCCGGGTGGCGCCAGGTGCCGCCAACTCCCCGTATACTGCGGGCGGGCCGCCCGGTACGACCAGAAGCCTGGTGTTCGCGAACCCGCGCTTGTCCAGCATTTTCACGAGGAAGTCAGCGTTGCGTCGAATGTTCACCGAATCGGTGGCGAGATTCGGGATGGACAGCAGGTCGCTGAATTCGTGAAGAATCTGCGATTCGTTGGCCTCGCGGAACGCGCGGGCAGCGTTGCGGGCGGCCGCGCCAGAGGATGGTGATTGCGCGTCCGAGGGTACGCCGGCCGCGAAGGAAGCGACGGTGGACCAGAGCACGATGAACCGGCTCGTCAGGCGTCGCGGCGAACGTCGATCTGGCATGTGTCGTTGTGCTGGTGGGAGAGTGGCTGGAGATCCAATGCAGACCTTTGCCTGGCACTGTCTCTCGACCGCCATGATGCATCCGCGTGGCCGTGGCCGCGAGTACCGGCAGCGCTTTTGGATCGTCCATCGTAGGCACAGATGCGCAGGGCCACCGAGGCCCTCTGAACCCGAATGACTCGCCGCGGCGCGAGTGTCATCACATGCCTGAACAAGAGCCCCGGATTTACGACGCACCGGTTGTTCATAGCGGTCCGCTCCCGCCCGATTCCCCTGTGAGCGTGGTGAGTCCGAACATGGAGGAAGCGCCGCGCCTGCCACGACTGGGCCGGGAGCCAACCCCGATCGTCCTGCCAACCTCGTTCCGCGTGAAGCGATCTCGTCGCAAGCACCGGCGCAGGGCGATGCTGCTCCGGTCACTCCTCGTGGTCATTGTTGTGGGCTTTTTTGGCGCGGCGTTCGCCCTCCGCAACCGCATTCGGGAGCTGGTCCACCCTCATCCGAAAGCCGCGACCGACGCGCCGCCGAAGGCGAGACCCCTCCCGAGGCTGCAGTAGTCGCGCCGTAGTCGCCGGTCCGGCAACCTCCCGACAGCGATGATTGGATGCCGGGCATAGCGTTCCTTGAGTTGGTCGCCCGATCAACATCAACAAGGCGCCTCTCGTCAGCCTCGCCGGTTCGGCATGTTCCTCCCGAAGCTCTTCACCACCCTCCGCGGTTACGACCGTGCCCAGTTCACCAGTGACGCTATTGCCGGCGTCATTGTGGGCATTATCGCGCTGCCGCTGGCCATTGCCTTCGCCATTGCCAGCGGCGTTACGCCCGACCGCGGCCTCTGGACGGCCATCGTCGCCGGATTCATCATTTCGGCCCTGGGCGGCTCGCGCGTCCAGATTGGCGGACCCACCGGAGCGTTCGTTGTCATCGTCTATGGCATCGTCCAGAAATACGGTGTCGACGGGCTCACGGTCGCCACGCTCATGGCGGGCGTCATCCTCGTCGGCATGGGCATCGCCAAATTCGGCTCCGCCATCAAGTTCATTCCCACTCCCGTCATCACGGGCTTCACCAGCGGAATTGCCGTCATCATCTTCTCCGGCGAAATCAAGGACTTCTTCGGACTGAAGATGGGCACCGTGCCCGCGCCCTTTCTCGCCAAGCTTCAGGCGTACGCCCTCCACTCGGGCGGCGTGACGCCGGAGGCGATCGGCATCGCGGCCGTCGCGCTCGCCACCATCATCTTCTGGCCGCGCATCAGCCACAGGATCCCGGGTCCGTTCATCGCGCTCATCGTCACCACCGTCGGCGCGCGGTTGCTCCATTTGCCGGTGGAAACGATCGGATCGCGCTTCGGCGAGATTGCAGCGTCGGTTCCACATCCGGTCATGCCACATCTCTCCCTGGAGCAGATGATGTCGCTGGTGGGGCCAGCGTTTACCATCGCCTTTCTCGCCGCGGTGGAGTCGCTGCTCTCCGCCGTGGTTGCCGACGGCATGATCGGCGGGCGCCATCGCTCCAACATGGAGTTGATCGCGCAGGGCGTTGCCAACATCGTGTCGCCACTCTTTGGTGGAATTCCGGCAACAGGCGCCATCGCACGCACGGCGACGAACGTGAAGAACGGCGGACGAACGCCGGTGGCCGGCATGATTCACGCGCTCACTCTCCTCGCGATCACCCTCTTCGCCGGACGCCTGGCGTCGTTCATCCCGATGGCCACGTTGGCAGCCATCCTCGTGGTCGTCTCGTACCACATGAGCGACTGGCGCTCGTTTCGCGATGAACTCCGTGCTCCCAAGAGCGATGTCGCCGTGCTGCTCGCGACCTTCGCCCTCACGGTACTCGTGGATCTCACGGTGGCAATCGAAGTCGGCATGGGCCTGGCGGCAGCACTCTTCATCAGGCGCATGGCCACCGTTTCGAATGTCAGTCTCGTGACCCAGGACCTCGAAGACGACCTGACCGGCGAGGGCGAGACGTTCGATCGCAAGATCGTGCCGCCCGGGGTGGAGGTCTACGAGATCACCGGGCCCTTCTTCTTCGGCGCCGCATCGGCCTTCAAGGACACGCTTACGCGCATTGGCAAGAAGCCGCGCATCCTCATCATCCGCATGCGGCACGTACCGGCGTTGGACAGCAGCGGCCTCCGTGCGTTGTCCGACGTGGTGCATCGTACCAGGAACGATGGCACACTGGTGTTTCTTGCCGAAGTGCACATGCAGCCCCTCGTCGCGCTGACAGGTTCCGCCACGCTGGACGAGATCGGTGAAGACCATCTCTTTGGCGACATCAGCCTGGCACTCGCCGCGGCGCACGACATCGTCGAACAGGACGCCGCGGCCAAGGCACTACGGGGCGCGCATCGAACGGGCGAGACACGCGGAGATCCGGAAGGGCGGTAGCCCAGCGTCTTCGCGTCGCAGGTCCACATGCGCGGAGTCTTCCATCGAGGCGAGACTGAGGACGCCGGCCGCATCGCGACGAAACTGCGTCCCGTAGATCTGCTTCCGTCCGGATTGCAGCCGCAGCCGGTCTTCGAGCGTGGCAACGTCCGCGGCATTGGACTCCTCCGGACCAGCTTCCATCATCCGCTTCAATGCCGCGCGAGCCAATGCCGTATCGTGTTGCGCCAGCACCCACACCGCGCGAGCGCCAAGGGCACCCGACACGCTCTTCACTGGCCAGATAGCACCGCGTGTTGCCGCCAGCTTGCGAAGGGCAGCGATTGCTACACTGTCTCCCGCGGACGCCGATGCCGAAACACCCTCGACTTGCCATCCGAGTTGAATGGCGCCGCGCGCGTCGGCACTCATGCCGGCCGCTCGGACGAGCATGACCCGCAGCGTATCATCGCTCCATGCGTGCTTCGAATCGTCCAGCCAGACTCGCTGCTTGACGAACCACGCCGCGGAACTGTCCACGCGGCACTTCTGCTGATTGGCGCCGACGACATCTGTCTGCAACCGCGGCGATGCCACGACACCCCACACCGTCGTTACCAATGCGAGCGCTGCCGATCGGGTGGACGTCATCATGGCTTGCTCGGGGTCACGGTGAAATCGTCGAACTCGACCATGCTGTCCGTCTTGGACCACACGCCAACTTTGCCGGACACCGGCTCCGTCAATGTGAAATCGAGCATCGGCTTGCCATCGAGGAACCCGTGCAGTTGTGTGCCCTCGACGGTGATCTTGATGGTGTGCCAGGTTCCCAGCTCCAGCGGTACCGTTTCCGGGGCACGCTTCACGAATTTTCGAACGCCGTTGTTGAACGTCCACAGCACGAGGTTGTCTTCCGTGCCGTTGTAGCGCACCGTGAGATAGTCACCGTTGGGCTTGACGTTGAAGAGGATGCCAGCGCACCGGTCGAGCGTGCCGCCAACCATCTGGAAGCGCACGGAGATCTCTCCATTCCGGAAATCATCCACGCCTTTCGCAACGGCGATGGGAAAATATGCGAACGACTTGATGCTTTCGATGAATTCTTCATTGCGCGCGCCGTACAGTGCGCGCGCCTTGTCGGCCAGCCCGCCGGCCGGCTGGCCGCGCTTCCACACCCGTCCGTCAATAAAGAGTACGTTGCGCCCGTTCTCCCTGGTCACAACCCAACTACCCACCATGGGCAGGAATGTCTTTGGTTCCTTCCCCGTAATTTCCTTGTCGAGCGAGATGCGTTGCGCGCGCGCCGGCAGCGTGGCGGCGAACAGCATTGCGGGGAGAATCAGGCAGGTTCGCATGCGTGTGTGATTGTGCATCGGGTGTGTTTGATGTGCGGTTGCCACGATGATTCTTTCAATGGCGGGTCAAACGACCGCGCCAATGAGCCGACGCCTCGTCGCCCACCAACATCCGGCGAGTGCAAGCGGCCACAAAACCAGAAACACCACGGACACGTATTGCGGTGTGGCCACAAGAGGGTATCCCGGATACGCCGCGTCATCGCGGGTCGTTGGCGCGGCGACGCCTGCAATCTGATACACCGTCTCGAGCACGATTTCTTCCGTGGCTGATCGTGACATCGCCCGCCGCTCGCCGAGCTGGTACCAGACCTCGCCGTAGTGATCACCGGCACGTTCGAACAATCCGCTCCGGCCCTTCGCAGCATAGGTGATTTCAACCTCCGGCAGCCGGCGGCGCAGCTTCGCGAACACGCCGCGTTGGAGGTCGGCCAACCGCGGATCTTCTCCGGCGAGATACACAGTGATGTGCAGTGGCGACTTGATGGCGCCCAGCGCTGCGTCATCCACGCGTGAAAACGAATTGCGGCGGTCTTCACTCAGGTCGTAGCTGATATGCACGCGCGAGCTTGCGAACGATGCGATGGCGACGATGACGACCACCACCAGGACCCCCCAACGACGTTCCACGCGCTGTCGTCCAACTCGCAGCCACTGCGCTGCTATCGCCAATCCGCCAATGCCGAGCAGGAGCATGACGAGCACCGTGCTCGCGCGCAGTTCGCCTTGCTCGAACTGCCGCAGGGCCGCTTCGGGGGTGTATTGCGCGATTGTTTCGAGCGCTCCGCCGCGCGCGGCCGCGGCGTAGTCGAGCGCCCAGGCCCCCAGCGTGACCGTCAACGCGACGATCGCTGCACTCGCGGCGCTGGCCGAAAGCGCGGCAGCGGCGGACGCCACGCCGATAGTCATGACGCCACGCAGGAGATGTCCGAGCACGACCGCACCAAGCTCGGGCGCGTGCACATGGCCGCGCATGCCACTCCACCAGACGAGAGCGATGAGACCCGGAACACCCGCGACCAGCCAGCCGATTGCGAGTGCCACGCCTTTGGCAGCCATCAATTCGCGAAAACGCACCGGCGCCTGCAACATCAAGATCAGGGCCCCCGTCTCGCGCTCCGCGGCGACGAGACGAATGACCACGAATGGAAAAAGCAGTGTTGCCGCCAGGTCGTATGCGCCGAGCGTGGGCACAACGATGCCCGTGAGCGGGTTCAAGCCCTGCGATAGCGCCGACGCTCCGCCACCCGCGCCGCTCGCCTCCGCGTAGGCAGCCGTGGCGGTCATGAACGCATGCCCCACGAGGGCTCCGACCACCAGCAGCAGCAGCCAGTACGATCGCGAGGCCATCAACTCGCGCATCTCCTTGGCGACGAGCACGCGCCAGAGTCCCACACGATCAGGTGAGCGCAAGGAACACCTCCTCCAACGACGCCGGAGTGGCGGAAGCGAGAGCGGCGGCGGTCTTCAATTCGTCAAGCGTTCCCTCGCCCACCACGCGTCCATCGCTCAACATCACGAATCGGTCGCAGATTTTTGCCGCATCCCCGAGTTGATGAATGGAGAGAAAGAGTGTGCGCCCCTTGGCCGCGTGCCGGCGCAGTACCTCCATGGTCTCACGGGTCTGGCGCAGATCAAGTCCGTCAAACGGCTCGTCCAGCATGAGGATTGGCTGGGGTGTCAGCAGGGCGGCTGCGAGCAACACGCGCTTGTGCTCGCCCTTCGATAGAGATCCCATCGCCGAGTACCGAAGGCGCTCGACACCGAGCGATCGCATTACCTCGTCGTATTGGTCCGCCGTTGCGCCCCACAGGCCGCGAACGAAGCCCAGCATCCATGAGACTGTCTGGTCCGGCCACGGACGAATGCCGTCCGGCATGAAATAGAGCACACGCTTCCGGTCTTCCGCGCCCAACGCCGACCCATCCTGCTCCACCACGCCGGCGTTCGTCGGCATCGTACCGGCAAGGCACTGAAACAGCGTCGACTTGCCCGAGCCGTTCGGGCCGATGAGACCCAGTATCTCGCCGGTGCGTACGGTGAACGTCGCGTCCCTGAGCGCCCAAAGGTGACCAAACCGCCTGGACAGCCCACGCGCCGACAAGAGCTCCCCCCCTGCCCGGTGGTCGACAGGGAGCGCGTGACCGCCAGGGACGGGAGCGTTGTGAGTCATCCCGGCTAACCTCATCGAGGGGCTGCCGCGACGCAATGACGGAGGAGTCGAGATCATGTCAGCGGGGAAACCAACATCGGTCTTCGATCGTGCGTAAGTGTCCAGACAGATTAGCTTGGATGTTCTACCGGGCCTCGTCCCCTTCCAACACACATGAGACGCTCATTCCAGTCCGCCATGCGCGCGACCGCGGCGTTCGCCGCTCTGATCGCCCTTTCCGCTGCGCGCGCGCCAATTGCCGCCCAATCCCAGGGCGGCGACGTCCGCGGCGTCGTCACCAGCGCGGAAACCCATTCGGCCATCGCTACCGCACGTGTGGCCGTAGCCACGCCAAACCGGATGGCGCTGACCAATGAGCGCGGCAGCTACGTGCTCCGCGACCTGCCAGCGGGCCGCTATGAAGTCACCGTCACGGCACTTGGCCGCGAGCCGAGTCGTGCCATGGTCACCATCACGGCCGGCCAGGCAGCCACGCTGGATGTGTCGCTCAAGGAGGGCTCCCTCATGCTCTCCAGCGTCATCGTCTCCGCCACGCGCACGCCGACGGAAGCCAAGACAGTCGCCTCTACCGTGAATGTACTGACGGCCGAGCACATCCAGACGAGCGCTGCGCGCGAGTCACAGGATCTGTTGCGTGAAATGCCTGGCGTTGAACTGCCGCGCACGAGCAGCCTCGTGGGCGGTACGGCACAGATCGTCTCTATTCGTGGCGTAGACGAAGGCCGGACCGCCGTGCTCTTCGACGGAATTCCGGTGAACGACGCGTGGGGTGAGTGGATCGACTGGGGCCGCGTGCCCAAGGGCATGCTCGATCGCGTGGAGGTGGTAGAAGGCGGTGCGTCGAGCCTCTACGGCGCGAACGGCGGCATCGGCGGCATCATTTCCTTCTACTCGCGGCAGCTTGCTCCTGGGGCCATGAACGTCACCATCGACGGCGGCAGTCGCGATGCACGACATGGCTTCTTCTCGGCCGGCGTTCCCTTGGTGGGGGCGCTGTCAGCCAACGTCAGCGGTGACTATCAGGAAGGCGGCGGTTATACCATCCTGGATTCGGTCAAGCGCGGTGCGGTGGATGCGCCTTCAGCGGCAATCCAGCGCAACGCCTATTTGCGCCTGAACTACGCGCCATCCGCGAACTGGTCGGCGTTTGCAACGGGCCACTTGTTCGGCGACAGTCGCAACCTGGGTACGCCCCTGACGTTCGCGAATCGCGACCAGAAGCATGTGGACATGGGCTTCGACCATCGCGACATCGCGGGGGGTGCGTTCGCCATCCGCGCATGGGACGGCCTTCAGAATGAGCACCAACGATCCACGGCCATTCGCACCAACCGCGTCGCCGAAGATTCCAGCCTCACCGCGCTCATCCCGAGTCACGATTGGGGGCTGAATGCTCAGTGGACTCGCGGCAGTGTGTTTGGGTTCGAGAGTGTTGGCGTGGGCGCCGACTTCCGGAAGATGAGCGGCAACTTCGACGAAGTGGACTTCAACACCACCGGCTGTCCCGCGGCGGCGACGTGCGGAACAGTTGCGCGTCGCGTGCTCTCCGGCGGCAATCAATCGCTGAGCGGCGCCTATCTCCAGGCCATCGCTGCGCCCTTCGCGCCGCTCCGTGTGGAACTCACGGCGCGCGTGGACAACTGGACCAACAATGACGGCGTGTCGGTGGATGCGACGGCCGGTACGGTGACGTACGCGAACAAGAGTGTGGCGGCGTTCGACCCCAAGATTGGCGTGCGCTACCAGGTCGCTTCGATGCTCTCGCTCCACTCTGCGCTGTACAAGGCCTTCCGCGCACCGAACCTCGCGGAGCTGTATCGCAAGCAGATAAGCGCCACACAGATCACCCTGCCCAACCCCGACCTCGCGCCGGAGACGGCACTGGGCCGCGAGATCGGTTTCGACTTCCAGCCGTTCGACATCCTTCAGGTGAAGGGCACGTACTACGTGGCAGACTACAAGGACTTCAACTCGCCCGTGCAGACCTCCGCCGGCCCGCCCGCGGTGCGGCAGCGCCTCAATGTGCAGCAGGCGAAGAGCAAGGGCATCGAATCGTATGTCGCACTCCGACCCATTCCTGAACTGTTCATCAGCGGCAGCGTGAACGTCGATGATGATCGCGTGGTGTCAGGTCCGGCGGGCACGGTAGTGGGTGCGCCGTTTAATCGTGTGCCGTCGCCGCGCCAGACCATTCGTGCGATGTATACGTCGGCGCTCCTTGGTGAAGCCGCAGTGATCGGGCGGCACGAGGGCCAGACCACCACGCTCCAGGGCTTGCCGCTCGAGCCGTTCACTGTTGTGGATGCCACGTAT
Source organism: bacterium (assembly GCA_040003455.1). Lineage (GTDB taxonomy): Bacteria > Gemmatimonadota > Gemmatimonadetes > Gemmatimonadales > Gemmatimonadaceae > AG11. Next base: position 30,055 of record JBDUCM010000002.1, read on the forward strand.
CGCCACGAGCTACTTCCAGGCCTGCGTGGTTTCTTCGCGGTGGAGAACATCGGCGACGTGAAATACCAGATCAACCTTGCCGGCACGGGCGCCGCGCAACTGATCTCGTACGGCATGCCGCGCACGCTGCGGCTGGGTGTAGAGGCGTTCCGGTACTAGTTGGCTTCGTGTGAAAGGCGAAAGGCTCCGGATCAGGTGATTCGGAGCCTTTTTCATATGTGTGGATGTGACGGAGGATGTAGGGGCTGATCGGATGACAGCAAGTATGCGAATTCTGGAATTAAGGAATTCCGGAATTGGAAATCAGGATCGGAATTCCAGGATTCCCGCATTCCAGAATTCGAATACCACCAACATTGGACTTGAACGTCGGCCTGGGCCGCGTCCTATGGCCCTCGACCCAACTGGGCTGCGGAGTGGCAAGGAGGCGCGTTGGCAGCGCCTACCTGAACATCGCTGGCGAAATCAGCTTTGCGTCCAGCTCGGCAATCGGGACAACAAGGATGGCACCATTCCGGCCAAAGTAGAGTGAATTGCCGTCGGGGGATACTTCGGGGTTGTACTCCGAGTCCGCCGTGTTCACGACTGGCCCCAGGCTCACTGCACGCTGCCATTCACCGCTGCGCATGAAGCTCACGTACAGGTCTGCCTTCCCCATGCCACCGGATCGCGTCGAATAGAACAACAGCGTCTTGCCATCCGGCGACAGAAATGGACTCGTATCAGACGGGCCGGCGTTGATGTTCGCGTTCAATCGCGTGGGGGTAGTCCAGCCGCCGCCGCTTGGTTGAGCACAGTAGATGGCGTTCGCGTTCGCCGAGGCGCCACGATCAGAAAAAAAACAAAGCGTTCCATTCCGGTCCACGGTAGGTGCTCCTTCCTTGGCATCGCTGCTCAGCGCTTCAATCCAATGCGGCGCGCTCCACCCGTCACCAGCGCGATCGGCATACCAGATGTCCATGTCGCGAGACGCAGCGGCCGTCCCGACTTGCGACGGCCTGGGTCGAGTGGAAACGAAGTACATTCGCTTCCCGTCGGGACTCAGGGCCGGATCCAGGTCGAACCACGCGTCGCCGGAAAAACTCACGGGTTCGGCTGCCTGCCACACTCCGCCCTTCATCACGGAGTGCATCACGTGCATCGATCTCGGTTGCGGCGTCGATCGGGTGAAGTACGCCTCGCGACCATCTGGCGTGAAGGTCACGGTGAACTCGTGACCCGTGGAGATCACGCCGGGCGCGAAGATCTCCGGAGGAGCAGAGCCGGGTGCGATTGCCGCGAACGCGACGAGGAGAATGATGTGTGGACGCATCCATCGAGTCTCGTGCCGGTTCGGTGCGTTCGCCAGTGGCGTACCCATTGCCGTGTTGCGAGTGGCGGTATTTACGCTGTGAACGGTGTGTGTGTGCAGAGCGCGGCAGCACTATCCTCGAATACCGTTCAGACCCTCGAGAACGGACGCGCGACGCGAGCGGCTGACGGGAATGCGCGTGCCGTCGGTCAAGCGAAGGACGATCTGATCGGGCTTCACGCGGTGGACACTGCGCACCGCGCTGAGTCGCACAATCGTGGACCGGTGCACTCGTCTGAACTGCCTTGGATCAAGTCGGGCCTCGAGCGCCTGCAACGATTCGCGAAGAACAAATCGCCCGCGCTCCGCGCTCACCACCACGTGATAGCCGTCGGCCGTGAGCAACGTCACTGCGTCCAGGGGAACGACCTCTCGCCGAGTGCCCACCGATACAATCAATCGCTCGGCGTACGGTACACGTTGCGGGATCGGCTGGAGTTGTTCGTTCATGTTCGCTGAGCCCAGCGCCTCGAGCAGGCGCTCGTGGTCGGCGGTCACGCGACGCTCGTGCATGCGCACCAGCGCGCGATCAATCGCGAGCCCCAGGCGCGCGATGGTGTACGGCTTCACAACGTAGTCCACGGCCGCGAGCTCGAACGCGTGCACCGCGTACTCGTCGAATGCCGTGATGAACACGACGCTTGGCATCTCCGCCGAGCCGATGGTTCGAATAACGCCCAGCCCGTCCAGACCCGGCATTTGCACGTCGAGCAGGACGAGGTCGGGACGCAAACTTCGAATCGTCGTTACCGCCTCGTTTCCGTTCCGGCATTCTGCAACTTGTTCGATATCAGGTCGCCGCTGAAGAAACGATCGCAGTCCCCGGCGCGCAATTGGCTCGTCATCGACGACGATCGCGCGAACGATGGTCATGGAGTGCCGTCCGCAACTCGCGCGCCTGACCAGATCCGGTACGGCAGGGTGACATCAGCACGCGTGTCGCCGCCGTCGGTACGACGCACCGTGAGCTGAGCGCGCCCCGGGTACAGTTGTTCCAGGCGCTGACGCGTATTCAGGATCCCTACTCCAGCACCACCCTCGTGTCGCGAGGCGGCGTCAGCGGCGCGATCATCCAGTCCGCGCCCGTTGTCCGTTACCCACAACTTCAGCTCTTCACCATCGCGACGAGCTCCGATCTCGACCACACCACCGTCCTCGAGGTGGGCGATACCATGACGGAGGGCGTTCTCGACGAGCGGCTGGAGCAACAGAACAGGAATCGTGGCTTGCACAAGCGATTGATCAACGCACCATCGAACCACGAGCCGGTCGCCAAAACGTACTTGCTCGATCGCGAGATACGTGCGGACAAACTCGAGTTCCTCCGCGAGCTTCGTCTCGTTCGCCTGCGCACTACGGAGCACTTGACGGAGCACGTCACCCAACTGTGTTACCAGCCGTTCGGCGACGCCTGTATCATGCTCACGAATGAGAATGGCGATGGTGTTGAGCGTGTTGAAGAGGAAATGAGGGTGCAATTGAATGCGCAGCGCCGCCAATTCCGCCTTGGCAAGCTGACCACTCATGAGCGCCTGCTCGCTTTCACGTTGCCGTTCGCGCTCCGTGGACAGGAGCAGTTGTGCAACACCTGCGGTGGCGCAATAGAGCACGAGCGTACTGGGGATCCAGAGGAACACCCCGCGCGTGATGAATGCGGTAAACGACAATGCGCGTGCGATGTCGCCTACCCTGGTGACGGTGTTCACGAGCGCCTGGAGCGTGAGACATGCCGCCCATGTCGCGATGTGCGCAAACAAGGTTGCCGACGTGATGCGGTGGCGCACGGGAAAGCGCGCCGACATTGCGAAGATGACTGGCGTCATGATGGCCCAGACGTATGCTCTCGGCATGCACGCGGAGAGTAGCTGCAGCCATGTGATGGGACGGCCGTCGATCACGAAGCTCACGCGCATCTCGATGCAGTTCAAGATGCCCAACGCGGTCCACACTGCAATCACAAAGCGAGCACGGAGATGGACGGCGGTTGGCGTTCGAGCGATAGGCATGCGACAAGTGTTCGTTCGGTACCACGAGCATGCAAGCTGGATCCGGTGCACTCGGTTCCGTCGGCCATTCACCGTTCGTTTGTGCCGTTCACAGCAAGAACGAGTCAGTTCACAGCACCGCGCTTTCTTGCGGCTGGCTCAGGGCACTAGAGTTGGAACGATGAGACTCCGTCTTCTCTCTGCCCTCCTCGCGAGCGTCGCGCCGATTCCGGCCGCCGTGATCAACGCGCAGGTTCCTCGCCCCGTCGTGTTCTCGCCAGGCGTCATTTCGGGTTCCGCGAATGACGCGGCTCCAGCATTCACACCAGACGGCAATACGATCTATTTTTCGCGCGAAGGCTCCATCCTCGTATCACATCGGCGCGGCGCCGGATGGTCGCGTCCCGAGATTGCGCCCTTCTCCGGGCAGTGGCGTGATACCGAACCCGCCATTTCGCCCGACGGCTCGGTTCTGATCTTTGCGTCGAGCCGCCCCATCGCTGACGGAGGAGGCGCGCTCGATGGGTCGTGGGGTGGGCAGACGTACAAAGGCCGCGGCGGAAATCTCTGGAGGGTGCAGCGACACGGTAGTAGTTGGGGAACACCAATACGCCTTCCAGATGTCGTCAATCGCGGCACGGCCATCTTTGCTCCCGCGATCGTCGCCGATCAGAGTCTCTATTTCATGGAAGCAACGATGACGACGAAGTTCCACTTGCTGCGCTCCCAGTACAGGGACGGCAGGTATGAGGAGCCTGTGCCGCTCGCGTTTACGGGCCCGTGGTCGGATGTGGACCCTGTGGTTGCTCCCGACGAGTCGTTCATGATTTTTCCATCCAATCGGCCGCCACTCCTTGGCGCGAACCACAATCTGTTTATCGCCTTCCGTGAGTCCGGCAAATGGGGCGAGCCTCGGCCGATGGTGATCGAAGGCATCGATGCCTCCGTCGATGTGAACGAGGCGCGCATGGGGCCCGACCACCGCACGCTGTACTTCAGCAGCGGCCAGAGACTTCCAATCGCCTATCCCCGGACGCGGGCCACGGCGAAACAAGATGGCCGACGAATTCAGGACTGGGACAACGGGTTGTTGAACATCTGGCACATCGACGCGACGTCGTGGATTCAGGCGCGACAAGGCGCGCCGTATGTGCCGCCCGATAGTCCTGACGCCGAAGTGCGGTTACCGGGCGCGCCGCAGATTGTAGGACCTGGCGTGATCTCCACATTGGCGGAGGAGTTCAAGGCAACGACATCGCCGGACAACCAGACGCTGCTCTACACGATGACCGACCATCTCTTTCGTCACATGACGGTCGTTCAATCGCGACGCAGCGGCGCAACCTGGGGAGAGCCGGAGGTTGTATCCTTTTCCGGTGTATGGAGAGACGGCGATCCGTCGTTTGCACCAGATGGACGGAGCCTGTTGTTCATCTCCAATCGCCCCATGCCCGGCGACAGCGCGGGAACAGTGCGTCGAGACTTCAACATCTGGTCTGTCGCTCGCGGTGCCGACGGGCAGTGGGGCGATGCCGTCGCGCTTGGCCGCAACATCAACACGGACGCCGCGGAGTTCGCGCCGTCGCTCTCTGCGAACGGCAACCTGTACTTCTCACGGGGCGACCAGATATTCGTGGCGGCGAAGTCGGCAAATGGATTCGACAATCCGGTGGCCCTGCCGTTCGCTGGAAGCGATCCAGCAATCTCCGCCGACGAAAGCATCCTGGCGTTCGATCGCGACCGGTCGCCCGGCAACGCCGACCTTTACGTGAGCTGTCATGTGGCGGGCCGTTGGACCTCACCCGCTCGCTTGATGGAGCCCGTCAACTCGACAGCCGAAGAAGGCGATCCGTGGATCTCGGCGGACGGGGCCACGCTGTACTTCTTCAGCACGCGATTCACCCCAGCGCCCGTCCGCGCGCCAAGGACGGGGCGCGCAACGTATCGGCAGCTTCAGCAGGAGGGCGCCGAGACCATTTACAACGGCTCGCGAAACTTGTACCAGGTGGATATTGCATCGCTGCGCAAGGCGGCGAGGTGTTGAGAGGTACTGACCAGCAATCAGCGGGAGAGCGATGGATTGAGCCGCGGCGAGCGCGATGATGTGGTGACGGGACCGGCCGCGCGCGCCGCGTCGCGTGGTGATCCACCCCACTGGCGACTCCACGCGCGCCGCAACTGCAGCCCCGACCGGAATCCTGCCACCTGCGCCGCACGCGTGACACTGGTGCCGAATTCAAGACACTGCTTGGCGCGCTCGAGGCGGATGGATCGCAGATAGTCCAGCGGCGACACGCCAGCGTGTTCCATGAACAGCCGCAACAGATGGCGCTCCGTCGTGTTGCCGATTGCCGCGAGTGATGTCATGTCCCAGTCGCGGTCAGACTCGGTGACCATCGCGTCCTGCACGCGATGCACGGTCGCGTGAAGATGGCGACGATGCATGTGAAAGGGTGACTGCTCCGTATCGCGCGCCGAGCGCCGGAGGTACACCACCATGTCCTCGGCAACGCTGGCCGCCAGGGCATCACCACACTCGCCGGCGATCAGGTGCAGCGCGATATCGATGCCTGCAGTGATGCCGGCGCTTGACGCAATCGGCCCATCAACGACGAACACGCGATTGTTGATGACCTGCGCCTGCGGCGCCAGCCCACGCAATGCATCGAGTAGGTCGTGGTGCGTGGTGCACCGGCGCGTACCGAGCAATCCGGCGCGCGCGGCGAGCAGAGTGCCCGAGCAGATCGTGAGCAGGCGATGAGGCGTGTCCGTGCCACGCAATGCATCGCCGAGCCGTTCATTCAACCATTGGGCCGTCGCCGTAATTGCTGGCGTGACTTGATGTGTGTGAATGGTTGGCTGTCCCACCACCACCACCCAGGTGGCGGTGCGTAGTCGCTGCGGCAGCGGCTCGAGGTCTGCGATGGACAGCCCTACGGACGTTGGCAGCGTCGCGGATGGTCCCGCGAAACGGAGGTGGAAGCGAGGCGACTGGCCGCGCGCCTCTCGATGCTGGTTGGCGAGGCGAAATGCTTCCGCGGGCCCGGCAATATCGAGCAGCAGCGAGTGCGGCGCGATGACGAAGAGTACGTCGATCAGATCAGCGCGTGTGATCATATCAGGACGGGCCGAGGTATCGAGACACACATGAGATTCGCGCCACCGCAGTACATCGCACAAGGGCCATGTCCGAATTTGATCCATATCTGTCGGGCTGCGAGGCGACAGTAACTGACTGTTCGTCTAGGTTCGCTGCGTGATCCCTGCTCTCGGCTTCTCTGCATTTCTCACTTCGTCGGTGTTTCTACCCATGTTGATCCATACAGACGCGCCCCCCCGTATTGGACGGGAAGGAACGCGCGTCTATTCCATTGCGCCGCCCGTATTCCTGGCTGCTGTGGTTTTGTGGTGGCCAGGGTCGTCGGCATTTGCGCAGACACCCGCAGTTCACAAGGGCGCGAGCCTGGAGAGTACGGTCGACGCGATCATCAAGCCGGGCGACGATTTCTTTGCTTACGCGAATGGCGGCTGGCTCAAGGCAACGGAGATCCCGGCCGGCAAGGATCGGTGGAACACTCGAGACGAAATCAACGAGGTCACGCGACGACACATCGCGCAACTCCTCGACGATGCGAGCGGCGCGGCGAGGGGGTCGACGGCACGGAAGGTCGCGGATTTTCGTGCGTCGCTGTCGAACGAGGCGGCCATCGAAGCCAAGGGTCTGACGCCACTCAAGCCGCTGCTCGACAGCATCGATCGCCTTCAGGACAAGTCCGCCCTCACGCGATTCCTCGGACGCGGAATGCGCGCGGATGTCGACCCGCTGAACTGGGGGGTCTACAAGTCGGCCTCCCCATTGGGACTGTCCGTGGAGCCAAGCATCCATGGCGAGAAGAAGAACGTCGCCTTTCTGGTGCAAGGCGGACTCGGCCTTCCAGACCGTGACAACTACGTCAGTACCGAGCCGCGCATGCTCGCGTTGCGATCAGAGTATCGGGCATACGTCGGTCGCATGCTGACGCTCGCCGGCTTCGATCAGGCGGACCAACGCGCCGAGGCAGTGCTCGCGCTGGAAACGGCAATGGCGCAGGCGCAGGCGACGCGCGAAGCATCGGCTAACGACCACAACGCCGACACCGTGTGGGCGCGAGGGGATTTCGCACGCAACGCGCCAGGCATGGACTGGGGGGCATTCTTCGCTGCAGCGGGGCTGGCGAGGGAGGCTGCGCTCGTCCCGTGGCGGCCCACGGCGGTGAAGGGCCTAGCGACGCTCATGGCGGCACAGCCGCTGGATGCATGGAAGGACTACCTGCGCATGCGTGCGCTGGACATGTATGCTGAGGTGCTGCCCGGCCCGTTTGCACGCGAGGCGGCGACGCTGCATCGCGCGGCGAACGGCGAGTCGCAGCCGATGCCGCGGGCGCAACGGGCTACGAACGTGACTCAACTCGCGATGAGCGACGCGATCGGACGGATGTATACCGAGCGCTATTTCCCCGCCGCGCAGAAGGCGCGCGTGCAGAAAATCGTGGCCAACGTCACCGCCGAGTTCATCCATCGGCTCGAGGCAGTGACGTGGATGGCTCCCCGCACCAAGGCGCTTTCGTTGGAAAAGGTGAAGGCACTGTACGTCGGCATCGGGTATCCGGACCACTGGTCGGACTATTCCGATCTCGCTGTGGATGCTGGGGACCCGGTTGGCAACCTTCAACGCATTGCAAATCGGAATCGTCGTCTGGTGTTGGCCTCGCTCGGTACACCTGTTGACGTGAAGCAGTGGTGGATGGCGGCACAGTCTGTGGGTGCCTTACTCGTATTCCAGCAGAACGCGTACTACTTCTCCGCTGGATTGTTGCAGCCAACCAAGTACGATGCCACGGCATCCGACGCGGCGGCGTATGGCGCCATCGGCGCCATCATCGGCCATGATGTGGTGCACTACATCGACGTGCTCGGTGCAGACTACGATGCCGATGGACGAATGCGCCATTGGTGGACACCGGAGGACGCGCAGCGCTTCCAGGCGATCACCGAGCCGTTGGCAAGTCAATTTTCTGGCTACCGTCCGTTTCCCGATGTGGCCATCAACGGCAAGCTCACGTTGACCGAGAACGTCGCCGACCTGGGAGGCCTCGCTGCGGCCTTCGACGCGTATCGCAAGACGCTCGGCGGCAAGGCAGCCGACAAGGCCTACGTGCGCCAGAACGATCGCGAATTCTTCATCGCATTTGCACAGAGCTGGCGCACGAAGATCAGCGATGGTGCGATGCGAACGCAGGCCGCCACCAACGACCACGCGCCGGAGATGTATCGCATCTCTACCGTTCGGAACTTCGATGCATGGTATGATGCGTTTGATGTGCAGCCCGGACAGCGACTGTATCTCGAGCCAAACGCACGGGTGCGGATATGGTAGCGCCCTTGCCGGAGAATGAAGGGAGTGTCCGTGTCACCGTGTGCGAGCTTCCTCACGAACCCAAGGCGCTCGAGGTTGCATGGACCGCCCTGTGCGAACACACGGAGCGGCATGCGTCAGAACTGGTGCTGTTGCCGGAATTTGCGATGGTTGAAGCCTTGTGGCAGGACGAACACTTCGATGGCGCGCGTTGGTCTGCCGCGCAGTCACTGAGTGACGCATGGGTGGCGCGCTTGCCAGAATTGCATGCTGACCACGTGGTGGGTACGCGTCCCGCCATGACCGGCGGCCGGCCATTCAATGAAGGCTATATCTGGTCGGTTGCTGGAGGCCTCACGCCGTTGCGTCGCAAGTTCTTCCTGCCTGACGAGCCGGGTAGTTGGGAGGCAGGTTGGTTTGACCCGGGTGACCCGGGATTCCCGGCCTTTCACGTGGGCGCACTGTCATTCGGTCTCAATATCTGCACCGAGCTGTGGGCGGTAGAGACGTACGCACCCTACGCCGCGCGTGGCGTCCAGGCCATCCTTTCGCCGCGAGCCACGTCGCGAGCGACAACGGCCAAATGGTTGTCGGTGGGGGTGGTTGCCGCTGTTCGCTCGGGGGCATTCAGCGTGTCGTCAAACCGAGTGGACCCCTGGGGGACGTGTGGTGGGGTCGGCTGGATCATCAGTCCCGATGGACACATCCTCGCGAGTACGACACCCGAAGCGCCATTCGCCACTGTCAGCATCGACCTGTCTGCCGCGACCGAGGCCCGGGACAGCTATCCACGCTACGTGTTCGACACCAGGCAGGCGTGAGTCAGGGCTTCCGCAGCGCCTCCGAAATCCCCGCCTCCGCCAACGGCGCCATGATGCGATACCCCGCATCCGTTGGATGCACCCCATCCTTTGCCAGCTCCGCGCGCATGCCCTGACGTTCGTCCGCCATCGCGGAGTGATAGTCCACGTATACCGCGCCTGCCCTTGCCGCATACTGCTTCATCCATGCGTTGAGTGCGACGATCTTCTGGGCGGGCGACAATCCCGGCTTCCACGGATAGTCGTACACCGGCAGCACGGACGTGAGCACGACGCGAATCCCGTTCGCCTTCGCAATCTCGGTCATGGCGGCCAGGTTATCCTCGATCATCTCGAGCGTTGACGGGCCGGTGTTGCCGGCGATGTCGTTTGTACCGCCGAGGATCACGACCACGCTGGGTCGCAGTGCCACGACGTCCTGATGAAAACGAACCAGCATCTGCGGCGTAGTCTGGCCGCTGATCCCGCGTCCGATGTATGGCTTCCCCGGAAATTGGACTGCGAAGAGTGGCGCCCACCCTTCGGTGATGGAGTTGCCGTAAAACACCACGCGCCGCTCATCCGGTCGCGGTGCAGCTAGCTGCGCATTCGCAGCGCGATAGCGTGTGAGCGACGCCCAGTCATTTCGCGCTCGCTCGTCGGCCGCCCGTTGCGCCGCCGTCTGCGTGGGAACGGGCGTCGGCAGATCTGCGCGTGTCGCGGCCGCGCCGCCGCACGCTGCTTGCGCGACAAGGAACAGCGCACCAAAGCCTCGAATGCCTGACCGCAAGGAGTTCACCAATCGGAAACGTGTCCTATGTCGCCGCAGGATTGCAGCGGGCATGACTATCGGAACGTCATCGAACCGTTCGAGCGCTCCACGTCAATATCACTCCCCGCCGTCGGGATCGGGCAGCGACAACATCTTCACCAGGATCCTTCGAATGGCCGGCGCCTTGAACGCAGCGTTGGTGGAGGCAATGAGGATCTCCGTTCGCCGCCGCGGGAATCGTTCGTACAGAAAGAAGTTCACGCCATCTGAACCCGCGAGACCAATTGGCTCGTCGGGGTTGAATCGCAATGCGCGTGTCGCGGGCTTCATCAGCTTGTCGGTTTCCAGGAGCGCCTTGTAGAACACCTGCATCTCGCCGACGGTGGAAAGCATGCCGCCATTCCCTCGCAGATTCCAGTACGGGCCATCGGCTGCGTGCGGCTTTGCGAGCATGGTGCCGGCGTCCGCGCCCGTCAGTAGATACCCGTGCGCCAGGTCGGGCGCCCTGAACCCGGGCAACAGAAGGCCGGTCCTGGTCAGCCCGAGGGGGGTCAAGATTCTGTCGCGCAAATAGACGTCGTACGACGTGCCCGCTATCTGTTCAACAATCGCCGCCAGCAGGCTGTACCCGGTGTTGGAGTAGTTCTCGCGCGCCCCAGGGACGAACAGCAACGGCGTGGTCATGGCGCGGTCGACCAACTGCTGGCGGTTCAATACCTCGAAGTCGTCGCCAATGCCGAGGGGAAATCCGGCCCGATGCGTCAGCAACTGGGTGATGGTGATATTGCGCTTGTCGGCCGGCGCGCTGCGAAAGAATCGCCCGATCGAATCGGCTAGGCTGATCTTCCTGTCCTCCACGAGCTGCAGGATCGCGACCGCCGTAAAATCCTTGGTATTCGACCCAATCTGCACGATGGTGGCGGGGGTAAATGCGATCTTGGTGGCGCGATTGGCCATGCCGTACCCACGCTCTAACAGCACCACGCCGTTCTTCTCCACGCGCACCACGCCACTGAACCCGTTCCGCTCAGCCTCGTGCATCGCCGAATCGAGTGAAACGGATGCACTCTGTCCGAGCGCCGCGGTGTGTGCGACGACCAACAGCGCCATGACGCCTACGAGATTCCTGTGCATTGGTGCATTCCGAGTGGGGGAGCTTGAGTATATCCAACAGGAGTTGGACACGATGCCTCCGCCCATGGTTTCCCGAGTTGTGTTTCCGCGCTGCGTGTGCAACTCTGGATCAATGCGTGGAAGCTCGGTTCCCTCCCCTCACGCCGTCGTCTACGTTGCGCCATGTCCCGCGACGACTTCATTGCCTTTCGCCGCTCGCTCGGCCGCACCCCCGCTCTCGACAAGATGCGCGTGCGCGTGCGCGGACTCGAGTTCGCCGTCTGGACGTCGGCACCTGTTGGCGATGCGCTGCCGCTACTGCTCGTGAATGGTGGCCTGCTATACGATCACGCGCTCCTCTGGCCGGCGCTGTCTCCGCTCGCGGTGGGACGGCAAGTCATTCTGTACGACCAACGGGGACGCGGAGAGTCGCAAGCGCCGGCTGACCCCGTATCGGCCCGCATCACTGACGACGCCGACGACATTGGCGCCCTCCGCCGGGCCCTTGGCATCCGGCGGTGGGACGTTCTCGGACATTCCTGGGGCGGCGGGATCGCGATGCTCGGCGTGTCGCGTGATCTCGCCGGCACGCGGGCACTCGTCACGGTGGATGCCGTTGGCCCCACCAGCGTGTGGATGGCCGAGTTGCACGCGCGCGTACTGGAACGCGTGGACGGCGAGAATCGCGCGACGGTCGCGCAGTTGTTTGGCGAGGCGCTGTACAAGCCAGACCCCCTGGTCCACGGCGCGCATGCCCGGGCGACGTATCCCGCCTGGTTTGCCGACCCCTCCTTCGCCACGTATTTCACGCCGCCAGACGCGGCCAGCCCCACGGGCGCGGCCATCGCGGCACAACTGCGGCGTGAGGGGTATGACTGGAGCGAGCCGTTGCGTGCCCTCTCGGTGCCTACGCTCGTCATCCATGGAGAACGCGACGCATTGCCACCCTCTGTCGCGCTCGAACTGACCGCACTGCTTCCACGCGCCCGCCACGTCCTCCTTCCAAACGCCGGTCACATGCCGTTCTGGGAAGCGCCTCAGCGCTTTTTCGCCGCCGTCAGCGAGTTCCTGACGACGCCAGTCATTCCGCTCGGGCACACCTCATGACGGTGCTCCGGCCCTCCGCACGGTTCTGGATTGCGTGCGCCATCGCCCTTGTTCCTCTAGCGTCCGGACGCGTTCCCCGCGTCAGTCCGCGGACCAGCGTTGCGAGCGGTGGAACCATTTCGCGCCTCTTCGAGTCGCGCGGGCCCGACGATCCGCCCGATCGCGCCACACGACGCAAGCGCCTGGCAGCGGGTGCTCGCGGCACCTACATCGCCGATATGCTCGCCGAACGCGACAGTTCGCTGGCGCGATGGCCCTCTCGTACGGAGCCGCTCACCGTCTGGATTCAGCCGTCGTCAGTCGTTGCCGGCTGGAGCGATACATATGTGGACGAGGTCCGGGACGCGTTCGAGCAGTGGAACGTGGTCCGCCTTCCAGTGCGCTTTGCCTTCACGAGCGATTCAGCCGCCGCGGACGTGCATGTGTCCTTCATCAACCGGTTCGACGAAGAGATCAGCGGGCGCACGACCTGGTCGCGCGATGACGAGTGGTGGATCACCAACGCCGACATCGTACTCGCGGTGTTTCATCGCAACGGCCCCCGTCTCGACGACGATGCGATGCATGCCATGTCGCTGCACGAGATCGGTCACCTGCTCGGACTCGATCACACCACCGATAACACCAGCATCATGGCATCCAGGGTTCGCGTGCGGACGCTTTCCGCCGCGGACCGCGCCACCGTGCGACTTCTCTACACTCTCCCACCGGGAGGCGTCCGCTAGTTCGCGTTCGGCTGGAGGCCGTGCCCGTGGTGTTGCTGGTTGGTCTGGCGATCTTTGTCGGCGTGAACACCGTGCAGAGCACACGTGCGCGCGAACGCCGCCAGGCTGCCGCTGCCGTGGCGCGAGACACCACGATCGTGAGCGCCGGCATAGTGCAGGGCACGGTCCGTCGCGCGCTCATTCCCGCCGGGAAGGGCCAGCCCACCCCCGCAGCTGAAATGCGCCGGCGGGTCTCCGGCCTGGCGCCGGGCACGTACGTCAATGACATCCTCGGCGAACAGGACAGCGCGCTCTATCGCTGGCCGGAGCATATCGTGGATGCGGTGCGGGTGTACATCACGCCCACCGCGCAGATCACAGGATGGGATACCCAATATCCCGAGCTGGCGCGGGGCGTTTTTGGCGAATGGAGCGAAGCCGGCTTCCCACTCCGGTTCACGTTCATCTATGACTCGGCGTCCGCGGACATCACCATCCGGTGGGTCGATCGCTTTCCCAGCGAGGATGGCAAGCGCATTGGCGTAACGGACCGGGTGCAGACGAGCGCGTTCGAAATCACGAAAGCGTATGTGGCCATCGCCAACCACGACAGCGCCGGGCGCCCGCTCTCCCCCGCCACCGTTGGCGGTGTGATCCGCCACGAGGTGGGCCATGCACTCGGCCTCAATCACGCCCGAGACCCGAGCAGCGTTATGTACAGGGAGAGTGCCACCTCCACCATCGGCAACTCCGATCGCGCCACGTTGCGACTGCTCTATCTCGTGCCGGGCGGTTCACTCAAGTGAGTCGGGCGATCACCATTTGAGCAGCAGCTTCATCGATCGCTTCTGGCGCAGGATCTGAAGCTCCACGGCGTGATCGCCGTTTTCACTCGCCCGTTTCACCTGGTCACGCACATCGGCTACGGCGACGACATCCTCGCCTGCCGCCTTCACGATGATGTCCCCATCTGCCAACCCGGACTCCAGCGCGGCGCCGCGAGCGCGCGTGACGAGCACGCCGCTTTTCACGCCGATTGTCTTGCCAAGCCCCTCGGAAATAGTGGTCAGCTCGGCGCCCGCCACACCGTTGAACGAGCCGAGCACCACCATTGGGACAGGTGACGACGTGGCGGCCGGCGGCGTTCCGGGAGCCATGCGCGTCATTGCCCGAAGGATTCCGGACGAAAGCTGTGGTGGCGCGGGAGAGCGCGGGAACGACGGCGCGTCGGGAACGCCGGACACGATCCATGGCTCGCGCATTCCGCGTCCTTCGTCGTCACGCCGGAGAACGATGCGCGTAGGCGCCGCCGCGACGATCACGGGAAAATCGCGCAGCTTGCCCTCGCGCTCCACGCGCACGTTCACCTTCGCATTGGGGCGTAGCAACCGGGTGAGCGAAATATCATTCTCGCGAACGTCAACACCGTCGTACGCCAGCAACGTGTCGCCAGGAGCGAGACCCGCGCGCTGTGCCGGCGAGCTCGGATCCACTGACACGATGCGTGGATACGACAGATAGCGAATGATGTACTCGCCCCCTTCCACACGCGGCTCCAGACCCGGCCCTTCGGCCACGATGCCCATCCAACCGCGCGGAATGGCGATCTGTGCCTCGCGGAGCTGGGCCATCGCCTTCGACATGGCCGACGGCGCGCCATCCTGCATTGGCGTCATCCGCAGACGAATGGTTTCCGGCGGGCGCGGCGCCCGGTCGCCCGAGTCGTCCATGCGCGTGGAGATGTCCACAAGCTGGCGGATTGTGCGTGACACATCGAGCTCGATTTGGCGGCGTTCGTTCACCGTGATAGCCGCGCTCTCCGTGAAGAGTCGTGTGAGCGAGTCGAGTTGCCGCTGCAGGCGGCGGACCTGCCGGTCTGTCGAGTCGGCATTCTCCGCGCGCGGGGCGCGCCGAGTGGTGACGTCCACGCGCGATTGCGCCTTGGCGGGAACGAAGCCCGCGAGCAGCAGCGCGAACGACGCGATGAACGGGGCGTGCCCACCAAATCGCGACGGCGCGACAGGCAAAGGATATGGAGAGGACATTAGAAGCTGTTCACCCGAAGAGACGCAGGAAGCGCGGAATTGAGCTGACGAAGCGTCGCCTCACGCTGACCGAGCGTGGTGAGGTAGTAGCCGTTGATGACGGGATCGTGCGGTGCCTGACGCATGGCCTCGCGCTGGGTGGAAATCATCTGGTCGAGGGCTGCGAGCCGCGAACGAACGGCCACCGGGCTCCCGCCAGTCGCTGCGGTGGTATCGTAGCGGGCAAGGAATGCCGCAGCCTGCTGGTAGATCATTTCGGAGCGCTGCTGCGCTGACCGCGCCTCGTCGACAGATGCGAACGCGGAGGAGTCCGCCGACAGCCTTGCGGTGGATGTCGATGACGTGATGCCGGACGGCATCTTCGCCACGGCGCCCTTGTCTGGCAGTGGACCAGCGCCTGCCGATACGCGGCCCGCCATCGCTCCGCCGGCGATCAGAAGCAGCCCCGCGGCAACCTGGAGAAGGCGCGGATTTGATCGGCGAATGGGAACGACGTCGGGTACCTCAACCGTTGGCACGGCCAGTTGACTGGCAATCGCGTCCCATCGCGTGAGCGGAAGCCCGAACGGCTCGCGCTCGGCATGCGCCATGGCAACGAGCGCATGATAGGCACTTCGCTCTCGCGCGCATTCCGCGCATGTGGCAAGGTGCGCCGCTTCGTCCGGCGTGGGCACGTCGTCGCCCAAGGCGGCAAGTCGTTCAGTATGCAGGTGCAGCATGTTCAGCGGTGTTGGAGCCAATCGAGTGACGAGTGGGTGCATCGACTAAATGGGCGAGCATGACGCGCAGCTTTGCGCGAGCCTTGAAGAGCTGAGATTTGGAACCACCGGCAGTGATGCCCAGTTCGACGGCGATTTCTTCGTGTGTGTAGCCTTCCACGTCGTGCAGCAGGAAGACAGTGCGTGCGCCCGGGGAGAGCTTCGCGGCAGCTTCCTCTATGCTGGCGGCCAACAGCGCCCGCTCGGCCTCGGGTTCGACTGATGCGCTGTCATCCTCCACGTCCACCTCCAGCGAGGACGTACGACGCGACCGTCTGAGGGCATTCAGCGTCCGGTTCACCGCGATCCGGTGTGCCCAGGTGCCGAATTGTGCGTCGCCGCGGAAGCCCGGCAGTGCCCTGAAGATCTGGATCCAGACCTCCTGGGCGACATCGGCCGCGAGATCCGGGTCCTGGCCGACGAGCCGGCGTACGACAACGTCGATATGAGGGGCGTGGCGGGTCCAAAGGGCCCGCATCGCCGCCTGATCGCCACTGATGGCGCGCTGTACGGTGAGCTGTTCGTTCTCCATGACGTCCAACGGATTGGTCACGAGGGAAAATGAAAGGGTTGCTCTATTTTGCTTTCAATCCCTACGGTCTTTTCCGTAAGAAGGTTCATCGGTGAACGTGACGGGCGCCATTTGTTTTTTTCGTTGGCTATTGCGTTACACCATAAAAGCTTGCGCGTCTGCCATCTGATGCCGATACTAGCGAGAGAACGGCTCCGATTTGGAACTCCCGTTCCGCCCGCTGGTATCTCACATGCAGGGCCATCCCTTCCTGGCCTGGCATGCAGCCAACACGCGTACCTACCCTGCCGCCTCGGTTCACTGGGGTCGCGCTCGCGTATAGAAGTTTCGAGGAGTAGTCGAGTTGCTTAGTCTCCTGCTTGCTGCCAGCACCCTGTTTCACCCCGGCAAGACGACGCGCGGTCACGTCGCCGGCGACGGCCTGCCCGCAAAGGCGCCGAGTGCCGTCGGGATGTCGGCCACGCGGCTGGCGACAATTGATCGTGTCGTGGAACGTGGCATCAAGGCAGGCGGCTACCCGGGCGCCTCAGTTGTTGTGGGCAGAAAGGGCGCCACAGTCTGGGAGAAGGGCTTCGGCCGCCTGGGCTGGACGGACGATGCCGCAAGCGTCGTTCCCGAGCGGTCCATCTACGATCTGGCTTCCCTGACCAAGGTTGTCGGCACCACCACGGCGATCATGATCCTGTTCGACGAGGGCAAACTGCGCCTCGACGATCCGGTTTCCACGTTCATTCCCGAATTCACTGGCGGCGGCAAGGAAAACGTTACGCTGCGCCACCTGCTCGAGCATCGCTCCGGGCTTCCGGCCGGCCGCGACCTGTGGCGGATTGCCCATTCGCCCGAGGAAGCGCGCGCCGCGGTGATTTCCACGCCGCTGTTCGCCCCTCCGGGCCGGTACTACGAGTATTCCGACCTTGGCGCCGACATGCTTGGCTTCACCGTGGAAGCGGTGACGGGGGAGAAGCTCGACACATTCCTCGAGCGTCGCGTGTTTGGACCGCTGGGGATGTCGGACACACACTTCCGTCCGGATGCGTCGCTGCGCGGGCGCATCGCGCCTACGGAAATCTCTCCGCCGCGCGGCTACCCGCTGCGCGGAGAGGTGCATGACGAGAATGCCTATGCGCTCGGCGGTGTGGCCGGTCATGCCGGATTGTTCAGCACGGTGAGCGACCTGTCCATCTTCGCACAGATGCTGCTGAACGGTGGCAGCTACAATGGCGCGCGTATCGTGTCCGACAGCACCGTAGCGTTGTTCACACGGCGCGCGGCCGGCACGCGGGCGCTCGGATGGGATACCTGCGCCGGTTCCTTTGGCTGCGGCAGCTACATGGGCTCCGAAGCCTATGGCCACACCGGCTATACCGGCACGTCCATGTGGATCGATCCCGAACGCGAGATGTTCGTGATTCTGTTGACCAACCGCGTGCACGCGGCAAAGGCCCGCCGCCCCGCCAAGGTCATCTCGGATGTTCGTTCGGACCTGGCTGATGCCGCCGCGCTGGCCGTGAGCGATGCGCCCGGTGGACTGCTGGCAATGCCGGCGGCGTTTCGTGCGGACAAGGCGGAAGGCTGGAACAAGCCGGTCCGGACTGCCCGCCATTCGTCGAAGTCGAAGCGCGGCAAGTCGACATCACACTCGTCCAAGCCCTTGAAGGCCAAAACGTCCGCGAAGTCGAGCACCTCGAAGAGCACCGCGTCCAGGGCCAGAGCGAAGAGCACCGCGTCGGGCTCGGTCAAGAAGGCGAACTCGTCCAAGAAGAAGGCGGCGAGGGCGAACTAGCGTCGCAGGCGCAGGCTGGTGATACTCCAGTGGTCCCGCACTGAGTGCCCATGTCCAGCGATTCGACCACCAGCATCACATCCGATACACCTGTCGTCGCGGAATCTGCGACGGCCTCGCCAGCACCCGGCAGTGCCGCGGCATTCTCCGAATTCAGCCTTGAGCAGGCCAAGCTCGCGCTACGCAAGGTCAAGGATCCGGACCTCAACCTGAACATCGTCGATCTCGGGCTGGTTTACGACGTGCGCGTGGAGGGAAATGACGTGGTGGTGGACATGTCACTGACGTCGCCGGGTTGCCCGAGCGGCCCGGAGATCATGGGCGACGCCGAGAAGGCGCTGAAGGCGATTCCCGGCGTGGGCACGGTGACGATCAACCTGGTCTGGTCGCCCATGTGGGCGCCGGAGCGAATCGAACCGCGAGTGCGCGCCTACATGGGGCTGTAGCCACGGCGGGCTATCCCCTTCACTGCTTGTAAGGCGACTCCGTGGTAGGCTCGGCGCGAGCGGCCTGTGTCGTAGCTCGCGCGTCGCCCGTCGGTCCCGCGGACTTTTTCCGATGCGGAGCCAGCGCCAGCACGAACGCGTCGGCCAGCTCGCTCGCCTGCCAGCGGCGCAGTTCTGTCACTTCCAGCACATCCGCCGTCGTCTCGGGATTCCGGCGCGCCACAGCTTCCATACGATCGCGCGAACAGAGCACCCCCGGATCGAGTGAGAGCCGCTTGGCCGCAGCGTCCCGAGCTGTTTTGAGCGCGCTCACGCGGGCGTCGAAATCCGGGTCGCGATCCCAACGCGCGGCACGCGGGAACTTGGGCAACTCCGACTCCGGCACCAGGAGCGCCCGCTTCACCGCGTCGAGCAATTCCCCGCCGCGCTGTTCGAGGATTCCGCGCGGCATTCCCTTGATCTTGCCGAGGGCGTCACGGGACGCCGGCTGCGTGCGCGAGATGTCGAGGAGTTGCTCGTTGCCGAGCACGCGAAAGGTGGCGCGGTCGAGCTGTCGAGCGACGGCGTCGCGCCATGGCACCAGCTCTCGAAGGACCGCGAGTTCACGACGGGTGAGATCGCGAGCACCTTTGAGCTTGAGGAACGCCATGCCGGGTTCTTCGTCCGCCCACCGCGTGCCCTCCAACAGGCCGAATTCTTCGCGCGCCCATACCATACGCCCCATGCTTTCCAGCTCAGCGGACATCTTGTCCTTGAGCTCCAGCAGGTAGCGCGTGTCCTGCGCGGCGTAGTCGAGCATGTCGGCGGTGAGCGGCCGCATGGACCAGTCGGCGCGCTGGTGCTTCTTGTCGAGCTTCACATCGAAGAATCGCTCGAGGAGCGCGGCAAGCCCGAATGCCGTGAATCCGAGGAGCTGCGCAGCGATGCGCGTGTCGAAGATGTGTTTGATCTGCCAGCCGTAGTCCTGCTGGAGTAGCCGCAGATCGTAGTCCGCGTCGTGGAATACCACCTCCACTTCGGGACTTTCCAGAAGGGCACCCAATCCGGCGGGCTTGCCGATGGGAAGCGGATCGATGACGGCGTGCCGGTCGCGGGTGGAGAGTTGCAATAGGTAGATTCGGTCGACGAAGCGATGGAAGCTCGCTCCTTCCGTATCGAGTGCGAGCTCGCGGACGTGCGCGATCTCGGTCGTGAATTGCTCCACGGCCGGAATGGTGTCGAGATACTCGAACGAAGCAGCATCCGCGCGCTGGGCCACGCTTTGTCCTCACTCTGTTGGCAGATCGAATCTCGCGGTAATGTAGCGCGTCGCACGCGGTCGTCACGGGCCGAATCGTGCGCCGGCGGGTCATATTGGTGTCCGTCCTCCCACTCCTTGAGAATGACCGATCATACGTCGGATTCTGCCCATCCTGCCCCGCGCACGTCCGCTGCCGTCCCTCAGCCGGGAACGTCGGATCGCCCCAGACGCAGTACCATGTCGGGTCGCGCAATCAGCGGGCGTGGGGAAGGCCGCCCGCGCCGCAGCATTGGGTGGCGAAACCGCGATGTCGTCCGCACGACGGCGTTGGTGTTGGCGGTACTGCTGGCCGCACAGCTCTTCTGGGTAGCGCACGTACTGTTCTTCGTGGTCTTCCTGGGGGTTCTGTTTGGAATAGCCGTGTCCGGTGGGGTGGACCACTTCCAGCGCTACCGGGTGCCGCGAGCGGTCTCGGCCACACTCATCGTTGCGAGCTTCGTTGGCCTGCTCATTGGGTTTGGGGCGTGGGTTGCTCCAACGCTGCGAGAGCAGGGTGGCGAGCTGCGCCAGAAGCTCCCCGAAGCCGTCGATCGGGTGCAAGAGTGGGTGAAGCAGCGACAGTCGGGGGTTCTTGGCCTGCTGGTCACGGAGACCCAAGCGCCCGCTCCCACTGCCGCGCCGGCCGCCCCGAGTCGAGCCGGTGGAAGTCGAGCGACCACGGCTGTCGTTGTACCCGAGCCGGCCAAGCCGGCGTCCGTGCAGGACCAGATGAAGTCGGGGATGAGCGGACTGTCGCAGTATCTCTTTCCGTTTATCACCTCGACGGTGGAGTTCATCGGCGCCCTGGTGCTGATCCTCTTCCTCAGCATCTACTTCGCAGCGGAACCCGACTTCTATCGCCGAGGGCTATTGTCGCTCCTGCCGGCGAAGAAACGGGCGCGCGGTGTCATCATGATGGATCGTGTCGCTGTGGTGCTCCGTAAATGGCTGCTCACACAGCTGATCGCCATGGCGGTGATCGGCGCGGTGAGCACCATTGCCCTGCTCGTCCTGGACATCAAGGCGGCCTTCGCGCTCGGCGTGCTCGCCGGCTTGTTCGAGTTCATTCCCACGGTTGGGCCGATCCTGAGTGCGTTACCGGCCATTGCGATGGGATTCCTGGACTCCCCCGAGAAGGCCGCCACGGTGGCGTTCACCTATTGGGGTTTGCAGTTCCTTGAAAGCCACATCCTCATTCCGCTCCTCATGAAGGAGGGCCTGCGGCTGCCGCCAGCCCTCACCGTGGTGACGCAGGCGCTGATGACCATCGTCTTCGGCTTCATTGGACTGATGGTTGCCGTACCACTCCTGGCCACGATCATGGTAATGGTCCAGATGTTCTACCTGGAGCAACTGCCCATGGAAGGCACATGGACCTATCCGGCGTTTACGCCGGATCTGGACGAACCAATCGAGGGAAGCCACGTCTCGCACGGGTAGCGAACGCGCGATCCTCCGGCATCTCCACGGGCTGGCACATTCGCTTCCGCGCGTGGACCTGCGCGTGAGCGAGACACCGGTGGAGCGCTGGGTGGTGGATGGCGTTCGATTGTTGGCCAAGCGAGACGACCTGAGCGCTCCCACGCTCGGCGGCAACAAGGTGCGCGCCCTGGAGTTTCTCCTCGCGGGAGTGGGGCCTGACCATACGCTCCTCACTGTGGGGCCCACGGGCTCCACGCATGCGCTTGCCGTTGCCCAGTACGGAACCCGGCTGGGGGCACAGACCGAAGTGCTGACATGGCCGCAGGAACAGCACCACGTCGCGCGCGCCACCGCGGCTCGGCTCGAACGACGCGCGCGCGTGACCCATACCAGCTCCCCCGTGGAGGCGTACCTGCGCGCCGGCATTCGGCGACTCCGCCGCGACGTCCGCTGGATTCCCGCCGGCGGTAGCGTGCCCCTTGGCGCGATTGGTCACGTGAATGCCGCGCTCGAGCTGGTCGGGCAACTGGCGCGCGCAAGCATGCCGATGCCGTCCACAATTGTGGCGCCGCTGGGAAGTGGGGGCACGGTGGCAGGGTTGCTCGTAGGCCTCGCGATGGTGGGCGCTCCCACCACCATCGTTGGCGTGCGCGTTGTGCCGCGCATTGTCGCCAACCGGCGGCGTGTGCTGTCGCTGGCGCGGCGTACACGCGCGCTCCTTGCCCGCCTGGCACAACAGCCGTTGATGGCCGTGGATGAAGACCGTCTCCAGATCGACGAACAATCCTACGGCGGCGCGTATGGCCGCGAAACACTCTCGGCGCAGCATGCATCGCGCTTGCTGATCGACGCTGGCGGTCCGTCGCTCGATGGCACCTACAGCGCAAAGACATTTGCCAGCGCGCTGGAGCGCGCGAGGGTGACGGGTGACGAGAGTGTCCTGTTCTGGCTTACCTTTGACGGCCGCTGGCTCGACACCCGCGATGAGGAACCGCATACCCCGCGGCCATCGCGATAACGGAGAATCCAATGCCCGATCGTCTGCCCCAGGTGGTCTATCACGTCTATCCGTCCGACTGCGACATGCTCGGGCACGTGAACCATGCGGCCATGCTGGGTTTTCTGGAGCGTGCGCGGTGGGAGTTGTTGGAGCGGGAGGAAGTGGGCGGAGTGCGCGACTTCGCCACGGTACCCGTGTATTCCGTTGTCCGTCACGTGGACATCGATTACTTCGCACAGTCATTGCCCGGCGACGACCTGTGCATCCGCAGCGGCTTGCTGGCGGTAAAGAACACCAGCTACATCATCAAGCAAGACGTACGAAAGGTGGGGAGCAACATCGTCGTGGCGGTGGCGTCCATCGTGTTCGTGGCCGTTGATCGGACGGGCAAGCCGGTGCGCGTGCCCGAGGAGTGGCGCTCGCTGCTGCCGCACTGGCCGGAATGATTGTCGTGCGGCGGGCAAGATGATGTTGATGTTGCCGGGCGGCCTGGAGCTTTCCTATGACGAGGTAGGCAGCGGCGTACCGCTCCTGTTCATTCACGGGTGGCCGCATGATCGCACGCTCTGGGCGGCGCAGTTGAGTGGACTGCCCACGTACGCCCGCTGCCTCGCGCCCGACCTCCGCGGCTTCGGCGACTCGTCTGTGACGGGACCCTATTCGATGGACCAGTACGCCGACGATCTCGCCGCCTTTCTCGGCATGATGGGGATTGAACGGGCGGTGGTGTGTGGCTTGTCCATGGGCGGATACATTGCGCTGGCGATGCTACGGCGACACCGGCCGCTGCTGCGTGGGCTCGTGCTCGTCAGCACGCGCGCCACGGCCGATACAGATGCCGCGCGCGTCAATCGTTTGCGACTGATCGAGTTCGTCGAAGCAAACGGCGCAACGGCTCTTTCCAACCAGCAGTTACGACTGATGCTTGGCGCCACGACGTTCGCCTCTCGACCCGACATGCGCGAAGCGGTGAATGCCCTGATGGCTGCCGCGCCGGTAGCTGGCATCGCCGGTGCGTTGCGCGGCATGGCGGAGCGTGCCGATTCCACCGACCTTCTCGCCAGCATCGACCTGCCAACCCTGGTGGTGAGTGGCGTCGAAGACACGCTCACGCCGCCTGACGAAATGCGCGCCATGGCCAGCGCAATCCCGCGCGCGCATTTCGAATCGATTGAAGGAGCCGGCCATCTCTGCCCGTACGAACGGGCGGGCGCGTTCAATCACGTGATGACTGAATTCCTGGGCGCGCTGATGTACGACTAGGGAGTCTCGTCGGACTCCTGGGCACTCCACATCATCGCCTGCGTCCGGCTGGAATAGCCATAAAAGCCGAGGAGGCGCATATCCACGCCGCGATCATGCGGAGGCGTGTCAATCGAGGCGTAGACGTGCTGTCCGTCCGCCTGCGTGGCTACCCAGAGGCGAAGGCGGCGGTCGGCGAGATTTACCTTGCGTCCCGCCAGTGGCCCTCCACGCAGTTCAATGGAATCAACGGGCGCCGCGGTCTCACCGCGCTCGCGCTGCGCGCGAAGCTTTTCGATCTCGTGGCGGCGGTGACGCGTGGCCGCGCGCACCGTGCGATCGAGTTCATCGAGTTCGATTGGCTTGGTGAGATAGTCCATGGCGCCCCGCTCCAGCGCGTCGCGTGCCGTGGACAGGTCGTTCAATCCTGACAGCATCAGTACGGGAAGGTCGCGATCGAGCCGCAGTGCCTCGGAGAGAAACTCGAGCCCCGACATACCGGGCATGCGTACGTCGCACAACAACACGTCGAAGTACTCTTCGTGCAGCCGTTCCAGGGCGATCGTGCCCGATTCCACGGCCACGGCGTCGCATCCACGTCGCCTCAACAGCGAGGCAATTGCCGTTCGTACCTCCTCCTCGTCGTCGATGACGAGGACGCGGGGTCGCGTTGCCTCGCCGCCAAGGTTGAGGAAGAGCGGAGTGACCGGCGTGTGGCGTGGACCAGACGGGTGGGACATCGTGTAACCTCCGCGGCGAACGGGGAAGAGATGCGCAAAAGTATCGTCACTGGGGTGAGAATCGGTAGTGGCAACTGCTATCGCCAGGCTCATGTGAGCCGCACGCCTGCATGAAGTGGAGGTCTTACGGAGCTATGCACGGCGTCGGTTTTCCCAGCGAGCTTGAGCAATGGCCTTACCCCAGCGACCTTTCAAGCGACAGCTTGCCCCACTTGCCTCATTGCCGACCCACCTGATGCCCACGAAGACGTCCGATCCCACCAACGTCGCCCCGCCCATCTCCGAGGCGGAGCGCCGTACGAGTGCGCGGATTGGCGCGGTCCTGTTCCGTCACCGCGGATGGCTGCCCGTGCCGTTCCTGCTCGTGCCGCTCGTGACCCGGGGCAGCTCCGACGTCATGTTGTGGGCAGTAGGCGCGGTCCTCATTGTCATCGGCGAGGCCATTCGCCTGGCCGGTGTATCCGCCGCAGGGACTGTCACGCGTCGGCGGTCACGCACCGTGCAGCGACTGGTGACTTACGGAATCTTCACATGGATGCGAAATCCGCTCTACGTGGGAAACTTCCTCATCTGGATGGGCTTCACCGTCATCTCGGGTGTGCTCTGGTTTCTCCCCATGGCCATCGTGTTGTTCGGGGTGGAATACACGTTGATCGTGCGCTACGAGGAAGGGGTGCTGGAATCGATCTTCGGGCCGGAGTACCTCGCGTACAAAGCGCGTACGCCGCGGTGGCTCCCGCGCCCGCCGACCACGCCCGAATCAGGCGAGCATCACTGGGGCGAGGCGTGGCGGAGTGAGATCAGCACATTCCTGCAGTACGTGGTCATCACAGGGCTATTCGTGGCCAAACAGAAGCTGGGATGGGGCCTGTAGGCACAACCAGGCGGCGCTGGAGCTTTCTGTCGGAGAAGCGCTGGATGTAAACAGAAACGGCCGGATACCGCCGAGTGGAGTATCCGGCCGTTTCCGTTCCCACTCACCCGACAATTGGATCGCCGGCGGCACTCGTCAAGTACGCAGTCAGCTCCTCGAAGCTGCGAGCCACGAACTCCGCTTCACTCGGTCCACCGTCGTGTACGACGTCGAGGCGAATGGCGCGGAACCCCGCAGCAAGCGCGCCGCGCACGTCCGTCCGTTCGTCGTTGCCGATATGGAGGATCTCGTTTCGCTCGAACCGCAGGGTGTCCACTGCGGCGGCGAAGATCTCCGGCCGCGGCTTCGCGTGCCCAACATCCATGGAGTAGATCGTCGCTGAGAAAAAACCGCGGGCGGCGTCTTTTTCGAGCAGCCGGTCCTGTGCGCGACCGGACGCAAAGCCGGTGTCGCTGATAATCGCCAGTGTGAAACGCCGCTGAAGCGTCCGCAACATCTGCCACGCGCCGGCGAGCATCGCAGGCGGGAGCATCAGGAGCGCGTTGTCCACGGCATCAGCGGCCGCGACCACGTGGGTGCATCCTTCGCGCGGTGTGACCGAAGCGCGCTGCAGGATCCAGCGAAGGCGGTCGTCAGTGGTGTACCCGCGTTGTTCCTCGCTCCACCACCGCTCAGCTTCGCTGCCCGATTCTTCGTATAGTGCGCGAAGCTGTTCCTCTGGCAGGTCTCGGCCGTAAGCGCCCAGCAGTGCGCCCACCGCGGTCCGGCGGAGAGCGACGCGCTCGGGCCGTGCGCCGCTCTCGTAGAGCGTATCCCAGTAGTCGAACGTCAGGGCGCGGAGCATCGCGCACATCGGGCCTGACCCGCGTTAGCGGGTCGGGCGTCCGGGCGGCGTATCGCTCTTGAAGACGTCGCGGTTGAGCTGAACGTATTCGTGCATCTGCGCCGGCACGTCTTCCTCGGGAAAGATCGCCGTAACCGGACACTCCGGCTCGCAGGCTCCACAATCGATACACTCGTCCGGATTGATGTACAGCTGCTTCTCGCCTTCATAAATGCAATCCACCGGACAGACGTCCACACACGCCTTGTCCTTGGTGTCGATGCATGCTTCGGTGATGATGTAGGGCATGTTCGCCTCAGATGATGCTGCACATTGGAGCCGCTAGGCAAGATAACGCGAATCGCGGGTGCGACAACCGGAGTGCCGGGAGAAATCCCCGGGAGGCGCCAGGGATGTGCTTCCGCACAGGCGACGCCGCTGGCAGCTTGTTCCATCGGGCGGTCAGGGAACGATGATACCCTGGATGACCGCCAAAATGGCCTCGACGTCTGCCCCTGGATCCCTGCCATCCGAGGCGGAGCGCTTGTAGGGGCTGCTCGGAACAAGCCGGAGATCACCCGCCAGCGCGTTCCCGAAGCCTACACTGGCGAGGCTGACTGGATAGAAGTTGTTGCTCGGGTAGCCCGCGCTGCTGCCCACCACGAGCACGTTCGAACTGAAGACGCCGCCAGTGGCAAAGGCAAGCAAGCTGGCCAACCCCGCCGTGACGCCACTGCCCTTCACTCCCGCCGCGCCGCCATCGATGATGTTGTCCCGCATCGAAAATCCGGCGGCGACCCCCGGTCCGGAGAAGTACACAGCGGAATTGGTTGGGCTGACGATGGTGTTGTGGGTGATGGAGACGTCGCCAGGGTCGCCATTCACGAGGACGCCGTAGCCAATCCCGTCGAACGCCGCTGACGAATTGATGTTCTGGAAAATGTTATCGGTGAATGTGAGTCGTCGCGCGTGAATGTCCGGGAAATCGTTGTCCGGTGAGCCGGAAAGCACGATCGCCCCACCAACATTGCGGACGAGATTGTAGCGGAAGGTGACGTCCTGCGTGACGCACCATGAGCACGCGCCCACGCTGGATGACTTGAGCGAGATCGCAGTACCCGCCTGGCCGTCCTGCCAGTTGTTCTCGAAGAGATTGCCTTCGATGAGCACGCGCTGCGAATTTTTCGATTCATAGAGATTTTTCACCGACCAGACGCCCTTCCATGCAACCGGCTTGGAGAAATGGTTGCGCCGGATCTCGATGTCGCTTGGGACGAGATTCGGAATCCCGGGGTCGCTGCCGCCCCACAGAATGTTCTCCGACGAGCCTTCGAGATAGTTGTTCGTGATCTTGAACGGGCCGGGGCCATTCCATCCATTGATGGCCTGCGCATCCGTCCCATTCTTGTCGTGGCAGTCACTCAGGTAGGAATCGATGATCGCCGATGATGCCGAATTGAGCGCGACGGCGCGGCGGAGTACTGCCGACGCGGTGCCGTGCACGTACGAACGATCGAGCACGAGATCATGCGGCACAGACGCCAGCGTCGTCTGCCCATTCGCACCGTCGTCTCCAAAGCGGATCAAACCAGTATTGGGATCCACACCCGGTGCCATGCTCACTTCGACACCGGTGAGGCGGTAATGGTGCGCGCCCGGCAGCGTGGAGATCGCGCCAAGATTCGATGGAGAGAGAATGCGTGGAATGTTCGCGAACGCGGCGATGGCGGGGGTCATGCGCACCCCTTCAGCCGGCAATCCACTCACGTTCTGCGGCCGGATGGTGATCCACCGTGTGCTCGCCGACGCCTTTGCGGGCAGCGTGAAGTTACCCGTGAAGGTGGCACCATTGGCGAGCGCGATCACGTCGCCCGGCTGTGCGGTGTTGATTGCCGCCTGGAGATTGTCGCCGGCATTCACCGTGATCACGACGCCGCCCGCGTCGGGGGCCGGTGGCGCTGCGGTATTGATGTAGGTCAGGGGAAGAACCGCAATACCCGGCATCGATGCCGCCGACACTATCAGCGTGACGGGCGAGCTCCTGCCCTCGCTCGTGGCGGTAAGAACACACGTGCCCACCGAAAGGGCCGCAACACTTCCAGTGGCGGTCACACTCGCCACCGCGGGATTTGAGCTGATCCAGGTGACCACTCGACCCGACAGCACGTTGCCTGCTGAATCGACCACCGTCGCCACAGCGGCGGCGAGCGACGAGACTGGAAGCGTGGTTTGGCTCAAGGACGCCATCACCGCGCTCACGCTGGCCGCCTTCACGACCGTGATTGCAACCGATGCACTCGCGGGACCCGACGCGGCCGTCACCGAGGCTGTTCCTGGTCCGAGTGCGGCCACTGCGCCATTGCTCACGCTCACCACGCTGGCATCTGTGCTGGTCCACGTTACGGAGGTGCCTGACAGCGTCTGCCCGAACGCATTGCGCACCGATGCACTCAGTGTGAAGGCGGCACCTACCTGAAGGGTGACAGGTGTGCCCGGCGAGAGAACGATCGTAGTGGGGACACTGCCATTCGAGACAGCCCCTGCTGGCGCTCCAACTGTCGCCCCATCACCGCCGCACGAAACGACCAGCAAGGTCGTTGCGGCAGCAGACAGAATTGTGGTGGCAATGCGGCGCATGTCTGTCGCTCCACGTTCTGGAGACTGCCGCCGCTAAGGGCTAGGTGGGTTCGCGACGACCAGCGTTGTCGCGTCAGGAAATCGCTTCGGGCCAGCTCGCGGGGAGCGAGCCGACACCGACATCATAACGCGGAATCTCCCTTTGCGCACCAGCCTGCTGGCACACATGCGTTTACGGAACGATCACGCCCCGCGTAGCACTGTTCACCGACTCCACGTTGGCGCCCGGATCGCGCGCGTCGTATCCGAGACGCTTGAATGGGCTCAAGGCCGTCAGCCGAAAATCGCCTGCGGTGAAATTCGAAAAGAGCACCGCCAACCAGGTGGCCGGATAGTAGTTGGACGAAGGGAAGGCGCCGGACGCCGGAAAGATCATGACGTTCTCGAGGAAGCTTCCCGCCGAGGTGAACGCGTTGAACGATGCCGTGCCGGCGCCCACGCCGCTTCCCTTGATTCCCCACGTACCGCCGCCCATCAAGTTGGCCCGGACGGCCAGGCGCGTCGCGATACCCCCACCGCCGAATGAGACAGCCGTATTCGTGGGACTCAGCATCGTGTTGTGAATGAACGCAATGTCGAGCGGATCGTCGTTCACCAGGAGACCGTATCCGCCACCCAGGAATGGCGCCGAGACGTTGATGTTGGTGAACAGGTTGTCGTTGATGGTCAAGCGACGCGCGTGCACGTCGACGAAGCTGTTGTCCGGAGACCCAGACACCGCGATGGCACCGCCCACATTTCGCACAATGTTCAGGCGGAAGGTCACATCCTGCGTGCCGCACCACGAACATGCGCCATCGCTCGAACTCTTCAACGAGATTGCGGTACCCGCCTGCCCATCCTGCCAGTTGTTCTCGAAGATGTTTCCCTCCACCAGCACGCGCTTCGCGTTCTTCAACTCGAAAAGGTTCTTCACCAGCCAAACGCCCTTCCAGGCCATGGGCTTGTACAAATGATTGTGGCGAATCTCGATGTCGCTTGGCGCCTGGTTCGCGATACCCGGATCGGCTCCGCCGAACATGATGTTCTCCCCAGAACCCTCGAGGTAGTTGTTCACGATCTTGTACGGACCTGGACCATTCCATCCCATGATGGCCTGCGAATCGTAGCCGGCATCATGGCAATCGCTGAGGTACGAATCGATCACCGCGGACGACGCCGAGTTGAGCGCCACGGCACGGCGCAGGTTCGCGTTGGACAATCCATGGACGTACGATCGATCCAGGACAAGGTCATGCGGAACAGACGCCGCCGTGGTCTGACCGTTCGCGCCATCGTCGCCGAATCGAACGAGTCCGGTGTTCGACGTGACCGCACTACCCATCGTGACTTCCAGACCAATGATGCGGTAGTGATGGGCCGCCGGGGCAGTTGCCAGCGCGCCCAGTGCGTTGGGACTGACGATGAGCGGAAGACGAACGGCCGCCGCAATGGACGGGATCATCCGCGCACCTTCCGCAGGGAGTCCGCTCACGCTGGCTGGACGAATGACGATCCAGTTCGTGCTGGCGGTCTTCTTGTCGGGGAGGATGAAGTTGCCCACGAACTTCGCTCCATTCGCCAACTGAATCACGTCGCCCGGCCGTGCGCTATTGAGGGCCGCTTGAAAGTCTCCCCCGGCCGGCACGTTGATGATCACGCCGCCAGCGCCTGGCGCTATGGGAGCAACGGTGTTCAGGTACACCTTGGGCAAATTGGCAAGCGCGGTAACGTTCATCGTCACCGTTGCGCTGATTCCCGCACTCGTGGCGGTGATGTTCGCGCTGCCTCCGGTCACCCCCGTCACCACACCGGCCGCCACAGTGGCGACTACGCCGTTGGTGGTGGTCCAGGTGACGGCCGGTCCCGTAAGTACACGGCCCAGCGAGTCGAGCAGGGTTGCCTTGATGGCCACCGTTCCCTGCGAGAAGAGACTCGTACTCGGCACCGTCAGCGTGATCTTCTTGACGCTGGGGGGCGCGGCGGCGACGCCAAACGTGAGCGAGTCATCGATCGCCAGTGTATCGGCACCGCCAGCGGACGTATCGGCAGCGCTTTCCCGATTCGCCGTGGTTGCAGGCCTGTTCGCAATGGGCGTACGAAACAATAGGTCGCTGTTGCAAGCAGCGACGAAGACGAGCCCCGCCAGCAGGTGGCGAGACTTGATCCGGATGGCGCGCATTTCAGTTCTCGGTGGGACGGCGATGAGACGTTTCGCCGCGGACGTACGAATTCGTGAGTGGGAGCGTCTGGGAGGTGCCGGGTGCCGCCGGCGCCATGAACGAGCAGGTGGACTTACGGCTCGCTCAACGTACAGCTGTGGCCGCTGGATGGCGGTGGGGGGAATGTAGGCGCGGCACCGGGATCGGGTAGGGGTGCAGGCCGCGAGGCCGGCGGCTAGCTGCTATCCGCGCCACGGTGGAAGATCGCCCTTCTTCCGCTTGATATCCGGGTTCACGCGATAGAGCGTACATGTCCGCCCGATAGTCTGCACCACATCGGCGCCGAGTTTCTCCGCCAACTCGTGGGACGCATCCTTCGGCTTCACATCGGTGGTTTTTGCGAGCGCCACCTTCACCAACTCATGCGTGCGCAGGGCGTCATCGATGGACTGGATGACGGCATCCGTGAGGTTGTGATGACCCACGTGTACCAACGGCGAGAGATGGTGTGCTTCAGCGCGCAACTCGGCGCGTTCCTTCGACGTGAGCGTCATGGGCGTGTTGCGTCGTGCGTGAGAAGAATGAGCGGAAACGGATTGATCGGGTCGCCGTCCCAGTACTTTCCATCAGCCGGCATGCGCATGATCTGGAAGTGCAGATGCGGCGTGTCCTTCGCCGCATTGCCCGTGGTGCCCACGAAACCGAGCGTGTCGCCTCGCGTGATCGTGGCGCCTTGCGCAAGGCCGGGTTGATACCCGTCCAGATGCGCATAGTAATACACAACGCGCCCCAGCGGATCGGTAGCATACACCGTGTTGCCCCCAAGGGCGCTCACGCTGATGCGGAGGATACGACCGCCGTCGGCGGAAATCACGGGTGTGCCGCGTGGCGCCATGATGTCGAGCGCTCGATGGATGCGGCTCGCGTCGCGGCCTTCATCGAACGTGTCGTGCAACTGATTCACGGTTACACCCACCACAGGGATCATGATGCCGCGCGCCAGGATGTAGTTCACCGTCTCTTCACTGGAGACGTTCGCCATGGGCGGCATTTCGCCAACCGGAGGTGACTTGGCGGGAGCCGATGGCTGGGGCGCCGGCACGACCGGAACCGGGGCCGAATAGAGCTGTCGCGAGCACGCCGATACGGCCATCAGCGCGAAGAGCGCGATGGTTCGCCGCATCGTCACCGCTGGTGACCAATGCACGGCATGCCTCACGGAATGAGCAGGACCTTTCCGGTGGTTTGCCGTCCCTCAAGTGCACGGTGCGCGTCGGCCGCGTGCGCGAGTGGGACCTCCCGATCGATGCGAAGATCAAGTGATCCGTCACGCACCCAGCCGAGGATGTCGCCAGCGCGCCACGCCATCTCCTCATGAGTGGCCACGTAGTGCCCGAGCGTAGGGCGCGTGAGGAAGAGCGAGCCCTTTTGATTGAGCACTGACGGATCGAGTGGGGCAACGGGACCGCTGGACTGGCCGAACAGCACAAGCATGCCGCGTGGTACCAGACAGTCCATACCCTTGAGGAAGGTGGTCTGGCCAACCGAATCGTAGACGACGTGCACGCGCTGACCGTTCGTGATCCGTGCCACTTCATCGACGAAGTCCAGCTCGGTGTAGAGGATGACGTCGGCGGCACCAGCGGCGCGCGCAAGCTCGGCCTTCTCTTCCGTTGAAACCGTCCCGATTACGTGCGCGCCGCGGCGGTTGGCGATCTGGCACAACAACAACCCGACGCCGCCGGCCGCGGCGTGGATCAGACACCGTTCGCCGGCCTTGAGCGGATACACGGACGTGGCCAGGTAGTGCGCCGTCATGCCCTGAAGCATCGCTGCGGCGCCTTGTCGTGCGCTCACGCCGTCGGGGATGAGGACCAATCGGTCCGTGGGCGCCACCGCGAGTTCGGCATAGGCGCCCCTGAAGTTCTGCGATGCCACTCGATCGCCGACTTTCAGGTCGTGCACGCCCTCGCCCAGGGCGACGATGGTGCCCGCCCCTTCCGTGCCGGGAGTAAATGGTACCGCTGACTTGTAGAGTCCTTTCCGGTGATAGATCTCGATGAAGTTGACGCCGATGGCATCCATGTGCACGAGCGCGTCACCCGCCCCGGGTACGGGATCGGCAACGTCCTCGAGACCCATGACGTCGGGCCCACCAAGTTCGTGAATGCGAATGGCTCGCATGCGAGTACCTCGTTGAAATGGAGTCTGCGCGAGGGCGTGTAGATGAAATGTACCATTGCCCTTCTGCGCGCCAGTGACGCCGTTTCATGCGCAGGCAAAAGGAACGGCGCGCATGCAGGCATGCGCGCCGTTCATCTCCAGTCCAGCGGGAAGGTCCGCTACGCCTGAATGGCGCGCCGCATTCCGCTGTTCCGCGGCGGGATCACGCCCACCGGTGCCTGCGGAGTGAAGTGGCGCCAGCCAGAGGGCACCAATACGATCTCGTCGCGTGCCGTGACCGGCCACAACGCCATCCACCACAACGCCGCAGGTGCCGGTAACGCGAGCACAGCAAAGAGCGGGATGGTCAGTGTGACTTGTGCGAGCCCGATGGATTCGAAGAAGAGCGCAAGCAGATAGACTGGAAGGGGAAGAAAGAGCGAAGCGAGCACTGCTCCATTCCACACCGTGCGGCCGCTGCGCCGGTTTGACGGCCTGCGGTCGCGCGCCGTCCAGTGCGGCGGCCTGCGAAAGTGTACCAGGGCCAGCCAGAGCACCCCCCAGATTACGGAGATGATTCCGGATGCGTCGGCGTTCTGCCCCAGCAGGACGAGGCAACCGAACAAGCCCCAACAGGCGATGGGGGCTCCGATTATGATCGCTGTTCTGGAACGCATAGCTAGGCGGGATTGACAGTCTGTGAGACACCGCGCCGGGGGAAAAAGAGGCGGGCGACACAATGAAGTGTCGCCCGATCAAGTGCGCCCGTTAAGAGTAGGGCAGATTGTCCCGACGCCCAACGTGGTGTCACGGAAAAGGGCCGACGGCGAGGGCGCAGCCTCGGAAGCCTCGAACCTGGTGGAAGGTGCCGAGCCGAGGCAGTAGCTTGACTGCTCAACTACCCCTGCATGCCGCACGGACAAGGGCCGCACAGAAGTAGTTGCTCCTTTCATCGACATAAATGGTGAAGAAGACCGCTTCAACCACTGCGTTGCGCGGCAGGGCGGTGGACTCGCGCACGCGAACCACCCGCCGGCCCGCGACACAGACGGCCCATAGCAGTGAGACCGGCCGCACGTACAGACTGGACCGACTGATTGGGAAAGGCGGGTTTGGCGAGGTGTACCTGGCCACGCCAATGAATTCGCCCGCCATGCCGGAGCAGGTCTGCGTGAAGATCAGCGATCACATCACGAGTTGGCTTCGCGAAGCGTATTTCGCGCAGCTCCTCTCGCGCGAGCCGCGCGCCCTCAAGGTGTTCGACAGGTTCGCCGAGCTGCAGGGCACGAGCATGCGATACTGCCTTGTGATGGAATACGCCGAACACGGTGACCTAAGCGCGTGGCTCGGCCGAAGCGGTCCCCAAACCGAACGTTTCGTGCGTCGAGAGATTGCGGCCATCCTCGGCGCCCTGGATGCCCTGCATCGCGGTCAGGCCATGCATCGGGACCTCACCCCTTTCAACGTGTTCGTCTGCGCGGGCGAGCAATTGAAGGTGGGCGACTTCGG
Organism: bacterium; assembly: GCA_040003455.1. Lineage (GTDB taxonomy): Bacteria > Gemmatimonadota > Gemmatimonadetes > Gemmatimonadales > Gemmatimonadaceae > AG11. The sequence goes on from JBDUCM010000002.1 coordinate 64,676, forward strand.
TATTGCCACGCACCAGCTCAGCCGGCGCGGAGTGACCGCCGATGCGTTCAATCCGTTCAACGCTCCCACGGAAATCGCCTGGGGGTGGGTGCGGAAGTGGCAGCAGCGCGACGACATCTATCAGGTGGGCCAGCTCGCGGCGATGCTGCTTCGGGGAAGTATCACGAGCCCGAGCAGGAGCAAGGATGTTCGCAACCTCCCGTGCAGCGATCATTTGAAGGAGGTCATCCATCGTTGCCTCGGTGTGCGCGGAAAACGCTACGAGGCGGCGGGTGAACTCATTGCCGCGCTACGGCAGCGCCCCCGCGAAGTGCCTGCCGGTCGAGTTGCCAGCCTGGAGGGAAAGCGGCTTTCGTTCACGGGGTTCCTCAATCGGCCACGGAGCGAAGCGGCGGCCGCCGCGCGAAAGGCTGGCGCCATCGTGCAAACCAAGCCCGGGCAGACCACCGACGTGCTTGTGCGCGGTAGGCCGAACGCTTTACAGATTGCCGGGGATGCGGGCGGCACCAAGCTGATGGAAGTGCGGCGCCTCGCCGCCATAGGGCATACGGTGGCCGTCATTGGCGAGCGTCGGTTCTGGAACCTGGTGGCAGTGAAGGCGAAGAAACGGCAGTAGGAGTGACGAGGCGCACCGCGGTGGATTCGGCTTATGGCATTCCAGAATTCTGGAATTCGAATACGACCTTGGTACCGTGCGCCAAACCTGTGTGCCCCAGGCCATTTCTACGTTGCCGCCCGGAATTTCGAGCGGTCCTGTGCAAACGGGGATCTCGCTGGTGCGAGATCCCCGTTTCAAGCAGGATGACCCTCTTCAATGCAGAGCGGAAGCCCTCCGGGTTGAAGCGACCGTCAGTCCCCCGCGCCGGCAAGCTCCTCGAGTTCAACCTGCTCGCCTGATGACACCAGCTCGCGCGCATACTCCGTCTCGCGTGGTTCGCGTGTGCTCGGGATGAGCCCCTGCTCTTCCGCCATCTTCTCGATCTGCTCGTCGATGGTGCGGGTGTGATGCATCGAGCAGAACTTCGGACCACACATCGCGCAGAACTCGGCGCTCTTGAAATACTCGGCCGGCAAGGCCTCGTCATGATACTCGCGCGCGCGCTCCGGATCGAGCGACAGGTTGAACTGCTCGTTCCAGTCAAACTTGTACCGCGCCCGAGACAGTGCATCGTCACGGTCGGTGGCGCCGGGACGACCGCGGGCGATGTCAGCCGCATGGGCGGCGATCTTGTACGCGATCACGCCGTTGCGCACATCCTCTGCGTTCGGGAGGCCAAGGTGTTCCTTCGGCGTCACATAGCACAGCATGTCGGCGCCGTACCATCCGATCATCGCCGCGCCGATGGCGCTGGTAATGTGATCGTAGCCCGGAGCGATGTCGGTGACGAGGGGACCAAGGGTATAGAATGGCGCCTCGTGGCAGATCTCCTTCTGCTTCCGGACGTTCATCTCGATCTGGTGCATCGGGATGTGGCCCGGACCCTCCACCATCACCTGGACGTCCTTCTCCCAGGCACGCTTTGTCAGTTCGCCCAATGTCTCCAGTTCGGCAAACTGTGCGCGGTCACTCGCATCGTGGATGGAGCCTGGGCGCAATGAGTCGCCGAGGGAGATGGTGACGTCGTACTTGCGCAGGATGTCGAGCACGTCGTCATAGCGCTCATAGAACGGATTCTGCTTCCGGTGATGCATCATCCACACGGCATGGAGCGAACCACCGCGGCTCACGATACCGGTGACGCGGCCGTAGACGAGTGGAAGATGCTCGAACAGGATGCCGGCGTGGATGGTCATGTAATCCACGCCCTGCTTCGCCTGATGCTCGATGACTTCGAGCAGGAGATCAGCAGTGAGGTCGGTGACTTCCTTGACCTGCTGGATAGCCTGATATATGGGAACGGTGCCGATGGGCACGGGCGACGCCGCGATGATCGCCATGCGCGTCTCGTCCAGCGCTGTCCCGGTGGACAGGTCCATGACCGTGTCGGCCCCGTACTTCACGGCAAATTGCAGTTTCTCCAGCTCGCCCTCGATGTCCGAGGTCACGGCGGAGTTGCCGATGTTCGCGTTGATCTTGACTTTGCTGACCTTGCCCACGGCCATGGGCTTGAGCGAACCGGCCAGGTGGTAGATGTTCGCCGGGATGACGAGACGGCCGCGGGCCACCTCGCTCCGGACGAGTTCGGGATTCAACTGCTCCCGTTCGGCCACAAATCGCATCGCGTCGGTGATGACACCGTCGCGCGCGAAACGCATTTGCGTGTTGCTCTTCATGTCTGTGACTCCCTACGCCGGTGCAAACCGGATCAGGTTCAACGGGTCTCTCTCAGCGCACGACAGACGTGTCGTGGGCACCCCGGTCTATGCTTGGAAAGTAGGCGAACCCCGCTCGCGACGCTACGCTTTCGCGCTGAGCCCATCGCCGATGCAAGGCCAACCGCTTTCAACCATGAGCGCCGTTGCCTCCCGGTGCGCTCAGGACGGCAACCGGTCCACTGGAGCGAGGCCGACGGACTTGAGGAGTGCGAGGTAGCGCGGATTCGAGCGGAGCGCGTCGAAAATTGGAGAACTGGCGCACTCCGTCGCGAAAAAAGGATCGCGCGCGTGGGCGGCACGCTCCAGGTAGAGCAGCGCTCTGGTTGTATCGCCAAGACCAAGGGCGACGCGCGCGATGGCGACGTCTGTCCCGGCTCCGGCCGGCATCGCCTCAATGCGAGCCTCCATCCGATGCGCAGCGGCCGCCTTTCCGTTCGACGCGTAGGCAAAACCGAGCATTCCAAGTGCTGTCCGCGACATCGGGTCAATGCGGACGGCCGCCTCCAATGGCGCGACAGCGGCGCCAGGTTGGCGCAGGTACAGCCGCGTCGCGCCCAACATGAATCGCGTGACGAGCAGGCTGGAATCGTAGGAAACCGCGCGCTCAGCCGTGGCAAGTGCCTCCACCGGCTTGCCTGAAAGACTGAGTGCGAGGCCGAGTGACCCCGCGATCACCGGAGACGATGGATCGAGTTGCGCGGCCCGTTCCAGTGCCCGCGCGGCGTCGCCCGTGTGACCCGTAACAAGCAGCAACTCGCCGAGCCACTGGTGGGCAGGCGCATACTGTGAGTTGAGCGCAATGGCGCGACGAAAGTCGCGCTCGGCATCGGCCCATTTCCAGTCCCTGCCTCGCAATACTCCGCGAGACGCCCACGCTTCCGCGAGAGTACTGTCGAGCGCGATCGCGTGATCCGCACTGCTCAATGCCGCAGCGAGCGCCGGTCCAGCCGGAGTCCCGGTGTAGAGTGGCAACAGACCCTGCGCATCGGCGAGGCCACTATACGCGGGGGCGAGGCCCGGGTCCTGCGCGATGGACCGCTGGAAATACTCGATCGCCTGCTGCAACGATGCAGGTGTACGGCGCCCGAGTTGGAAGCGGCCACGCAGGTAGTAGTCGTACGCCTGTCCCGACAACCGCTTGCCGCTACTGGCTGCCGTCGCGGGCTCGGCGGATGCGAGCGACGCCGTTGCTCCCATTGCGCTGCTTACCGCGCCGGTGATGGCGCGGGCAAGTTCCTCCTGCACGGTGAGAAGATCAGTGGCATCACGCTCGTACATGTCCGACCAGCGCATCACGCCATCGCTTACAGCTACCAGCCGAGCCGTGACACGGAGTCGCTTCCCTTCGCGCTGCACCGTTCCCTCGAGCTGAAGGGACACGTTCAACGCCTTGCCGATTTCGCTTGGTGAGTTGCCGGCCGCGAGCATTGCCGCCGCGCGCGATGGCGACACCACCTGCATGTTGGGGAGTCGGCCGAGCGCGGCCGCGAGTTCGTTCGTGATACCGTCGGCAAGGTACGCGTTTCCGGAATCCGACCCGATGCTCACCAGCGGCACCACCACGATGGATGCGGCGGTGGGAGCGGAGCTGCGTACCGCGGCCGTGCTGGCGGTGGCCGCCACGACGGCAACGGGTGGCCGGCGTAGCACCCTGGCCACCGCCGCGACAGAGACGAGCGCCAAGGCGATTGCCGCGGCGCTCCGCCAATGGCGCAGCCTTCCCGAGGCACCTGACGCGGGCGGCGGCGCGCTGAACACGCCACTCACCATGGACGGGTCGTCGAGCGCCCGGAGGATTTCCGATGCCGACTGAGGCCGGTCGTCGGGGTCCCGCGCGAGTGAGGCCATGATGAGTTTGGCGAGCGCCGCGGGAACATCGTCACGAACACTCGAAAGCACCGGCGGATCTTCCGTCATCCGTGCGGTCAACAGCGCTCGCGGCGGCATGCCGGCGAAGGGCGGCTTGCCCGTGAGCATCTCGTACGCGGTAATGCCGAACGCGTAGATGTCCGCGCGATGGTCGACATCGGGATCCGCGGCGGCTTGCTCTGGGGCCATGTACATCGGCGTGCCCAGCGAGGTGCCGGTCATGGTGAGACCCGGTCCCTGTTCGCCGGTGCGCTGGGAGGAACTGATGGCCTTGGCGACACCGAAATCCGTGACGGTGGCCGCACCCGCAGCCAACAGGATATTGTAGGGCTTGATGTCCCGATGGACGACGCCGCGTTCGTGCGCGTACGCGAGCGCTCGCGCGACATCCTTCAGGATGGACACCGCCTCGCGCACCGCCATGGGGCCGGTGGCAGCGATGTGTGCCCCCAGCGATTCGCCTTCCACGTACGGCATCACGAAAAAGGGAAGCCCGGCAGCTTCCCCCGCGCTGAGCACCCCCACGATGTGGGGGTGCTGAAGCCCCGCGCTCAGCAGGATTTCGCGCTTGAACCGGTCAACGGACACCGCCGCCGCCAGGTGCTCCGGCATGACCTTGACTGCCACCCGTCGCTGAAGAGCCGCATCATACGCGACGTATACGCGTGACATGCCTCCGCCACCGAGTTCGCGCTCGATTGCGTAGCCCTCGCCGAGGGCGGCTGTCAACTGGTCCAGAAAGTCGGATTGCATGAGAAGTGGCGTTCCCGGTTCGACAGCCGAAACCGGAGAAAGGATGAAGTTTGTCCGGGTGGTACCATCCTGCGCCGTACAAGTTTCGTACGGATGCTGCGCCTGTTGCGGAGGGGCGATCCTGGGTAGCTTTCCCGTCGATCACGACTCGAATGGAGATACGATGCAGGAACCCACGAACTCACCCGGCGGTCAACGCGTTCCCTTCAAGCAGGAAGGCTGGGGCGTCGCCGCTTTTGTCGTGCTATTGGCCGTAGCGGCCGCTGCCGGTGCCGCATACGTACACAATGCCACCTACAAGCACCCCACGGATGTCCGCTTTCACGCGGCGGGTACCGCAACTGCGGCGGCGCACGAGTAGCCTTTCCGCAGTCCGGAGTATTCGAAAAGGGCCGGCGCCTCGCGGGGTTCCGGCCCTTGTCATGTCACCTCGCTGCTCGCTCCAGCACCCGCAGCAGTTCGTCGAGCGCGGTCGTGCCGTGGTCGCGCGCGTACCACGCACGCACGTCGCGATAGCGCGCGACCTTGTCCATAGCCTGGCCGGGCCCAAGCACCCATTGCTGTAGCTCGGAGGGACGCGGACCCCACCATCCGCGCTCGACGTATTGGTCATCGAGTGCCATGACGACTGGAATGGAACGCGAGAGGCCGGTGAGGTGAGCCGCCATCAGGTCGTCGTTCGAATCGCGCGCAAGAACGCGCAGGTCAACGAGCGGGGAAAGTTCTGCCAGCTTCGCGATCACCGGCAGCGTGTTCACCGCGTCACCGCACCAATCCTCGCTGAGGGCCAGCAGGTGCCAGGGTCGACCGAGCGCCGCCACACGATCCAGGTATTGCTGCGGTACGTGTGCACGGCGCCACACAGCTGCCCACAACTCGGCGTTCTTCTGTACGTCGCGAAGCATGGACGAGAAGTCTTGCGCCGCAAGGTAGCGCGCGCGCAATGATCCAACGTCGTTGATCTCCGTGTACGGGGTAGCGCTCATGATGGAGGAATCGGCGTCGCGGCGATTCCGTTCCATTGGGTGCACGCGTGACGAGCCGTCTCGCGTTCAGGGTACCGGGTTCAATGCATCATGATTCGCGCGAATCCGCCGCACGTAGTCGAGCGTCTCGCTGTAACGCCATCGCTCAACCTTGGGCGCCACCGACTCGATGCTCGGCCACGTCTTGTCGCTGAGTTGCGCAGCGGCGGCAGTCTTTCTTGCGCGGTTGATCGTGCCTTCTCCGGCATTGTAGCCCGCGAATACGAACGCCCACCGTTCCTCCTCGTCGAGGTCGCGCTTCCAGAGCGTCCAGAGATCGCGATCATGCAGGATACCGGCGGCGATATTCCATTCGGGATTGTCGATGGCCCCGAACTGTGGCAGCGCGGTCCGAATCTGTCCGTACGTGCTCGGCATGAGTTGCATGATGCCACGCGCCCCCACTCGGCTGCGCGCCGTTGGCGTGAGATCGCTCTCCGCCATGCCCTGCGCCTTGAACCAGTGCCAATCAGTGCCCACACCGAAATAGCGCTTCGTGTATTTCCGGAAGATGGGGTCGAACCGCTCCGTTGCGTGTTTGGTCTGACGCGCTTCCGCCGCTCGCTCCAGTGCTTGACCGGCGCGCGTCGCCGAGGACGCCTGTGGGGGCGCCTGCCCGGCAGACGCATGCGTCGCCATCGATCCGAGCACGGCTATTGCCGCCATCACCTTGCCCGCGGTGTGCATGCTTAGCCCAGCGCCTTGCCGATGATCATCGCGATGGAAATGAAGATCGCGGCGATGAAGATGGCCACCGCCACGTTGCCCTTCTGGAGTTCTGCGGGAAAGTCCACCTCTGGCGTGAGGCGATCGATCACGCGGTACGACACGAACATCAGCACCACGCCGATGACTGCATAAAGGATGTTGAGCGCAATGACGGAAAATTGCACGAGAACCTCGAGGTGATGAGACCAATGCCGCCGGCTGGGCAACCGGCGACCTCCTGGCGAAACCCTTGCCCGCGACAGGGCATGGAGAGCAGTCTGGCCCACTATCGGCCCATGGGCTAACCTCTCCATCTCTCTACGCGCAGACTGAGATATTGTGTCGTCTTTCGTGAACCACAAGGCAGCGTCACTGACCGAGGCCCTATCCCGTGCCGGAACTGCTCGGTATTGAGTGCGACGCAACGGGTGCCGCGCGTATCGGCGGCGCGGTCCGTCTCTCGGAGCTTGCTGATCACCCGATCATGCGCGACCGGTTCGCGGCGCTAGCTAGCGCCTGCGAGCAGGCGCTGACGCCAGCGACGCGAGAGACGGAGACCCTGGCAGGCAGCTTGGGCCAACGGCCGCAATGCCCGTACTTCCGGGCGCAGGTCTCCTGCCGCAAGAATGGAGGCACAGACTGCCCCGCGCACGACGGCGAGAACCAGACGCTCGCCATTCTCGAGGGCGGCCCATGTTGGGTGGTGCATCCTTCGGATCCGGCCACCGCCTTGGTCGCGCTTGAGGCCACAATTCTTGTCGACGGTCCGGATGGAGCGCGTCCCATCCCGGCGGCGGCGTTTTTTGTTCTGCCAACGGTCCGCATGGATCGTGAGATCGCGCTCAATGACGGAGAACTCATTGTCGCCGTCCACCTGCCGGCCCACTCGGCAGGTGGTTTCCAACAGTTCGCGAGGGTGAAGGATCAGGCGTCGAACTACGCGCTCGTCAGCCTGGCAACTGTCCGTCGCACCGACGGCGAGGCGCGCATGGTCCTTGGGGGTGTCTCCCCGCGACCGTATCGCGTGTACGGGTCCGTCGAGGAGGAGGCAATTTCGGGCGGCCTCGATGACGACACGATCGCGAGCCTGGCCGAACGCGCACTGCTGGATGCCGAGCCCCTCTCGAAGAACGGGGACAAGCTGGAATTTGCCGCCGTGCTGCTGCGCGACGGCATTCGCGCCATCGCGGAGGGATGAACGGAGGGGGTGCCGTGATCGGTCACGGCACCTTCGCACTTGACTTCAGGAATGCGTTAGAGGGTGCTTCACCGCTTGAGTGATCGCTTGACCTGACTCTTTTGCGCGAATGGCGACCCGAGGTTCCAGACGAAGCCCGCGTAAATGCTATTGGGTGCGCCACCCCGAAGTGGTGTGATGACGCCGACGTCAAGATTCAACGCCGGACTGACCAGAAAGGTGGGACCGATCAGCAGGTTCACCGTGGAGGGCACATCCGAGCCATCGATTGTTGGTTCGCCAAACACCTCCGCGACGCCCCCGAGGTTGCCCGCAAGCGGGAAGCCGAACGATGCGGTCCAGAGCGCGGCGTCCGACGCGTCGCGCGCTCCCACGCCGGAAACCGACCCGACCCGTGTATAGATCGCGTTCAGGTCTACAGCGACGCCGAAAAATTCGTGGCTCGAGATCGCGGTGATCCCGTAGTCGGTAGAACCGCTGCCAGTCCCCTTGTCGACTGAACCGGTCGGAACCTTCACGAATGGGAGCAAGGCAAAGTCGCCAAGCCACGCATGATCGTCCAATAGGCGCCACTTGATGCCTACATTCACGTCGCCCAGGCCGGACGACTGGCCAATGGACGCCTGGGTGAAGAGGCCGGGTGCGGTGATGTTCAACTGCACGTGGGATGCAAGCCCAACCTTCACGACAATCGGAGCGGAATACGCGCGCTTGCCATCGCCGACGCGATCGCCTTGCACGCCCGCTTCGACTTCGAAATACCCGGGCGCCACCGTATGTGCATGCGTGGCAACCGTTGGCCGCTCCGGCTGCACGGCGCGCGGACTGTTCTCAGGCTCCTGCGCGACCAATGGCCGGGCGAGCGCACATGCAAACACTGTTACAAAACAGGACTTCAGGAGCTGGTGCATGCGAGCGGGCGATGGAAGAGGTGTCACGTCACTGATGGCACGACTGCCGACGGCCGGTGTGCCGTTCAGGCGCGAGGAAATGGACGTCGGCAGTCCCAAAGGTCAGGCCGTCTTCGGACGCAATGATAACTCGTAGAACCGTGTGTCCGTTAATTCGTCCGGGCGGTAGCGCGAGACCTGCGTGAACCCGATGGATTGGTAGAGGCCCTGCGCCACCTCCATGTCGGCCAACGTTCCGAGCCGGAGTGTCTCGTAGCCTCTTGAACGCGCGCCGGCGATGAGTGTGCCGAGCAAGGATCGGCCCACGCCGCGCCCGCGCCATTCAGCATCCACGAACATCCGCTTCACCTCTCCGGCACCGTTGTCGATTTCCCGGAGTGCCACGCATCCGATGGGCGCGTCAGCTGCTACGGCGAGCCAGATGCCGCCGCGCGGCGGCGCGTACACGCCGGGCATCCGATCGGCGTCTGCGTAAACATTCTCCACTCCCGGCGTGGTGGCGCGCGCGTCGCCGTGAGCGCGAACGAGACGGCGCACATGATCGATGTCGCGTGAGTCGGTGACTTCACGGACGATGAATGCGGTAGCCATCAAGCGGGGCGAATGGCCGACACGTAGACCCAGTAGATCAACAGTGGCTGCGCGGGGAGGCGCGTCACGAGCATGCCCTGCCAGATTTTCGACGCGTGGGCTGCGTGTGCATTGAGCAACATCTGGATGTTGGCGGGAAACACCGCGACCAGGAGCACGATGATGCCCCATCCGGCGGCAACTCGCGTGGCCGGGATGAGCACGCCGACGCCGCCCAAGGCCTCGAACACGCCGCTGACCAGGACAAGCGCGAGGGGCGCCGGCAGCCATGGCGGCATGATACGCATGTACATCGCGGGCCGGATAAAGTGCGCGATGCCTGACGCCACGAAGAACGCGCACATGAGCATGAGCGATACGGTCAGGCGCGATGGCGAAGCGGCGAGTGCGGGTGGTGTCACGTCCGCTACTCGTGCTCGGGGGGCGGTGCGCTGACTTCATCGAGTGTAATCGCGTCGCCGCGAACCTCCAGGCTCGATGTGAGTCCTTCGAGCGCGCGGATGATCTCGCGGAGCTTCTCGACCATCTCCACGGCTTCCGGCGGCAGGTCATCGCCCGCGGCCTCCGCTCGGGACACAAACTCCTCGAGTTGCCGAAGCTGCTCGTTCAGCCCGTCGGCCGGATTCCCCACGACCGGTGCCTCGTCGTCTCCGCTCATGCTGTCCTCACGGGTACGTCAGCCTCACGCGGGTGCGCGATGAGCGTTTGTGATCCCCACCAGCTTCGTCCTGGACGCACTTCGATGGGTTCTTGTACTGCGGCTGCTTCGATGCACAGCATGCGCCGACTCCCGCCGGGCTCCATGTCAGCCAACTGCGCGGCTTTTTCGGCGCCCGGATTCCACACGACCACGTCGGGGAACTTCGCGCGTTGAATGGACAACTGGCGGCCCGGTTCGCGAAGAGTGAGATGCGATGGCGCGCCGACATATACGCGATCGATCTCTCCCGACACGCGAAGGGTTTCAGCTTCGTCGAACTGCATCTCGGTTTGCGAGACGCGATACCGGCCGTTCTGCAACCCGACGATCTCCGCGTTGTGCACATCGTCCAGGGCAAAGTACGAATGCAAGGCCGCGGTGAAGTCGAAGGGGCGGCTGCCGGTGTTCTCCACGGTGAACGTCACGACAAGCCGGGCGCCGCCGACGCGGACTGTCAGCAGTGCGCGAAACGACATGGGCCAGACGGCGAGCGTGGCTGGTGTTTGCTCGAGGGAGAAGGTGGCCGCGATCGTCCCATCGGCCTCTTCCTGCTCGGAGACGAACGCCCACTGCGTGGTGCGCGCAAAGCCATGGCGCGGCAACGGACCTTCCGTGGCGAACTGCGGAAAGATGACGGGAATGCCGCCGCGAATGGCGACGCCATCACGAAACTGCGAGCGCGCGCTCAGGAAGAGCCACTCTTCCTTGCCCGGCGCGGGGCACCACGACGTAATGTGGGCGCCCTGAAGGTAGACCTCCGCGCTGGCGCCGTCGGAGGCGCGAATGATCACCTTGGGCAGGGCACCGTTGCCCGCGACGCGTTCGACGCTCCCGGATGCCCCGCGCTGGTTCACGGTGGTGATTCCGCTAGAATTCGCGCTTCTTCATTTGCTGGAAGAGATCCTTCGCATCGTTGTTCGCCGCTTCTTCCGAATCGGGCGGACGTGTGGCATCGAGCGTCGAATCGTAGGTGCGATTCTTCTTCGGCTTGGCTGCGGCGGCCGCGGCCTGCGTCTTCCGCAACAGTGCCTGTAGCTGCGCTTCGTTCATCTCCTGATTGCTCCGCGTGGATGGACAGCCAAAAGGTACTATCACGGAGGTAAGACTGAAACAGCCAGGGTCATGTTCTGCCCGCGAATCACGCACTGCTCAGTTCATTGCCGGATCACGTACGTGTCGAACAGTTCGTCGACAAGCCGCACTGGATCGTCACACAGGCCTTCGTGAACGGGCGAACTCTGCAAGACATCCGACCGAGGCGCGGTGAGCCAGTGGAAACGCTCGGATGGCGGTGCAAGCGCAACCGGGCCGGCTGCTGGATCGCCGGCGGAGATGGCCTCCCACGAGTCCAGGTACCTGGCAAGGAGGTCGGCATCGAGTCCGGGAGCCAACGTGGCCAGCAGGCGGACGTCCTTGATGGTACGCATGGCGACGAACTCGAGCGTGCGCGCGTGGACCACCACGCCAACATTCGCAAATGCGCCGAGATGGACGTGGGGAACGACGCGCAGGATGGCAAAGTCGTACGCGATGCGTTCGGTGCCGGTCATCGCCGCGCCTTGAGGTGCAAGGGCGCCTCGAGTCGAACCTGCTCCTGGGCTGCTTGTGCTGCGGCCAGCCATGCCGCCCGGCCATCGAGGCGCTCGCGCAGGTACCGGACGTATCGTGCCCGGGCCGCGTCGGCGGACGCGAAGTCTCCGCCACCGGCGACCGTATCCATGAGCAGGTCGTCTGGCACGGCGGACACCACATCGCGCAAGACGTCCTCCGCGAGCAGCTCGACGCTGGCGGCGTCCGCTGCGGCCAGGTCGCCGGCACTGGGCAGGAGCACGTGCGAGCGAATGAGTGGGAAGGGCGTGCGCGTGCGGGCCTCGTCCACCGATGTCCAGTCATGATGGGCGTACAGTGCCGCGCCGTGATCGATCAACCACGGGGTACCGTGCCAGACCATGAGGTTGGGGTTGCGGTGCGTGCGATCGGGATTCGTGGTAAACGCGTCGAGCCAGATAATGCGCGCCGCGAGGTCCGGGGGGACGAGAGTTCCCGCGGCGACCGGGTCGAAGTTGAATGCGCCGTCGAGGTAGCGAAGGCCGACGTTCGTGCCATGGCTGCGCCGGAGGAGTTCCTGAATTTCCGGGTCCGGCTCGGTCCTGCCGAACCGCTCCGAAACGTCCACCAGGGCCAGCTCCGGCGTCGGCAATTGGAGCGCCAGGGCCAACCCCCCAACGATGAGCTCGGACACCAGCACCCTGGCGCCCTGCCCCGCCCCGCGGAATTTCACGACGTAGAGGCCGCCGGCATCGGTATCCACGACGGCGGGAAGTGAGCCGCCCTCACGGAGCGGTTGAACGTAGCGGGCGGCAGAGTGGCGTTGAATCGGGAGCACTGGGCGAGGCGTGAGTGATGAACGGTGGACGTAGGCGCGGTTCGGTGCGCTTTCAGCGCTCGTCGAGCGGAGCCTCGCGACGATCACCTAGATGGGGCGGAGAGGAAATAACCAGGAACGTGACGTCGACGGCGCCTTCATTCCGCGCCTGGTGCGCGGTTCCCGACGGTAGCTCTATTCCGAAACCCGCGACAAGCTCGTGGTGCGCACCCTCCACTTCCATCACGAGGGTACCGCTGAGCACGTAAAAGAACTGGATGGCGCGGGCATGCCAGTGCCGTACTTCGAAAGTGCCTGGCGGCATGCGTTCCTCGATCACGCCAAAGCCGGCGGCGCGAACCAGATGCCATCCGTCGCAACTGCCTCCCCAGCGATAGTGATCGGCGTTCTCAACCGAGATCGGCATGGGGATCATGGGATGGCCTCGCTCATTGGTTGATGATGGGATGGAATATGGCGCAAGATTTCCGAAAACGTCGGAAACACGCCTAACACATTGTCAGTACAACACTTACGAGTGATTGCCGCCGTTTGACGCGATTGGTAAAACCGACTACTTTACTTTGATATAGAATTGCCTCAATAAGTAGTACGGAGATTGCGCCAATGAGCTCGTCCATCGATACGCTCGTCAACCGCGAGTATCAGTACGGATTCGTCACTGATGTGGAAGCGGACACCATTCCGCCGGGCCTGAGCGAAGACGTAATCCGCCTGATTTCGTCGAAGAAGAACGAGCCGCAATGGCTGCTCGATTGGCGTCTCAAGGCGTACCGGCGCTGGCTCACGATGAAGGAGCCACACTGGCCGAATGTCAGCTACACGCCGATCAACTATCAAGACCAGTCTTACTACTCGGCGCCGAAATCGGTAACGCCGCTCCAGTCGCTGGACGATGTTGATCCGGAGTTGCTGAGAACGTACGAGAAGCTTGGCATTCCGCTCAACGAACAGAAGTTCCTGTCGGGCGTGGCGGTAGATGCCATCTTCGACTCCGTCAGCGTCGGCACCACAATGAAGAAAGAGCTCGGCGAGCTGGGGATCGTGTTCTGTTCACTTGGTGAGGCGGTGCGCGAGCATCCCGACCTTGTCCAGAAGTACCTCGGATCGGTCGTCCCGTACTCGGACAACTTCTTCGCGTCGCTCAACTCCGCCGTCTTCTCGGAGGGTTCGTTCGTCTACGTGCCCAAGGGAGTGCGCTGCCCAATGGAATTGTCCACGTACTTCCGCATCAATGCGGAGGGTACCGGCCAGTTCGAGCGGACCCTCATCGTCGCTGACGAAGGGTCGTACGTGAGCTATCTCGAGGGATGCACCGCCCCGAAGCGGTCCACGTCCCAGTTGCATGCGGCCGTGGTGGAACTGGTGGCGCTCAAGGATGCGACTATCAAGTACTCCACGGTGCAGAACTGGTATGCAGGCGACAAGGATGGCGTTGGCGGCATCTACAATTTTGTGACGAAGCGCGGCAAGTGTGCCGGCGCCAACTCCAAAATCTCGTGGACCCAGGTGGAAACGGGCAGCGCGATCACGTGGAAGTACCCGAGCGTTATTCTCCAGGGCGACAACTCGACCGGAGAGTTCTACAGCGTGGCCGTGGTGAACAACCGGCAGCAGGCGGACACCGGCACGAAGATGATCCACATTGGCCGCAACACGAAGTCGAATATCGTGAGCAAGGGCATCAGCGCCGGACGCGGACAGAACAGCTATCGCGGTCAGGTGAAGGTGCTGCCCAAGGCAGAAAACGCGCGCAACTACACGCAGTGTGACTCCATGCTCGTCGGCAACGCATGCGGCGCACACACGTTTCCGTACATCGAAGTGGGCAACAACACCGCCCAGGTGGAGCACGAGGCGTCCACCAGCAAGATCGGCGAAGACCAGATCTTCTACCTGAAGCAGCGCGGACTCAGCGCCGAGCAGGCGGTGAGCATGATTGTGAGTGGTTTCTGCAAGGAAGTGTTCAAGGAACTGCCAATGGAGTTTGCGCTCGAAGCGCAACAACTGCTGGGGATCACGCTGGAAGGGTCAGTAGGATGAACCCGGCCGCCGCACCGACATACCGACTAACTGACCAACTGAATGCTTGAAATACATGATCTTCGCGCCACCGTTGCCGGCAAGGAAATCCTCCGCGGCATCACGCTCTCCGTTGACGCGGGCTCCGTGCACGCCGTCATGGGGCCCAACGGATCGGGGAAGAGCACACTCGCACAGGTCCTTGCCGGACATCCCGCGTACGAGGTGACCGGCGGAACGGTCACGTACAATGGCGAGAACCTGCTGGCGATGGATCCCGAAGTGCGCGCGCAAGCCGGCATCTTCCTGGCGTTTCAGTATCCCGTGGAGATTCCCGGCGTGAGCAACGCGTATTTTCTGCGCGCGGCGTACAACGAGATTCGCAAGGCGCGGGGCGAGGAAGAGATCGATCCGATGAGCTTCGCCGATCTCATGGACGAGAAGATGAAGCTGGTGGAGATGGACGATTCCATGCTCACGCGTTCGGTGAATGCAGGCTTCTCGGGCGGCGAAAAGAAGCGCAACGAGATCCTCCAGATGGCAGTGCTCGAGCCGAGGTTGGCCATTCTTGACGAGACGGACTCCGGCCTCGACATCGACGCACTGCGGATTGTGGCCCATGGCGTGAATACGCTGAAGCGGCCCACCAATGCCACGATCGTGGTGACGCACTATCAGCGCCTGCTCAACTACATCGTGCCCGATTTCGTGCACGTGCTGGCGGGTGGTCGCATTGTGCGGTCGGGCGGGAAGGATCTCGCGTTGGAGCTCGAAGCCAAGGGGTATGATTGGCTTCTGGAGGAGGCGGTCGCGTGATCGAGCCGTACCTCCGAAGTTTCGAGGCGTTCTCGGCCAATGGCGGAGCGGCGGCCCCAGTCTGGGCGCGCTCGTTGCGCCTCTCCGCCATCACCCGTTTCGAAACGCTCGGCTTCCCCACCACGCACAACGAGGATTGGCACTTTACATCGGTCTCGCCAATCCTGCGGGGCGCATTCGTGCCGCTCACGCACACCAGCGGCAGCGTCACGCCGGCGGACCTGGATCCGTTTGCGTTCAGTGCAGCAGGTTGGCATACGCTCGTCTTCGTGAATGGGCGGTATCACGCGGGACTGTCGGGGGGCGAGGCCCTTCCGGACGGCGTTCACGTGATGCCGCTCGCGCAGGCATACGACGAGTTGCCCATCCTCGTGGAGCAGCACCTCGGCAAGATCGCATCGTTTGATGCGCACACCTTCACGGCGCTGAATACGGCATTCATCAACGACGGTGCCGTCATTCACGTGACGCAGAACGTCGAGCTCGCGCGGCCCATTCATTTGCTCTTCGTCAGCGATACGGCCGCAGCACGTGGGACGTCACAGCCGCGGAATCTCATCGTCGTTGATCGTCATGCAAAAGCCACGGTGATCGAGAGCTATGCGGGCGTCGGCGAACACGAGTATTTCACGAACGCGGTCACCGAAGCGGTCATTGGCGACGGCGCAACGCTGACCCACCTCAAGCTTCAGCGCGAATCCACACAGGCTTTCCACGTGGGTACGCTCGACGTGCGGCAGGGTCGCGACAGCCACCTCTTCTCGTTCAGTTTTGCCACCGGCGGCGCGCTCTCACGCACCAACGTGTATACGGAACTTCGCGGCGAAGGCTGCGGCGCCACGCTCAACGGCCTGTACCTGGGCGACGACACGCAACACATCGATCATCAGACGCGCATCGAGCACGTGGAGCCCAACTGCTACAGCCGAGAGCTGTACAAGGGAATTCTCGACGGAGCGTCCCACGGCGTGTTCAACGGCAAGGTGTTTGTCCATCCCGCCGCGCAGAAAACGGATGGCAAGCAGACGAACAACACCTTGTTGCTGTCCGAGCGTGCGCAAATCGATACGAAGCCGCAGCTGGAGATCTTCGCGGACGACGTGAAGTGCACGCACGGCGCCACCGTGGGCCGCCTGGACGAGACATCCCTCTTCTACATGAAGAGCCGTGGCATCAATGCGAGGACCGCACGCGAGCTGCTTACGTATGCATTTGCGGCCGACGTGCTCGAAACCATCGAGCTTGACGAAGTGCGTCACGGCCTCGAAGCCGCGACATTGCGTCGCTATACGGAACGAACGTAGATCGCGCGGACCATGGCTGACCTCCAGGACCTGTACCAGTCGATCATCCTCGACCACAACCGCCGCCCGAAGAACTACGGCGCGCTGGAAGGGGCGACGTGCAGCGCCGAAGGACGCAACCCGCTGTGCGGCGACGAAGTGAAGGTGGAACTGGTCGTGGGCACGGGCGGAATCGAGGATGTGAAGTTCACGGCCTCGGGTTGCGCCGTATCGCGGGCCTCTGCGTCGATCATGACGCAGGCCGTGAAGGGAAAGTCGCGTGCCGAGGTGGAACAGATATTCACCCGATTCCACGAGCTTGTTACGGGAAAGTTGAAGCCTGAGCCTACGGAAGCGCGTGCGATGGGTGAGATGGCCGCGTTCAGCGGCGTTTCGCAATTCCCCATCCGCGTGAAGTGCGCGAGCATGCCATGGCACACGCTCAGGAAGGCGCTGGAAGACGCCGCCAGCGCGTGAACACGTTCTTGCGGGTGGTTGCAGTGGCCGACCTGCCGGAAGGTGAGATGGTGGGAGTGCAGCTTCCCGACGGCGAGCCAGTCTGCGTCTTCAACCACGCCGGCACCATCGGCGCGGTGAGCGACATGTGCACGCACGCGTTGTTCCGACTGTCTGACGGCGTGTTTCATCCTGACGGCACGCTGGAATGTATCTGGCACGGTGCGAAGTTCGACTGTCACACCGGCGCCGTGAAACGCCATCCCGCGCCGGCCCCGGTTGCGGTGTACGAGGTGCGCGTGGAGGACGGGCAGGTGCTCGTTGGTCCGCGCGTGGCCGCTGAGGAAGAGGCTTCGTGAACTCGTCACGCCGCGCGGACTTTCCGCTGCTCGTCGCCAACCCTGGGCTGCACTATCTCGACTCTGCGGCCACGTCGCAGAAGCCCCGCGCGGTGCTCGACGCCATCCGCGACTACTACGAAAACGACAACGCAAACCCGCATCGCGGCGCCTACGACCTGTCCGCACGCGCAACCGAGCGTTACCACGCCGCCCGCGAGACCGTTGCGCGGTTCACAGGTGTGTCGGACCCGGACTGCCTGATCTTCACGCGTGGCACCACCGAGTCGCTCAACCTCGTGGCCACGGCATGGGGCCATGCGAACGTGCACGCGGGCGATGAAATCGTGGTGACCGCGCTTGAGCATCACGCAAACTTCGTCCCGTGGCAGCAACTTGCGCTCGCTCGCGGTGCCCGGTTCGTCGTCTGCCCGCTCACGACAGATCATCACGTGGATCTCGATGCGCTCCGGTCGCTGGTGAATGCTCGCACCAAGGTGGTGGCGTTCAGTCACGTGTCGAATGCGATCGGCACAGTGAACCCGGTGGGCGAAATCGCGGCCATCGCTCGCGCCGTGGGAGCGCTCCTCGTTTGCGACGGCGCGCAGGGCGCGCCGCACCTGCGCGTGGCGTTCGACACGCTGGACGTGGACTTCTACGCATTCAGCGGCCACAAGATGTGCGGGCCAATGGGCATCGGCGGCCTCATCGGCCGGCGGGCGATCCTCGAAGCCATGCCGCCCTACCAGTTCGGCGGCGACATGATCGAGTTCGTGCGCGATGACGTGTCCACCTGGAACGTGCTTCCCCACAAGTTCGAGGCGGGGACGCCCAACGTGGCCGACGCCATCGGACTCGCCGCTGCATGTGACTACCTCGAGGGCATCGGCTTCGACGGCCTGCTGGAGCACGAGCGCGCGCTGACGAAGCTGGCGACGGAGCGACTGGAGCAGATCGACGGTGTACGCGTGTATGGCCCTCGACCCGAGCAGCGCGGTGGTGTCGTGAGCTTTACGGTGAGCGACATTCACCCGCACGACCTGGCTACCATCTTCGACCAGGAAGGGGTCTGCATTCGCGCGGGACATCACTGCGCACAACCGCTGATGCGCAGGCTCGGCGTGCCGGCTACGGCGCGCGCGTCGTTCTATGTGTACAGCGACGAGAGCGACGTGGATGCGCTCGTGCGGGCACTGGAGCGCGCAAAAACGATGTTCGCGACGCCTTCGTTCGCGAGCTAGCTGAGGATCCGGCCGGCAGGCCGGCTGTTCGATTCAACTGGCATCACTTCGCCGTGGATTGCGCTGCTACCTTGAACGCGAGATAGGAGATCCGTTCACCAGCCGCGAGTTGCATCTGGTGCGGCGTGCCGGCGGGAATGATCACCACATCGCCAGGGTGCAGCGGAGCGCGTGTCGCGCCCTTCGGCGTGCCGCCGCGCCATTCACCAGGCGACGACTCCTTCGCTCCCTCGAGGACGCCGCCGGTCAGCATCGTTGCCGTTCCAGACTCCACGACAAAAACGTCGGTCCAGTCCGCGTGCATCTCCACGCCACCGGTACTGTCACGGTGCGTGACAGCATAGGTATAGCCTGACCCCTTCCCAAGCTGCGCCGTGCGCGACGCTCCCGGCGAGATGGAGTCGCCGATGGCGCGCAGTCGTTCGGCAGACATGATCGTGGCTGGCGCCGTGGTTGGCGCTGTGGCCGCCTGAGCGCACACCTGGTGCAACGGCACCAACAGGCAGGTTACGGCAACTCGGGACACGTATCGCAGGAACATCATCGATGTCTCGGTGAGCAGATCATTGTGGGACGGGAACGCCCAAGCGTCTTCTCCGGGTCGCGCCAACATTGCCTCGTTGATTCATTCCGCGCGGGGGAGTTCCACCGTGAACACCGAGCCCTGACCCGGCGTGCTCTCCGCGCGCAATTCTCCCTTCATGCCGCGCGTCAGTTCTCGGCTGATCGCCAAACCCAGCCCCGTTCCTTCAGCGGTTCGTGTGAGGGCCGGCTCGAGTTGCACGAACGGCTCGAAGATGGACGCCAACTGCTCGGGCGCAATCCCCACGCCCGTATCGCGCACGTGAATCCGCACGTGTGTTGCGGTCGCATCGGCCGAGAGCGCGATGGTTCCGCCTCGCGGCGTGAATTTCACCGCGTTGCCGAGGAGGTTGATCAGCACC
This sequence comes from bacterium, assembly GCA_040003455.1. GTDB lineage: Bacteria > Gemmatimonadota > Gemmatimonadetes > Gemmatimonadales > Gemmatimonadaceae > AG11. The sequence goes on from JBDUCM010000002.1 coordinate 84,233, forward strand.
TGCTCCAGCTTCTCCCGGTCGGCCACCACCGTGACACCATCCGCGGGTGGTTGATACTCGTAGATGATGTCGCGCACGCGCGCCTGTGGTTCGATCACGCCTTCCATCCGTTCGAGCACATCCGCCAGGCGCATGGGGTGGAGATCATACCGCGTATGCCCCGCCTCCATGCGGCTGAAGTTCAGGATGTCGGTGATGATCTCCAGCAGGTGTTGCTGATTCTGGCGTATTCGCGCCAGATCGCGCTTTTGCTCGTCGGTGACCGGTCCGCGCACGCCCATGGCCAGCAATTCGGCGTAGCCGGCAATCGCGTTGAGCGGTGTGCGCAGCTCATGGCTCATCGTCGCGAGGAAATCGCTCTTCGCTCGGCTCGCCGCCTGGGCGTCTGCGAACAGTCGTGCATTCTCGATGGCGGTTGCCGCACGTGCGGCGATCTGTTCCAGCGCGGCCTGCTCCGCCGCACCATACACACGGTCCGACTCCGAGTAGACCAGGGACAGCGCACCGAACACCGTGCCGTGCGAACTCATGGGAACACACAGGAACGATCGCGGCGAAAGTTGCTCCAGCATCGCCGCCTGTTCCGGCGCCTGCACGAAGGCCGCAACGGCTTCCTGGGCAATGTGTGGCGTGAGCAGCGTGAGACCGGTGCGCACCACGAACGGGGAGCCCGGGTCGTCGTACCGGTAGGGATACTTTGCCCAAAGCGCCCGCAACACCTCCTCCTTTTCCGGGCGCACATGCGTGGACGCCACGCGCTGGATAGTGCCGTTGGCGTCCACGACGTCCACGCTGCAATAGTCGGCCAGCGTAGGAACGAGCATGCGTGTGACCGTCGCGAGATTCCATTCATAGTCGAGCGACGCGCCGAGGACGGCGAGCGCGTTGTCCACCGCAGTGTGTCGTTCCCGTCCGACGTGCTCGTCCTCGATGTCGTCGAAGACACCGACCCACTCCGCGATCCGGTCGTCGGCGCGCACAGGGACGGCGCGGACGCGGCACCACCGAAAGTGATCATCCGTCCCGCGTTGGCGGTACTCTACCTCGTACGGCTGTTCGCGCTCCATCGCGAGCTGCCAGGTCACGCGCACGCGCGGGAGGTCGTCGGGGTGGATCAGATGCACCGCGCCCGTATGATCGCCGGTGGGAGCCACGAGACTGGGCGCGTGCTTCCACTCCGGCAGCGCGGTCACCGTTCCCTGAGCCTCCGGGCTCCATACCATGATCGTGCTCGTTTCCACGAGCGCGCGATATCGTTCGTCCGTCTGGTGGCGCAGCAACTCCGCATACTTGGCCGCCGTAACGTCGTGCGCGAAGACCGAGAGGCCCCCGTGATCGGCCGGAACACATCGCACTTGCAACCACAGCTCGGCGTCCGGATAACGCGCCTCGTACTCCACCACCTTCCGTTCGGCCTGCGCGCGCTTGGTCTCACGTTCGAACGGTGTTCCAATCAGCGCCGGAACGGTGTCCCACAAGGAGTTGTCCTCCAGCGAGTCCGCGTCGATGCCGAGCCGCCCCAGCATGTCCGAGGCGGCCGCGTTGTAGAACTGCAGGTTCCAGCGGGCGCCAAACACGAACATGGCGTCGATCATGCCATCGGTGGCCTGCGCAACCCGGACCCGCTCGCGGCGCAGCATGTCATCGGTGTATCCAAGCACCAGCGACAGGACCACGTAAAACACCATCTGCACCACTTCAGTGGCTGACAGCTGCGCGAACGAACCGTAGGGAGGGGTGAGGTAGATGTCCCACAGGAACACGCCGAGGAGGGACGCAACAGCAACCGGGCCCAGTCCGCCGCGCCACGCGACAAAGATGCTCATCACCCAGAGCACAATGAAGCGAGTGCTCACGAGTACGTCGCGCAGCAGCCACGAAATACCCACGGCCATGAGCGAGAGCGCCACCGCCTCGGCGTACCGGCGAAGGATACCCGAGGAGTGCGCTGCCAGCGCTTGCGTTTTGCCGGACGAAGGGCGAGCCTCCAGAGCCAGTCCCTTCGATTCAGTCTCCACGCTCAAATATCGTCCCGGATTTCATGTACGCCATTGCCATCATTCGATATCGCCGCCCGCTCGACGAGGTACTCCTCATCACGGACCGGCACCGCGCCTACCTTCGCGGCCTCAAGGAACAGGGTATCCTCATCGCGGCCGGACCCCTCGATCCTCGATCCGGCGGAGCACTGCTGCTCCGCGTCTCTGATGACGATGTTCATGGCGCGCTCGATACCATTCGCGATGGTGATCCGTACGTCACCGCCGGGGTCGCCCAGTACGAGTTGCTACCCTGGGCGGTGAATATCGGTCTGGATGACCTGAACCGGCTGTAGTCGCGGTTCCAGCTCACGGGACGGAGTGCGGCTCGTAGAGGTACGCCCGCCCCTGCGCTTCGTCGAACAGATAGGCCCGCCGATCCTTGGCGCGATCGAGAAATTCGGCGTTCTCCACCTCGCCACGGTCGTACACCACCCAGACGCGGTCGCGTGAGACATCCGGCGAATTGCGAATGAATGTCAAGTGCGGGTCGTGATCGGGTGCGTGCCGGACGAACATCACCGCCTTGCCACCGGGCAATGAGGCGAGCAGCCCGTTGAACTCAATCAGCGGCTTGCGGTCGTTGCGGTGCACGGCCTGAATGGCCTGCAACGCCGCCAAGCCGGGCAAAATGAGCACGAGCGCGCCCGCCAATAGCGCCGGCTGGTAGCGCGTTGACGCCCATGAAAACGACGATGAGTACGCAACAGCGCGAGGCCGACCAAGCTGCGCGGCGGCCCACGCGACCCCCGAGGCGGTGAGAAAAGCGAGCGCGGGCACCGCTTCGTAGTAGTACAGCGTCCACTTGGCCGGCGTGGCGAACGTGAGGTACACCACCAACAGCCACACGCTGCTGCCCACGGCAAATGCCGTGGTCCCGGTAAGCGTGAGCAATCCCAGCAGCGCAAAGATGCTGAGCACCCCCGAACTCACGCTCCATGTGCTTTCCCAGAGATACCGGGAACGCTGAATCAACGCACCAGGCACGGCCGCTGGCGTATGGCCGCTGTGCGACGCCATGAGGGTCTGGTTGAGATGCGCCATTTCGGGCGTGAGGGAATGCGTGGGCGGCGTTGTGGTCAATCCGAACCCCGGAAGGTCGTACGGCATGTACTCGCGCGTGTAGAGCGCAAGCGGTGTGGTCCGCCAATCTCCTGTTGTCCGCGCGCTCCAGAGCGGAAGAATGCCCATCACGAGCGCACCCACCAGCATTGCCATTGCAAGACTGCGCCACTGGTGTCCGCGCAAAACATCACGGAGCACAAGGACACCAACCGGTATGGCATAGGCCAGGCCAGTGAGCGGTCGCGTGATCGCCCCCCAGCCAACAAGGAAGGCCACAGCGCAGAGCCATGTTGCTCGCCGGGTCTCGCGCCAGTTGAGCAACGCCCACCAGCCCGCGAGCCAGCAGACCGTCGTGGTGGCTTCCGAGTAGTACGACGGCCCGAAGTACAACACCATCGGAGAGAACAACCAAACCACCCACGCCAGCATCGCGACGCCGCCATTGGCCGTTCGCCGCGCGAGCATGAAGAGCAGCGACCCGTTGATGGACTGCATCACCAACGGCATGAGCGGAAGCCATCCGGCAAGCGCCCCAAGCGAGAGTACCAAGGCGTGCCCCGGGAAGTATTTCGCGGCCATCACGGGCTGTAGCAGGATGTATGGCTGCTCCCAGAATGCGGGCGCGACGGGCGACGGAAGACCCCACACACCACGTGCGAAGATTTGCGCCTGCAGCGCGTACGCCATCTCGTCGTGCACCACCGGAATGGGATGCGCGCTGCCCCACGAGTACCACATCACCACAAACGTCGCCGCGAAGACACCAGCGACGGCGCCTCCCGACCCGAGCGCGCGCTCAGACGTTGCCGTTTGCGGCGACGGTGCCCGGCCGGCAAGATGCGCCATCGCCGCGACGAGCAGGATCGCCGCAAATGTCAGTATGATCACGCGACGGATTGAGGGAGAGACGGTTCCCCGGAAGACGGGCATGCCGTCGCGAAGCAACGACGAGGTGGCATCAGCACAGATGCACGGCGGTCGCCTTGATGCTGGCGATGACGGGGATGCCGGATACGAGACCCAGTTCGTGGGCCGAGCCCTGCGTCACGATGGCGACCAGGAGCACCGCACCCACCCGGACCGTCACACGGGCCAACATGCCATCGGCCGCGATCTCGTCGATGATGCCGTGCAACACGTTGCGCGCCGACGTGGGTCCCGAGGACGCACGCGCGAGCACGACCTCGCTGGCACGAATCACGGCGTGTCCCGCGCCGGGCCCGAGTTCGCCCACGCCGACGAGAGCGAGCCCTTCCCCTTCAAACGTCATCACGGTTGCCTCACCGTCCCCGACGGACGACCGCGCAATGGTACCGGCGAAGATGTTCTCCGCTCCGAGAAACTCCGCCACGGAGCCTGAGGCAGGATGGCGGAAGATCGTCGTTGGCGAGCCCACCTGGCTCAGTCGGCCACCCTCGAGCACCAACGCGAGATCACCAAGTGTGCCCGCCTCCACGAAATCGTGTGTCACGTGCAGCACCGTCATGCCGCGCTCTCGTTGGAGCAACCGCAGCTCGCGACGCACCAAGGTTCGGCGACGCGGGTCGAGCGCGGCGAACGGTTCGTCGAGGAGCAGGATATCGGGCTGCGGCGCAAGCGCGCGCGCCAGGGCGACCACCTGTCGCTCACCACCGCTCAACGCACTCACCGGCCGGTCGCGCAGAAGATGCACGCCGAGCCGGTTTGCAACGTCGCGGGCTCCGTCGTGATCGTTCGTACCGTAGCGAACGTTCTCCTCCACAGTGAGATGCGGAAACAGGTACGAGTGCTGATACACAATTCCCACTCGGCGGACATCAGCCGGGTCGGCGGTCACATCGCGCCCCCGCAGCGAGATGGTTCCTGACCGCGCGCGCCGCACGCCGGCAATCGTCTCGAGCAGTGTGGTCTTGCCCGAGCCCGTGGGCCCGAGCACGATACCCCAGGCTCCGGTGGGTAGCTCGAAAGACACGTCGTGCAGCGCGAATGAACCGACGTGCGCGGAGAGCCCCCGTACGATCACGAGTGACGCTCCGGCATGGTTCCGCCTGACCGAAGGGATCGCAGCATCAACAACGGCACGAGCGCGAGCAGCACGAGCACCGCAGCCACCGGCAATGCCGCATCCAGGCCGAACGCTGTAAAGCGGTCATAACTCAGCACGCTGGCCACCTTGGGGTTGTACGTGAGTATGACGATCGCGCCAAACTCACTGACGGCACGTGCCCACATCACCACGGCGGCGGATGACAGCCCGCGGCGAGCGAGCGGCAGCGTCACGCGGCGCACGGCGCGCCATGTGGAGTCGCCAAGCGTGCGCGCGACAGCCTCATAGCGTTCGTCCACCCGCGCGATGGATTCCCGGGCGGCGCTGATGTACAGCGGTGCCGCGACGAAGAGCATGGCCAGGCCAATACCCAATGGCGACCCCACGACAGCGAGTCCAGCGTGAGCGAGTACCCCACCCACCGGGCTCGCTCGCCCAAAGGCAAGCAGTAACGCGATGCCCGCGACAGGATGCGGAATCAGCAGCGGAAGCTCCACCAGTGCGCTCACCAACGCGCCCGCCGGCATCCTGCCCCGCGCGAGCAGGTACGCCAACGGCGTGCCGAGGAGTACCGCCACGAAGGTCGCAGACGTTGCCGACGCCACAGTGAGCGCCAGTGCCTGTCTCAACTCACGATCGCTGCCGAGTTGCCGCAGTCCCTCCGCGCCACCACGGAGTACCAGTGCTCCAACCGGCAGTACGAGCAATGCGAGTAACACGGCGGAGCCGCCGGCCACTCCCATGGTCGCCGCCCGGTGCGCTGGTCTCACGCTCACGGCGATGTCTTCGCCGCGAGACCCGCCGGGATGGAGTCGCCGCGCATCATTGGTTGATCGAGCGCGTCCACGCTCGACGCGCGGAGAATTGCGCGACCGTCCGGCCCCAACAGGAATTGCAGGAATCGCTGGGCGACCACCGGGTGCGGCGCCGATCTGGGCAGGCTGACCCCATAGAGGATGGGAGCCCCGCGGAGCTCCACGGTATCCGTTCCCCGGCGGACCCGCACGGACACCTCGGCATAGGTCGCGGTATGATCCGCGTCGCCGAGGTCCACGTCCGGGGGAAGGGAGACGAAGGGGAAGTGCTGCGCGCGGGCGAGCGACTCATAGTCGATGATGTAGTCCAATTCGCCCGCAGACAGCAGCGCCGCCAACTCGGCGGCATTGCCGCGCATCAGCGTCGGCGGCGTCCGCGCCTCCAGCCGCGCGGCCAAGCCCGTATCGTGATAAAAGACCTCCGCCAGTCGATACGCCAACAGCGCGCGATAGCCGGCGGGAGCCAACACCGGATCCGTTCGTCCGAGCAACACATCGCGCCGCTGGAGCACCGTGCGCCAGTTATCGGGGGTTATCTCCGCCGCGTGTCGTGAACGCGGGGTGTACGCGATCACCATGCGGTTTCGCGCGAACGCCGCATACCAACGCGTGGCGCCGGGGATGAGGAGCTGCGGAAACACTTCCTGGTCGGCCAGCGCGATGACGTCCGGCGTCCGGTGCAATTCCGTGATCTTGCGCGCGAGTTCCAGCGAAGCTCCGTGTTCCTCGAGCACGACGACAGGCCCCTCCGACCGACGCACGAAAGTGTCCAGCGCGGCCCGCATGGGGCCGGCAAGGCTGGCCGCCTCGTACACCACGAGCGTGTCGGCTTTGGGAGTGCCCGCCCGGTTGGGGTGCCCGGAGCACGCCATGCCGAAGAGGAGAACCAAAATTGAGAGGGAGCGTTTCACCCGGCGAATCTCGTGGGTGGACAGGCAGGCCTCAAGGGCGCCTCCGTGCGGCGGCGAAACCTAACCGCGCGAGAAATCGTATATTGGCGTGTCCTCACCCCAGGCCATGTCCGATCTCGCAATCGATATCCGCAACGTCGTGAAGACGTACGCAGAGCACGTCGCCGTACGCGACTTGTCTCTCGCCGTACCCCGCGGCGCCGTCTACGGTTTGCTCGGCCCCAATGGCGCCGGCAAGACCACGACGATTCGCATGATTCTCAACATCATCATACCCGACAGTGGCTCCATCACGCTGATGGGGCAATCCCACCTCACGGAGGGTGCCACCGACCGCATCGGCTACCTCCCGGAGGAGCGGGGGCTGTACAAGAAGATGCAGGTGCGCCGCGTATTGAAGTTCCTTGCCGAGTTGAAGGGCGTGGAAGGCAAGGAAGCGGCGCGTCGGATCGAGTATTGGCTGGAGCGGTTCGAGCTCAAGACCCCGGACAAGGATTGGGGCGCGTCGAAGATCGACGAGCTTTCCCGCGGCATGCAGCAGAAGGTGCAGTTCATCGGCACGCTCATCCACGATCCGGATCTCGTCATCCTGGACGAGCCGTTTTCCGGCCTGGACCCGATCAATGCGCAGGCGTTGAAGGACACCGTGGTGGATCTCAAGGCGCGTGGGAAGACGGTGATCTTCTCGACGCACTTGATGGACAACGCGGAACGACTGTGCGATTCGGTGTGCATCATCGCGCATGGCGACAAGGTGCTGGATGGCGCTGTGGCGGATGTGAAGGCGGCGCACGGCTCGCGGGTGGTCGCGCTGTCAGTCGCGAGTGAATCGAGAAACGCCATTGCCCCGATCCTCGCCGATCGCGCGCTCGTGGCGCGCGCGGATGACCAGAACCGGTTCTACGAAATTCAGCTCGCGGCTGGCGCGGATGCGCAAACGCTCCTGCGCCGCGTTGTCGAGACGGGTGCATCCATTCAACGCTTCGAGCTGGTCCAGCCGTCGCTGCACCAGATCTTCCTGGAAAAAGTCGGCGCCACTGGCGTCGAGGAGGGGATGTCCGGCCATGGTTAACCTGTCGAAGCTCGGCGTGGTGTTTCGCCGCGAGTATCTCGAGCGCGTGCGCTCCAAGTGGTTCCTCATCGGGACGTTACTCGGGCCGGTGTTCTTCTTTGCCATTACGGTGATGCCGGCACTCATCAGCATGCGGCAACGGCCCGGCAACGATCTGGCCAACATCATCGTTCTCGATGCCACTGGAGCGCGACTTGGCGACCGGGTCGCCAATGCGCTGGCGAATGCGTTCCCGCAGGGCCCGAAGCCGCGCGTCACGGTCATTACAGCGGATAAACTCGCGAGTGGTGAAGACGCGGCCGTTGCGTCGGTCGTCGCAAACGAGGTCAGGGGCTACCTCGTCCTCGACACTGCCACCCTTGCTGGGCACAGCGTCCGGTACGCGGGCCGCAATGCGACGTCGATCAACGATGTCCAGGCCGTGATGAGCAGTGTGAAGCAGCAAGTCCTGGCACAGCGACTCGAAGCCGAGGGTCTCGATCCCGCTCGCGTGCAACGGCTGACCGACGCCAAGCTCGACACGCGGACCGAGAAAATCGGTGACAAGGGACGCGAAAAGGGCAGCGGTGTCGGCAACGTGATTTTCGGCTACGTCGTGGCGTTCCTGCTCTACATGATGATCGCGCTGTACGGACAGAACATCCTTCGCGGCGTGATGGAGGAAAAGACCACGCGCGTTGCCGAGGTGGTGGTTTCCAGCGTCTCCACCGACACCCTGCTCGCGGGCAAGGTGTTTGGCGTCGGTCTCGTTGCCGTTACGCAGGTACTCGCGTGGGTGGGCCTGAGTGCGGCGATGATGTTCTACCTTGGGCCTGTCCTGATGAAGAGCATGGGTCCCGGGGCCGGGGCGGCCGCTGGCGCGGCCGCGGCGCAAGCCCGCGGGTTGCCCATGGACTCCATCACCGGCGCGCTGCCCGGTATCGGCACCGCTGTGGTGATTCTCTCCTACTTCGTGTTGGGTTTCATCTTCTACGCGTCGCTCTTCGCCGCAGTCGGCGCCATGGTGAGCAGTCAGGAGGACGTTCAGCAGGCGTCCATGCCCGTGATGCTGATGCTGATCTCGTCGGTGATTTTCATGCAGCCCGTGCTGCTGAATCCGGGCGGGGCGCTCGCGCGCACCATGTCCATGATTCCATTCACGGCGCCGATTATCATGCCGTTGCGAATGTCGCTCGTGGCCGTGCCTTGGTATGAGCTTGCCGCATCAGTGGGCGGCGTGGCGCTGGCGTGTTGTGCGGCCATCTGGGTGTCGGCGCGGATCTACCGCGTGGGGCTACTCATGTACGGGAAGCGACCGTCCTTTGGCGAATTGGCGCGCTGGGTGCGGCACGCGGGTTGACGTAGCGGGTTGCGGAAAGGGCGCGGATCGAGGACGCGCGGCGATTCTAGAAGAAGCCGGATGGGAACGGAAACAGCCGGATACCGCATCACGCGGTATCCGGCTGTTTCGGTTTCAATCCGGCTGTTTCTCAGACGACGAACTCTGGGCCTCCCCCGACGGCGGAGGGCCGCCGGCCCTTCATGGGTTGCGCAGCGACAAGAATGGAAGGGCAGGAGCGCCGTTGGGACTGCGACGCCGGGTGAAGGAGTGGCGCGGCGGACTTGAGCAGTGGCGCGCCGAGGTGGCGGCGTGGTCAGCGCAGATGAATGCGGTGCGACATCGAACGTTGGTGTCGTCAGCCGACATGCACTCGTTGCGCGACAGGACCGCCCTTGCGCGCGTCGAGATGGCAGCGTGGCGTGATGAGCGGGACCTCGTGTCTGATGACGTGAGACAGATGCGAGATGAGCTGGAGGACGTGCGAGATGCGTTGGAGGTCGTGCGAGATGCGTTGGAGGACGTGCGAGATGCGTTGGAGGTCGTGCGAGATGCGTTGGAGGTCGTGCGAGATGCGTCGGAGGTCGTGCGAGATGCGTTGGAGGTCGGGCGAGATGCGTTGGAGGAGATGTCAGCTACCATGAGTACGATGCGAGACGACCGTCCGGAACTGTGAGCTCTCCTGAGTACGATGCGAGACGACCGCCCGGAACTGTGAGCTCCCCTGAGTACGCTGCGAGCACACCTTCCGGAACTTTCAGCTGCCGTGAGTGCGATGCGAGCTCACCTTCCGGAACTTTCAG
>JBDUCM010000041.1:0-38661 GCA_040003455.1 bacterium
GTCACGGTGCCCACGTTTGCGAACACGGAGGCGCAGAAGGCGGTAAGCTGGCAATTCGCGACGCTCACGAGCCGATTCCGATAGCCGATGTAGTACGACGACAGTGATGCTTCCACGTTGTCGCGCTTGGTGCGCACGCCGAAATCAACGGACGACGCACGTTCCGGTTTCACGTTCGCCTTGAAGTAGTCAAAGCCGGCGGGGCTCAGGTTGTAGATCCCTTCCTGCGGGCTGAAGGGGTACTGGTTCATGTTCTCCGAGTAGTGCGCAAAAAGCTGCTCATGCGTGTTGATGGAGAACACTGCGCCAGCTTGCGGGAGGAACGCGCCCTTGGCCGTGACGTTGAAGTCCGGGCGATCGGGGTCGCCATAGGCCGGAGCATTCAGTGTATTGCCGTTGCTGTGGAAGCTGGCATCCACGCTCAGGTATTTCGCTCCGTACGTGAGCTTCAGCCGACTGTCCAGCAGCGTGTTGGTGTTCTGCGCATAGGCCATGTTCGTGGTCAGGTCGCCCTGGCGATCGAAATTCAGGCGAATGACGTTGTTGAAGTCCACGGCGGGGCCCGCCTGCCAATCGACCAACCGCCACGCCGGCCGCTTCATGTGTGTCGCGTTGCTCTCGTACCACACGCCAGCTTCGATGGCATTGCCGCTGACGTTCGTCACGAGTTTCACGTTCGTGCCATACCGCGAGTTGTCATACTGCGTCTCGCGAAAGTACAGCGGGTCGGGACTCCAGGTGGCACCGTAGCTCGGCGCCGTCCAGTCGCCCTTTCCCTTGTCGCGATGCATGTAGGGCTGGATGGTCAGCAGCGTTTGCTCCCCGAGCGTGATGTCATCCCGCAGGTATGCCAGGTGATCGCGGCGCGCACCCAGCGACGACTGCCAGTACGCTTCGTCCTGCTGGTCCGTGGAGGTGGCGTACTGTTTCGCCTGGCTCCAGTTGGTGAATTCGTCCCACATGCGACCGCTCGTGTTCCAACGCGCAAGCGAGAAGTCCACATAGTCGGACTCGCTGCGATTGTCGAACGAATAGAAGCCGGTGAGCTTCTGCGCGCCGACGAAGGCTACCGTCTTTGCGTTGATCTGCTCCTGCCATGTCTGGCCGTCGCGGAAGAGGCCGTGACGTCCGAGCAGGCCGCCGATTTCTGGCGACGCCGGCAGCCCGCCGCCCTTCCACTTGTCGTTGTCCTGGCGCGTGAAGCTGAGATAGCCGCTAATACCGTTCTCGCCGACGGTATGGAGCCCGGAATCCCAACGCCCCGTGGTGCGATAGGTGTTTGCCGCCCCAACCGTCTGTCGCAGCGTGAAACTCTCCACACCGCGTGGGGCATCCGACGCGTATTGAATGACGCCGCCGAGATTGTTGGCGCTCGACGTACCGATCGCTCCGCTGCCCTGAGTGACTTCAACACCGCCAAGATTTTCCGGGTCGACTGCCCGGCCGATGCCGAGGCCATTGAAGTTTCCGTAGCTCATGTCGCCGAGTGGCAGTCCGTCGAAGGTCTGGCCGATCTGGCGTGTCTCGAAGCCGCGGATGGTGATGCTGTTCGCCCATTCGTACGAACCCCACGGATCCGAACTTTGCATGTTGACGCCGGGCAGTTTCTCCACCGCCTTGAGCGCGCTCGTCCCCGCAGCTCGCTCCTTCAGCTCGGCCTTGCCCAACGCATTCGCACCGCGCGTTTCTCCGCGGCCGGATGGCGTGGCGACAATAGAAACGCCGCTCAACTTCTGCGCGGAATCCTTTGCCGGCGTGGGTTGATTTCCCTGCTGCGCACCGGCCACCGTGGCGCCGAACATGACGGGCACGACGATCCACGATGCGGCAATGTTGCGACAACGCATGACACCACCTTCTCCAAGGGAGTACTCGGTACAACTGCACCGAGGCGCGTCCCTCGGCGAATGCCGAAGAAGGTGAATGCGTCATGTAACGGGCTCACCACTGAATGCAGTCTCTCCTGTAAAGTGAAATCACCAATGCAACTGTTACCTGCGCATGCATCTACATGCATCCGCATGAATCGTGTGGCGGCCCGAGGCGTGTCCGGCCGGTGCGTCTACGGCGCGGCGATCAGGTCGTCAATTTCTTCGGCGACATCGAGGCTCGTCCAGTACCTCGTGTGGGTTCCATCGCCGAGGCATCGTTCGCGGCGTCCGTTGCCCATGATGGCTTTGTCGTGTGGATCATACTTCCACACGTTGGGCGTGTCGTCGCGCTGCCAGAGCGGGCGGCCCACATAGTCGCCTGCAGTGAAGAGATTCACCCATTGGCTCACGCGGAGCCAACGCGGCGATGGGCTCAGCTCATTGAGCACCGGGGCAATTGTCAGCGGCGGTGCGATGAGTGGCGGGCCAACGATGCTTCTCGCGGCCGCAGCACTGTCGTCGTCGGGCTTCCCGCCGTCTCCATGGTCGTCCGTGCCATCAACCCAATCGTAGAGATGCGGAAAGTGCACGGAATAGAGCTGCCGAAGCGGGCTGCCCATGGTAAGCAGGCGAACGTCGACACCGGCAAGATTGGGGGACTTCACTCCGGCGAGCGTGAGGAAGCGCAGGAAGTCGGCGGCAATGACGGTTCCCTGACTGTGCGATACGATGAGGATGCGATCGAAATAGCGACTCCCGTCGCGCGCCTTGCGGGTCACGACATGCTCCATCAACGACCCGAAACGCTCCATGATCGTGGCGCGGGGGGTCGCATCCTGCGGTGACTCGCGCAGATAGTTGTCAACGTCGAGCAGGATGCCAAGGGCGGGACGCGCGCGCGACGCAATCAAGGCGACACGCACGCGCGCCGCGGCCAACGTTGCACTCGATGCGAGCAGGGCAATTGCGAGCCATACCAGCGTGTCACCGGCGCGATCGGTGCTCATGCCGGGCAGGAATCCGGTGAGGTTGCCGGTGATGAGCTTGTACGTCGTGTCGACGAGCCCGTAGGACAACGCGAAGGCCAGGCCCATGACGAGCACACTTCCGGCGGCATGCAACCAACGGAAGCCGTCGGTGACCCACGCGCCAACGTTCTGCGCGTACACGCTCTGGGATTTCGGTTCGCGCACACTGGTAACCGCAACCAGCACGATGAACCACGAGATGAGCAGCAACGACAAGCCGGCAAACGCGAGCGCGATGGGAAGACCCGCCGTGCCGCTCTGTGCAATGAGTGCCTGGAAGAAGCGCTTCGAACATGCGGCCGCGTCATAGGGCGCGGTGACGGGACAGGTCGTCTCCGTTCCAACGAGCGCCTTCGCGATGAGGGGAAGCGGTTGGCCCTGACGCACGAGCGGAAAGATGTTGAACCCGCCTTCCGGTTCTGCCCGGTTCGCCGACGTAGTGGCCCCGACTGGGGTGCCGTGCATCCTCCACGCGAGGATCGTGACGGACTCGTACCCCACCAGTGCCGTGATGAGCAGCCCGAAGAGCGCCATTGCCAGTGTGACCTTCGCCGTCCACATGGCGCGCTTCGAGCGCACCCTGGTCTCGTTTGGCCTGATGGTGGCGTGGCGGAGGCTGCGACGAAGCCTGAACGCGCTGACGATGGTGGCCACGGCTGCGAACCAGATGAGCAGCCACACGATCATGAGCAGGATGTAGCTGAACTGGAACCCGACGAACGCCACATAGCGGAGCCCCTCGCCCTCCTCAGCGCTGGTGCCGCGCACGAACCGCGGCCCCCAGTAGGCCATGCCGGCCAGCATCACCACCAGGCCGGCCGCCCCCCATGGCAACGCGCCGGGAGCAACCGAGTCGTATCGGTTGATGATCACCAGGTAGGCGAGCAGAACCAGTCCGATGCTCGCGGTATTCAACAGCACGACGCCGAGCGAATTGCCACCGATGCTCGCCGAGAAGACCACGGCGGCAATGCCGGCTGCCGCGAAGGCAAGTATGAACCCGATGAGCTTTCCCGCCGCATTCCTGGCGCGGTCTCGAAAGTACGCGCGGAGCCCGATACCGATGAGCAGCGCGAGCTCCAACAACACGACGCCAATGACCAACCGTTTCCTTGGCGCCAGGGCATCAGGGAGAAAGAGGATGACGCAGCCGAGAAGGAGCATGGAAAACACCGGCACGCCAACCGTGAAGAACCGCAGCACCCACGCGTGCCAGAAGGAGACCTTGCTCCACAGCTCGGCCTCGTTGTCCGACTTGGGCCGACGCATCGCGGCCGCCGATGCAAGGTCAAGCGTCTTCCGGCCGAGGTGCGCAATGTGGAGCGTGAGTTGGTAGAGCGCTCCAATCACGCTCAGGACGCCGGTTCCAATCCGTGACAGGTCGGCCCAGTGCATCTCATAGATGTGGACCTCGTCCTCAACTTGTCCGTGGGGCGTGTCGCGAACGCGCGCGCCGCAAATTTCAATGGTGTTGTATGGAACTCGCCGGCTGCGCGCCTCGTAGCCCACCAACTGGTCGCGCATGAACGCAACGTCGAGGTCCATGTCGGACGTGATGTCGTCAGGCGCGAAAGTGGTGCGGTCGCGGCCTTCGACCGTGAAGCCGGAGATGCGCTTTGAAAAGCGCGGCGCCCGTTCCTGCGGTTGCGCTGCCTTTCCTCCCGCTTCTGGCGGGATGACGAGCGGCGACGTGGGGATCTTGATGAACTGCTCACTGAAGCTCGGATAGGAACAGGCTGCGCTGGCGCAACCGTACTGTGTGAGCAAGTCGGCAATACCGCGCGCGGTGTCGAAGCGGGGCGGGCTTCCGACACCATGGACGGCGATGATCGCCGTGCGCGTTACGCGCTCATTCGGCATCGACCGCCTTCCAGACTGCTTCCAGGCCGCCTTCCTCCAGCAGCTCACGAGCTCGATCGGACGGACTGGGCTTGCACAGCCCCCACTGGAAGTGTGGAAGATCCTTCATCCTCCACTCGCCGCCCCACCGACAACCGGCGGCCCGAAAGTGCTCGGCAACGGCGGCGAACCACTCGGGCGCGACATCCCACTCCTTCGTCTCGTGGATGACATCCACCGCGAGGCCGAACCCGTGCCAACTGAACAGATTGGAGCGCGCGTTGGTCACAGTACTCGTAGGCGGAATGACTGTACGTCCGCGGCAATAGTAGGCCTCTTGCAACTCCGCCGAGCGATGTGCCTCGTAGACGATGGCGGGCAATCCCGCTGCGCGCGCGGCGGTGATGGCCGTGTCCACCGCAGCGCGGAATTTGGGCGCGAGCGTGTGGAGGTCGTTATTGGCCTTCATCGCCGCGTTGGCGGCGTTCGATGTGCCGGCGCTCATATGATTCCCGAGTCCGCGTGTCCACTTGCCCACGCCTGGGGTTGAAAGTCAACTGGAGGCGGCGCGCTGCTGGATGGAGTTGATGCCGCCGCTGGAGCGGGCGCTGGTGACGCCTGCTCGATGACGGCGGCCGTGACGATCGGTGCGGGAGCCCGCTGCGAGTTGCTTGGTGGCGTGTCCGCGGCGCTGCTCTGCTGTCCTGGCTTCAGCGCCGATCGAATCATCATGATCTTGCTGAGTGCGTCGAACCAGAAGGATGCGCCAAGCGAGATGGCGAACGCCGTGAGTATCCAGCCGAAGAAGGCGCGCAACGAATGCTTGCCAATGACCACCCACTCATCGTGCGTGGGCGGGAAGCTGCTGACGTGCACGGTCTCCCATGCGAGTGGCAGGCCGAGATTCTTGAGCTTGTCATCCGCGCGTTGGATCACGGCGCGCGTGCCGCCGAGTGAGTCGGTTGCCTTTACTCCGCCGGCAATGGCAACGGCGGCTTCGCGTTGCGCCGGATCCACGTAGAGCCGCCGCGCAATCATGATCGTGTCGGCATCCACGAAGATGACGAGGATGAGACCGATGATGAAAACGTAGAACTGTGTCTTTTTCTTGTACCACCCGGAGACGCGGTCCATCGAGCTGTTGAACCATTGCTCGATGTTGGCCTGCGTGGCCGCGAGATCACCCTGTGCGGCGTCGAGCGCCGACAGGACCGCGCGCTGCACGCGTTCGTTGCCGAGGCGGGTAATCTGCGAACGGATATTCTGGACGGATACGACGCGCGACTCGGGGCCGGACTGCAACGCCGGGTGCGTGTCGCGCCCTTTCACCACGAGATCCAGCAACGCGAGAGAAAAGGAGCTGGCGGGAATGTAGGACGGAAGCGAACCCAGTTTTTTGGCGTGATCGAAGTGCTGTCCCTTGTAGAGGGAGTTGATGAGCGGATGGTTGTAGAGATCCTTCATCAACTTCTCGTCGCCGAGCAGTTCACACATTCCCGTGACGAGCGTTGACGATCTCGTCTTCATGAAGCTTGCGATTGATTCGAGAATGGCTGAGCTGATCAGACTCAGGATCAGATAGATCAGGATGAGGCCGATGGCGACATCAAGAATGGTCGAACCCAGCATGACGCGCACTCCTGCGGGATGGTCAACTCGGGGATGCTTCTGCAGGATACCAATGCAAAACGGATTCTGATGGAGTGAACGGACACCGCGCCGGATGCCGACAGTCCGGCGATCACACGGTCTGGTTCACCGACTAGAACATGTAGGGCACGATCTGCTGGTCCATTCCGAACACGAAACGCTGCTGGTCGCCAAAGACGTAGCCGACGTGATACTTCCCGCGCGCCAGAAAGAAGCCTGACCGACTGCCCTTTCCAAACACGCGCCGGAGGGCCGCGTCGTCAGCGGGCAGGAAGAATGCGCCGAGCGACGACTGGCAGGGATTGAGGAGATCGGCGAAACGACTGCCCTTGCCGCAGCCTTCCTTGAAGTCGTAGATGCGAAGACCCAACTGCGCCGTGGAGACCACGCGGGCTGTTAGATGGCCCGCAGTGGACTGAGCGGCGGTCAGATCGGTGGTACGATACGACGCGACGATCTCATACGGCGTAGGATAGCCATCCGAGCTCGGCAGGAATCCGGGGAGCGCCAACTGCGCCAGGTAGTTGAGCCCGACTTCGGCGACATTCAGTTGTGGCGAGGCTGCCCCGTACTTGATTTCAAACCGTCGGAGCTTGTCCTGATTGTTTGCCTTGGCCAGGACGAGGACCAGGGTGCCGAGGCTGTCGATTGGTTTGTAGAGGCTATCCAGCTCGCGTTTGCTGAGCTTTGCCTGGAGCGCCGCTTCGAGGGTGCCGTGCGCTACCGTTGTGAGGCTCGTGATGGAATCGCGGAACGGGCGTGTGGTGTACGCGTCCACAGCGCGACGATCCCAGCGTGCGATGGTGCCGAGATCCAGACTACGCCGTGTGATGATGTCGGCGATGTCGTCCAGGGTGAGATCACTCGCGTGCACGTCAGCGAAGTACTGGCCCAGGCCGGCAAGGCGCTTGTCGACTGCGGGATTTGTGGTCGCAAATCCCACAGCCAGCTCTGCACTTTGCAGCCGCTGGACGATGCCGCCCAGGCTGTAGGTCTGCGCGACAAGGGTAGCGGGTGTGAGGGTGCAGCACAGTAGCAGCATCATGCCGCTGGCGGATCGTTTTGCAGTCCTCATCATACGGCCTCGGTAATCCAGGACTTCAGGTCGCTGGCATGCCGCTGGATGTACGCGCTCCAATCGTGCGGGTTGTTGGGTGTGATCGTGGGCGGGCCCTGGTTCTGGAGGGCGCTCTGGAAGATGCTGGTGAGCGTTGCGCGTTCGTTGCCGTTCACCGACGCCACTTGCTCCTCGTCGATGAACGCGAGCTGTCCGTCGAGAGCCATGTATGCCCAGTCCAGTTTGTCGCGGAAGAAGTATCCGCCGACCGGGTCGAGATTGCCACTGATGGAAATGGTGCGACGCGCACAGGGAATCGGCTGTCCTCCGTCGCCGGGTTCCGTGGGAATGGCGATGGGCTGGGACACACTGAAGAGTGTGTCGCGCTGCGGCACGGCTTTGCCCATGGACTTGGCAACGGTGCCGATGAGCTGCACGGGCGACGCCATGAAGATGAGGTTGTCCAGTCGGACTCCTGCCGAGGCGGGTCCGAGTCCCTGCGCGGGATCAGCGCACGCTGCCCACATGGCTTCGTACACGTGGAAGCAACCGAGGCTGTGCGCAATGATGGTCAGGTGTTGCGAGCGGGGCTGGAAGCCCGCCTTCTTGCCATCGAGTACGATTTGCTCGAGTTGCTGGAGGATGGCGGCGCGCACGGCTTGACGCGCGTCAGCAATGAGCACCGGCCAGATGACATCGCCAACCACGTCGGCGACGACATTGGAGAGATCGCTCGTATCGAGTTTGCCCCGGACGATCTGGACCAGCGATGCGATGCCGTTGGCTGCCTGGAGCTTGTCGGCGAACCAGTCGTTGACCTGATCGTAGTACAGGAAGTAGAACGCGATCTTCTTCGCGTCGTCGCCCAGAATCTCCTGGAGCTGTTCGACGAGCGGCGTATAGTCGCCGGGCTTCGCGTTGCCGATTCCGTGCACGAACAGGACGGCCCGGTCGGACTTCCACGATTGCGACTGCGGGGGCATGGTTGCCATGAACCAATCCTGAACATTCGTTTGCGCGAGCCGGGCGGAACCGCTCTGGCTTCGCGATGGATTGGAATACTACGCGTACAGCGTCGCGCTGTAAGGGGATGCCACTGAATCTTAAGGTTTTCTCAGGATTGAGTTTCATTCTGCGGGACATGTCGTAGGTTGGTCGCGCCGAGCGCATCTGTGCAAATGGCTCGACCCCCACCTTCTGCCTGCAGCCGACATGACCTCCATTGGACTTCGACGAGCCACCGCCGAGAGCGCGCCGTTCACGCGCGTGGTGTGCATCGTCGCGGACGAGCCGACACGAGCGCGAGTGGAGTTTGTTCTTCGCGATGAACTGACGACGGTTGCCCAACTGCCGTCGTGGATGGAGCTCGAGAACGTGGACACTGTTCCCGACATGCTGGTGCTGGACGGACGACTGTCGGAGGTCACGTCCATGCGGTCGCTTCTGACACTACGGCGGCGTTGGCCTTGCATCGGCATCGTCGCCATCGAGGTGCCCGGCGAGGATGCCGCCACGCAACTGCTTGGCTGGGGTGTAGACGACGCCATTGAATCACGCTGCTCCGGCGAGCACTTCTCGGCGCGGCTCGGTGCGGCCGCTCGACGGGCACGCACGGAGAATGCCTCGTTGCGACGGCGCATTGGCGACGTTGTGTACGATCGCGACAGCAGGCGTGTCTGGTGTGATGGCGACGAAGTGGCGTTTGCTCCGCGTGAACTTGCGGTACTGGACTGCCTGTGGCGTCGCGCTGGCGAGTTCGTTGGACATGATACACTGCACGACTTCGTGTGGGCGGGCGACAACCAGAAGACGCGCACGAATCGTGTGGAGGTATACATCAGCTACGTGCGACGAAAGCTGCGCCGTAGCCAGGACGTGGCGATCGAGACGTTGCGGGGACGCGGGTATCGGCTGGTTCGGCGCGACGAACTTTCGGCGTAACACAAAGGGGCTGGCTCCGATGGAGCCAGCCCCTTCTGTGTGTTCTCTTCCGCTCGTGGAGCGAAGGCGACCTACTTCGACAGGGCCCGCTGCACGTGGATGCCCGCTGCGTCGCGGAATCCCAGGTATATCACCCCGCCGGCGCCGAAGCCGGCGATGGTGGTGCCAACGGGAATCTGCACGCGATCAACGAGATTTCCTTCCTTGTTGAGCACTTCGTAGATCGCGCCGCCCGTGGTGGGCTTCGTGAGGATGGTGCGCACCCAGATGTGATCATCCATGTCGGCGCGCACGGCATTTTGGCCGAATACCGGCTTGTAGTCCGGCAGTTCAGAGATCGGCACCATGCTGACCGGCGGAACGGTGAAGCCTGCATTGCCAAAGGTTCCTCCAGCGGCGCCGGCTGGCGCGCCGGCCGGCGGCGGACCGCCACGACCCCCGCCATCGCCGCCGATGACGATCATTTGGCGCGCACCACCACCGTCGCCCATCGAGAAGGCACCGCCGCCCGCCGCTCCGATGGCCTGCTGGGGCGATGTCGCTCCGCTGGCAACACTGGCACGCACCTTCTCGATGGCAGCCTTGCTTGAGTCGAGGAACTTGGTCTTGTCGTCGTCCGTCATGCGCTGCCACTCGTACGGAATCTTTGGCGCCGATGTCTTGCCATCGGCACCGTAGAGATCAACGTGATAGTCCTGGCCGCGCACGATGGCGACGGTGCCGTCGCTGAGCACGACCCATTCGTCCACCACGGGGAGTGGGTTCATGGTGACGGATGCACGCATGGCACCACGATCGTCCTGCGTCATGGAGATGTTCAGCTTCGGGATCTTGTAGAAGCCGAGCGTGTCGAGCTTGCGCGCCGCGAGGTCAAAGCGGACGACGGCGGCGGAATCCGGGGGAGTCGGCATGACGAACGGCTTGCCTGGCTCGGGCGGCCGCATGCCACGCATGCCGTTGTCGCGCATCGCGTAGACGAGGCGTCCCTTGGTATCGAAACCCGGATTTCCAAACGCGCCACCGGTGAGGAACTGCACGTCGTTCGGACGGGGCGCCGCGATGGGACGGACGATCTTGCCGCTCGGATCGATGACGAGCATGGACAGCGACGCGGGATCCACGAACAGCGTGCTATCACCGCGGTAGGCAAGCAGCCCGCCCGGACGCGCGCCGTATGCGGCGTGCGTGTCCGGCGTGGAATCGGCCACGACACCGACGAGCTTCAGCTCCTTGTCGAGCAAGAGCACGCGCCGCTTGGCCTGATCGTTCACAAGCACGCTGCCATTGGGCAGCTGGCGCACGGCCGCGAGCGAGCCGAGAACTTCGGTGCTCGTTGCCGTTGGCGCGGCCAATTGGCGGGTCGTGATCTTTGTCGCGGGCGCCTGAGCGCCTGCGGCTGTGACTACACTGCCGGCCGCAAGCGCAATTGACAGCGCTCGCGACGAAACGTTCTTGATCGACTGCATCACGGTCCTCTCATAATTAACGTTTGACCACCGCCACCCATTCCGCCCATGAACCCGCCCATAAATACGCCCCCGCCGGTATTGCCTTGCGTCCCGCTACGAATGCCTTGCAGGTAGCGCACATCGAGATGACTCGCGACGAGCGCGGGAATCTTCCGCTTCTGATCGTCCGTGAGCATGCTGCTGATAGCTGGTGCCAACTTGATCAGCAGGTCCACCGACGCTTCACGCGCGCCCTTGTAGCGATCGTACGCCGCACCCTGGTCGTACTTCTCGGGCAGGTTCGCGAATTCGCGAGCCACGGGCGTCCAGATACTGTCCAGCCGAATGGTATATGAGCGGTTCATGCTGGCAAGCGAGTCTGCCTGGGGACCCGTGAGCTCGAGCGTGTCGCCCTGACGAAGCAGTTGTGCCATTGGGTTGAGCACGCCGCCGGTGCCGTACATCGCCTTGAGCATGGGCTCCGGCGTCTTCTGCCCATCACGTCCACGTCCGCGATCGAGCTGTTGCGTGAGGACCTGACGTTCGCGGGTGGGGCCCACGTCCACGCGAATCTGCATGGTGAGGGTGACGGGCGACCGGAATGACTGGAAGGTTGGGTTGGTGCTGCCGAAGCGCGGATTTACTTCGTACTTGTAGCGATTGGTCTGCGGATCGAAACCCTTCACATAGAGGAGGGTGGGATCGCTGAAGCTGGTCTGCCCCCAACCGCGCAGGTTGTTGTTGCCGTGCAAAATCAGGTCGGCCGCCCCGAGTGGATTGCTGACGGCAAAGCTGAGCGTGGCGCGCTGCGGCATCTTCACCTTCATCGGATTGAAGGAGATGCTCATGTTCGCGCTGGACGTCCACGGACCCTGGCAACTGTTGCGCTCCGCGAGCTTGCCGAGCTGCGACGCAAGGCAGTCCTTGGCTGGCCCGGATCCATTCGCGAGCAGATCCTTCATCGCGGCGGCAAGTACCGGGTCGGATGCGGACGCGGGATTGAAGACGTACGCGCGGTCGTTGGAGTAGCCGTCGCCGTTGACGTCGCCCGAGATGCTTGGCGTGAACGTGCTGCCGCTGGCGAAGCGGCCCGACCAGTTGACGCGAACGGCGTCGAAGAAATTGTAGTTCAGGTTGTAGGTGACCTGGTGACGCGTGTCGAACGAGCTGCGCGTCCATTCCACGAGTTGCGGATTGCCGACGGTGCTGTTGAAACCACGCGACTGTTCGCGGTTGTCAGCGAACACATACGAGGCGGACCAGCTGAAGTTGCTGCTGAAGTCTGTGGGGAAGAGCGAGAAGCGAAGCTGCTTGCTGTCGCTGCGGAGATCAGAGCGCAGTTGACTCACGCGGGAGAACAGTTGGCTCACGCGCGCGTCGCGCGACGCGATCGCGCCGGTGGCGGGCACGATGCTGGACGGATTGGCGTAGACCGGCCGGCCGGCCTCGTCGGCGAGCGAGAAGCGAACTGTCGGCGCGAAGTTGAGGTCGACGAAGCTGCTCTGGTTGTTGTTGACGCTGTAGGTCGCATCAACGGTGGCATTGAAGCGGTTGTTGAAGATCGGCCCGTTCCACTGGAGATTGCCGCGAATACTCTGGCGTTCCCTGTAGTCCGTAGAGAACAACGTGACATTCGGGACGTTGCTGGCGAACACGGTGCCTGATGAGCCGTTGGCACACGTGGTCGGGATGCTCGCGGGGTTGGTGATGTACTGATCCCACTGCGGAATTGGTGCGGCGGGGCCGACGCAATTCAACTGCTGCACGCCGCTCGCGAGGCCAGTGTTATCGATGGCGCCACCGACTTGCGATGCTTGCGGTGTGTTCTGGAAAACGCCGACACCGCCACGGACCACAGCGCGCGGCCCGCGCACGGCACCGTCGAATGCCGCGACCTGCGGTGAGTCTCCATATGTCCACGAGAATCCCAGTCGGGGGCTCAGGTAGAGGCGGTTGGGGACGAAGTCGTTGCGCACGCCGTAAATGGACTGCACGTCGGCGTTGTACGTTGGTGCGGTGGTGAAGTGATTGCCGTCGACGCGCAGTCCATACTGGAACTGAAGGTCGCTGCTCCGCTTGTACGAATCACCGAGCGAGATGGCACCGACCGTCTCGCCTGCGCTCTGCAGGCGTGGCGAAAGCTGGCGCGAATAGTACGCCGGTACGTTGGCTTGAAGGTCCGACAGCGAATTGAAGAAGAACGTTCCCAGCGCGTTGCTGGTCTGGTCTTGCTCGTACTGGTACTGATTGAGCTCCGTGGCAAGCTTGAGGCGGTGCTTGTTGTCCTTGCTGAACCAGGAGACCTGGTTGATGCCGCTGAACGAGACGTTGCTGGCCTTCGTGCTCAGGCTGGAGTTGCCGCCAAAGCTCAGGTTGCGCACGCCACTCGTTCCATCCGCGAAGGTGGAGTTGACCAACACGCTGCCGTTGGGAAGCAGAGTGTACGGCGTGCCGTAGTTCCGGCTACCATTTACGCCAACGGTGGTCTCGCTCAGGAAGAGATTGTTGATGTAGGCCGTATGCCGGCCCTGGACGCCGCCGCTGTAATTGGTGCGGTCACCGCTGTGTGCGGGGAGCTCAGACGTGAGCTGGCCTACCGGCGTCTGCTTGTTCCAGCTGCCGTTGAAGGTGAGGCCATACGTGGTACCGCTGGTGGAGCTGGGCGGCGTGTAGTTCAGGCTGCCAAACACCAGACCTTGGTCGCTCAACTTGTCGCCGGGAATTCCACCGTTGATGCTGGTTGGAATGTGCGCTTGCTGCGCGATGGTGAGGAGGCGATTGACAGAGTCCGCCGAGACACCTGTTGCCTCGAGGCCATCGGCGCTTGTGTTGTACAGGGTTTGAAGATCCTGCGCGCGGCGGCCGAGTTGGTACGAGACGTTGTAGTACGCCTTGTCCATGACAATTGGGCCCGAGAGCGAACCGCCCAGCGAAACGTTGGTATAAGTCTGGCCGAGTGCGCGCTGCGTGGGATCGGTCCACTGCAGGCTCGGGCTGTCGAAGTTGATGCTTCCGCTCCGGCGGATGAAGTTGGAACCCGAACCGGAATTGATATTGAATTGTCCACCGCTGAATCCGCCTCGGCTCACGTCATATGGCGTTGTGATCAGCGAGCTCGAGACCTGCGCGTCGCGCGGGATGTTCGAGCTGCCGAAGTTGGCGCCGTTGAGCGTGGTGGAGTTCTGGTCGGCGGAGAGTCCGAGCACGGAAAAGCCGGCTGGATCGCCGTCGGCGCCAGTAACGGGGGTGACGCCGGGGATGGATGCGGCCATCGCATTGAGGTCACCTTGTTGCGCCGCGCTGACTGCGGATGCGTTGACCGTCTGCTCGGTGCCGCTGACGTCCGCGGGCTTGTCATTGCGATTTACCCGCGCGCGGTCGGCGACAGCCTTGACCGTGTCGAGCATGACCATACGCTGGAGGCGCGCGTCGGCGACGAGGATGTCCTGATCGGCGGTGCGCTTGACCTCGAAGCGGTGCGGTGCGAAGCCAATGGCCGTGACGTTGACGAAGTAGTCGCCTTCCCCTCCCGGGAAGGTGATGGTAAAGCGACCGCTCTTGTCGGTGCGCGCTGATCGATTGACACCGCCCTGGACGGAGGTGGCGGTGACGTTGGCATTTTCGATGGGAGCGTTATCGGGGCCGGCAATCTGGCCACGGATGACGTCCACGCCCTGGGCGGCAGCGTGACTCGCGCTGATAAATACCGCGAGCAGGGCGGCCACTACTATAGATAGAATGCGGCGGGACACGGATCGTGCGGAGGGAGGAAGGGAGGCCAGCCGGATCGACGTGCCGTTTGACACCGGCGCGGTCGAAAAGGGTGCCTGAGGGGTATACGCTCTTTTTTGGGTGAGCGTTTGTCGGCACGTCGCGAATTTGGTGCGATTACAACAAAAACGATGGTGTTAAGTGCCTGCAACGAAGGATAGTTGGATGGTGTGGGCCTGTCTTCTCGGCCTGTTCGCGGTCGGGGCGTGTGCCAGCGGGACGATGGCGCCCGCGCCACGCGCTCCCGGCGCCGTTCCGGCCGCTGCGCCCGCGGCGGCGACCAAGCCAACAACCACACCGGACACGCTCACGCCATTTTCGAGACTCAGCAAAGGCTGGAATCGCATCGAGGGTGGTGAAGGCACTGGCTGCGCTCATGATTCGAGTTACGTGTTCAGGGTGCGGCCCGGGGCTCCTGAGAAAGTTCTCATATACCTGAACGGGGGTGGGGCGTGTTGGCGTGGGATCGATTGCGACGCGCGAGGACGGCCAACGACCACCATGTCGGCAGACTTTGGAAATGATGCGTCCCTGCGGCTCGGCATCTTCGACGTTTCCAATCCCCTGAATCCTGTGCGCGGCTATTCCATGATGTTCGTGTCGTATTGCACGGGCGACGTACATCTGGGCTCGCGGACTGTGGATTACGACGTCCACAGTGTGAAGGGCGTAACACGCCGCTTTGCTGTTCAGCACGTCGGCTCGGCAAACACCCGTGTCGTATTGAAGTGGCTGTATGCCAACTTCCGGGCTCCACGTGTCGTCGTTGTGGCGGGAACGGATGCGGGAGCGATTGCATCGCCAGTCGTTGCCGCGCAGATCGCGCGGCACTATCCGCGAACGCGTGTGGTGCAACTCGGGGAGGGCGCTGGCGGCTATCGCGCGCCAGTCGTTCCCGCGCTGTTCGCATCATGGGGAGCAGCAGAGTACCTGCGACATGACGATGCGTTCCGTTCACTCGACTCGATCAACTTTACGTTCACGCGATTGTACACCGAGGCGGCACGGGTTGCCCCGCGGGTACGGTATGCGCAATTCAACATGGTGGGAGACGAAACTCAACTCGCGTTCATGTCGCAGCTTGGCGTGAAAACGTCGTCAATGTCGAAGAGTCTGTCGCTTGACTATGCAGAGATCAGGCAAAGCGGCGCGTGGTTTCGATCGTATACGGCGCCGGGAAAGACTCACGGGATCCTGCGCTCAGCGTCGCTGTACACCACGACGGTAGACGGCGCGCCCTTTCGTACATGGCTGTCCGGCTTGATCGACGGTGATGAGGTACAAAACGTGGGCGAGCGACTGGTCAAACGATGAGAGCTGACCTGTTTGCCAGTGTACACGCGTGGTTCGAAACGGGTTTCGGTGCAGCAAACCCCGCTAATGCGCGTCTACGGGAGCGCCGCTTGGCTTGGGCCTCCTCAGCAGCAGGATAGCTGGCGATACGCCAACGAACGCGATCAGGATGAACACCCATGCGTCATTGAAACTCAGCATGGACGCCTGCTGGTTCACCTGCCCATTCAATGCAAAGAACGCGGCACGCTTGGCGTCGATCATTGCGAGGCCCCGTGACATGAACCCGGACGTGAGTTGCTGGAGCCGAGTATCGGTGAGCACGTTCCCCGAGACGAGGTCGCTCACCAGGTCGGCACGATGATACTGGGTGTGTCTCGTCACGTAGTTCACAAGCAACGCAATGCCGAATGACCCGCCGAGTTGCCGCGACAGGTTGATGAGGCCAGCCGCCTGCTGCGCTTCGCTCGGCTCCAGGCTGCCATAGGCGGCGTTGTTGATGGGGACGAAGAGCAGGCCGAGTCCGAAGCCGCGTACGATGAGCGCCGCGCGAACATCGGCCTCGCCAGCGACGGTGGTAAGGTGTCCCATTTTCCACATGGAGATCGCGAACAGCGTCACGCCCATGAAGATCAGGATGCGTGCATCCACGAGGGGGTCCTTGCCGTTCAGCAGCTTTCCGCAGACGAGCGCGCTGGCCATCGTTGCCAGGCCGCCAGGAAGCATGGCGAGACCGGTTTCCGTTGGTGTGAAATGCAGGATGCCCTGCGCGAAGAGCGGAAACAGAAACACGCCGCCATACAGCCCAAAACCCAGCGCAATGAAGAGGAATATCGACGCGGCCAGTGTCCGATTGTGCAACACACGCAGGTTCACCACCGGATGCTCATTTCGGGGAGACAATTCCCACCACAGCATGGCCGAGATGCTCACGGCCGCGACTATGGCCAGCCGGAGAATCCAGGCGTCCGCAAACCAATCCCTGGAATTGCCTTCCTCGAGGACGTATTGCAGGGAGCCAACGCCAAGAGTGAGCAGGCCAATCCCCCACCAGTCCACCGAGGTCTTCTTCTTGTCGAATTCCGGCGGGTCCTGAAGGAATGTGCTCACGAGGAAGACACTTAGCGCGCCGATGGGCACGTTGATGAAGAAGCACCAGCCCCACGTATAGTTGTCCGTGATCCAACCCCCGAGTGTAGGGCCGAGCGTTGGCGCAACGATGACGCCGAGCATGAACACTGCCTGCACCAGGCCCTGCTCTTCCTGCGGAAAGATCTGCCGAAGCGTTGCCTGCGCGGTTGAGAGCAGGGCGGCCCCGCCCGCGCCCTGAACGATGCGCCAGAAGATCAGCGATTGCAGTGATCCCGACGTGCCGCAGAAGAATGACGCGGTCACGAAGAGCACGATCGAGAACGTGAGGTAGTTCCGTCGCCCGAACCGCGCGGTGAAAAACGCGGTCATGGGCAGGAAGATCACGTTCGAGAGGATGTAGCCGGTGGCCACCCAACCTATCTCTTCCTGCGTAGCGCCGAGGTTCCCGGCCATTTGGGGCAACGCGACGTTCACGATGGTGGTGTCCAGCACCTCCATGATGGCCGCGGTGATGAGGCCGAGGAGGATGAGCCAGCGATATTTCCGGACGAACGCCGCTGCCGAGGCCGCGCGATCAGCGGCGGTCTCTCCGGCGTGAGTGACACTTGTCATGAAGTAGTTGCGTGAACGAAGTTCGGAGATTCTGACCGATGAATCCTAATGGAGCGCCATTCATGCCTGGGGCGTCAATCGGGCTGAGCCGCGAAAATGGCCACAGGCTTTTGCCGCGGCTCAAGGGAGGGGCGAACGATTCTCGCTCCCGTGAATAGGGCCCCTCCGGTCGCGCAGCAAACCGCCTTCCCGGCCGCCACTCACTGCGGCGACTTCGGCGACAATCGCCAGGGCGATTTCCTCCGGCGACTCGGCGCCAAGATCGAGGCCGACGGGGGCGTGCACCTGAGGCGGCAGTGTATTCGCCGCCGTGAGGGCATGGCCTGCGAGGAGTTCCATCGTGCGACGTAGCGGCCCGAGCACTCCAATGTAGGAAGCCCCGGCATCGAGCATCACATGGAGATAGGCACGGTCGTGGATGGCAGAATGTGCCATCACCACAGCCATGGTGCGATCGTCGAGGAGGACACGCCCGCGCAGCGCGTCCGGTTCCTGACTGAGGTTGGCGTTGATGATGACGTCGGCCAGGGGAAATCGCACGTTCGACGCAAAGCTCGACCGATGATCGATGACAGTGACGTGCCAACCCATTGACTTCGCGAGACTCACGAGCGGAATGGCGTCGCCTCCGCCGCCGCAGATTACGAGCGGAATGGCGGGTCGGACGATCTCCCGCGCGAGGTCGCCTTCACGCGCCAGCAACGCATGCTCGCCCTCGATGAACATGCCGCGTTCGTCGAGCACCGCGCGCGCGCCGAGTGGATAACCGCCGTCGCGAATGCGTTGAACCGTGAGCACGGTGACGCGATCTCGGCGAGTCGCCAGACGGTCGTAGAACGAGACGGCGTCGTGCAGGGACGCGCCACGAAGTGGTTCGAGCAGCAGATCAATGATCCCCTGACAGCCCAGGCCCAGTCCAAGCACCACGTCGTCGTCCGCGCGCGTGTCATAGTGCACGACCTCGTTCCTGTTGCCGGCCAGGATATCCGGAGCGCGCGCCACGATATCGGCCTCGAGGCAGCCGCCGCTCACTGCGCCAACGGTTTCGCCGGATGCCATGACAAGCATGCGCGCCCCCGCGCCGCGATACACCGAGCCCTGCACGCCGAGCACGGTGGCAAGCATGACGCCCTCTCCTCGGTCCGCCGCTGTTGCGAGTGCACGACGTATGCGATCGAGTTCGCGCATCGTTCAGGGGACTGGAGTGTCGTCGCGCAGGTCGGCCATCTCGAGCGGGACGTGGTGATATTCCGTTGAAGGCTGAGCTCACTCCAGACGACGGTATTCAAGTTACCGTTCGCCTTCGGACTCGGCCACCCGGAAAGGCGGCGACGCGGCGACGTCGTGGATTGTTGATAGATTTCTCCTCACATCTCCCCCTGCGGACATCCAGATGCCCGACGACAACGGCAACGTTCTTTCCGAAATTGCGCCTGGTTCCATCAAGCGCATTCACCTTGTCGGCGTGGCTGGCACGGGCATGGGTTCGTTCGCCGGTATGCTCAAGGCCGCGGGTTACGATGTGACGGGAAGCGACGAAAGCGTCTACCCGCCAATGAGCGACATGCTCGCGGCGTGGGGAGTGGATGTAATGACTCCCTATTCACCCGCCAACATCGAGGCGGCGCGACCGGACCTCGTGATCATCGGGAACGTGATCCGGCGGGTGAACGTGGAAGCCACGGCAGTGCGCGAGCGCGGCATTCCGCAAATGAGTTTCCCCGCGGCGTTTGGTTCCTTGGTGCTCGAGGGCAAGCACAGCGTGGTGGTGGCCGGGACGCACGGCAAGACGACGACGTCCGCGTTGATGTCGCACGTGCTCGTGTCGGCCGGAACGGATCCGACCTTTCTGGTTGGCGGCGTGACGCTCAACTACACGGGCAACTTCCGCAACGGCAACGGGCCGTTCGTGGTCGTGGAAGGCGACGAGTACGACACGGCGTACTTCGACAAAGGCCCCAAGTTCATGCACTACCGCGCGCGCACCGCGATTCTCACGAGCGTGGAATTTGATCACGCGGACATCTATCGCGACATGGCGCACTACGAGTCCGCCTATGACAGGTTCTGCGCGACGCTGCCCGAGAACGGGTTCCTCGCCGTCGCCGCGTCGTACCCCAACGCCGTAGCCATCGCGCAGCGGTCGGCGAAAGCGTACGTGGCCACCTACGCCGCGCACGGCAACGCCGAGTACGTCGCCGAAAACGCGCGGTTCGGGGCCGATGGTGTCCGGTTCAACATTCGCGAGCCGCGCGGGCCGGTTGGTGAGTTCCTGCTGCCGATGTCGGGACACCACAACATCGAAAATGCCGTCGGCGTGTACGCCGCGAGCCGGGCGTTGGGCCTCGGCGCGGACCAGGTTCGCGCGGGGTTCGCGTCGTTCGCGGGTGTGAAGCGACGGCAGGAAATTCGCGGCGAGGTTGGTGGCGTGTTGGTGATCGACGATTTCGCGCACCATCCAACCGCGGTGCGCGAGACCATCATCGCGATTCGCCTGCGCTATCCCGACCGCCGCCTCTGGGCCGTGTTCGAACCGCGGTCAAACACGAGCCGCCGGAACATTCACCAGATCGAGTACACATCGGCATTCAACGGCGCAACGTTGGCGTCCATTCGCGTGCCCGAGCCGCACGACAAGGTCCCCGAGTCCGAACGACTCGACATCGGACGGGTGGTGGACTCACTTCGCGAACAGGGCATCGCGGCCGAGGCGACACCGGAAGTGGCAGAGTTGGTGGAGAAGGTCATTGCGGGCGCACAGCCGGGAGACGTGGTGCTCGTGATGAGCAATGGCGCGTTTGGCGGGTTCATCCCCACGCTGCTCACCGGGTTGCGCCAACGGTTCGACTAGGGGCCGCAGCAACAGGTTGTCGCCGTAGTCGCGTGGCTCCCGCGCTGTATTCGAGGCCAGGCGACGGCAATCAGGACGCGACAACTTCCACTTCGTGGACCTCGGCCCATCCGCCGACGGCGGTTGGGATCACGACAAACCTGATGGTCGCCCCAGCGGGCAAACGCGTGGTATCGAGATCGGTAAACCACGCGCCGAGTGTGGAATCGGTGCTTCGCGCTTCCATGGCGTTGCCGTTGTTCACGGTCCAGTGGACGGTAGTATCCGTCAGTGACTGGATACGCAGATGGTTTCCGGCGGGCATTCTTGACGCGCGACTGTGGGGAGCACACAGTGTGACGTTGCACGCCACGCCGCCCTTGATGTAGCGCTCGTACGTCTGGTGTGGCATGTCGAAGATGCGCCCATCGTGCAGTGACCGTACGAGCTTGGCGTATTCCGCATGGGCCCATACCAGCGGCATTGCACTCCCCGTGGCGCGCCCATTCACCAGTTCGAACTCGGGGTGATCGGGACCATCCCATACTTGTTCCGGAAGCATGCCGCCGTCACTCGCCTGTGCGCGCATTACGCCCAGCAATTCCACGGCGACTTCGGGACGTCCGGCCGCCAGTTCGTAGTGTGCGCGCTCTCCGGCCAGCAGCGGCCAGGGCCGCCCCACACCGATGCCGTCGAATGGCGATCCGTCTTCCTGTTCGCCATAGCCGTCCCGATTGTAGCGGTACCATGCCGGGCCGGTTGCCGTCACTGTCCGCAGCTTTGCGTCAATGACTTTCACCGTGTTCACGATGCGCGGATCGTTCGCTTCGCGAAGGCCGAAGCGCACGAGCGCGAGGGCGTCGACACTCACGATCTCGTCGTAGCGAGCCCAGTCGGCCCCCGCGGGCTTGTTCTTGATCGGCACACATCCTGCCGACTTCGGCGCGGGATCACAGACATCTTCCGGAGCCACGCGCACGTAGTAGCCATCCACACCGGCTTCTCGCGCCAGGGTTGTGTCGCGGACGTAGGTCCATTCCTCGATACGTGCATTCCATGCGTCGGCGGTATCACGCAGCGTCTGGGCGACCACCGGCTCGCCTGCGCGGTCTGCATATTCCGCGGCAACCAGTAGTGCGGAGATTTGCACGGCAAGCGCGTACACCGAGTAGCCACCGTCTTCCTCCCACCGATCCTGCCCAGTGACGGGGCCGTTGCGCACGAGAAAGCCCGCTGCGCGGCGGATCATCGGGTACGGATCGAGGTCCACAAGATTGGTGTCGCGATACAGCAGCTCCGCGAACAGGATGGGAAAGGCGACTTCATCCATCTGGAGGCCGTTCCAGTACGGCGTACCATCCAGCCAGAGATTCTGCGCCCATCGACCATCCGCTTCCTGTGTGCTCATGAGGTATTTGAGCGTGCGTCGGGCGAGACGATGATGGCCGGCAGCGATCAGCGCACCGGCGCTGTTCACCAGGTCGCGTGGCCACACCAGGTGATATCCGCCAAGCTCGTGATCACCCTTGGTGTTTCCCCACGGAATGGAGAGACTGGCAATGATCGCCCCAAGCGCGCGCTTGTCCTCGTGCACGGCGAGCACCGATACGCTCATGCGGTACAGGTCGACGATGCTTTCCGGCAATTCCTTCTGCGAAAAGCGCCGACGATCGTGGTCGCGCGGCGCGCCTGACGACACGCGCGCCTGCGTGGTGCCCGCGAGATCATTTGCGGCCATCTGTCGTCCGATCTCCGGCTGTTTTTCGGCATCGTCGGCCGACCGCGGCCCGATGGTATGGTCGTCAAAGCGCGACCATCCGCGAACGTACGATTCCTCCACACGATCGAAGTGCGACAGTAGTGACATCCGCGCTTGCTGCGCGGCTTCAGCGGCACCGAGTCCGAACGCCAGCGCCACCACGAACTCGGCCACGTCTGCGCTCGGGCGCGCGCACGCTGCGAGATCCACCTCACCCGTGAGCGCGATGTTTCCGTTGCGCGCTTCCCTGCTCGCGGACGAAAGAAATCCCGCCGCCTTCACCTCGCGCCAACCATCGTTCACACCGACATAGCCGCACGACATGTCACGCCAGCCGATGTCACATGCAAGCGCGAGCGCAATTTCGCGACGGCGGGCGAAAAGCATCGGCACACCTTTGTACGCTTCGGCCCAGCCGTCGTTGCCATACCCCTGGTTACCGATGTGCGGTGCGAGAAGCGCGAACACACGATAGTCCTCGACGCGGCCAACGAGGGCGCGAAAGCGGAGCCGCTGGAGCAGTACGTCGCGTTCGGGATCGGTGATGATAGTTTTTTCGATCGCGTAACGGCCGTGTACGCAGGTATTCACCAGTCGATAGCCCGGCACGCCATGGGCGAGCAGGTGCAATGCGCACGTCGTATCGCGTTTCTCCTCGGAAAAGAACCCATCAGCGGCGCTCACGAGAAATCCGAGATCCCGCGTGTTCGCCGTATCGACGCGCGGATAGTAGACCTCGTCCACGATGCCGTGCGAGAGCGTGAACCATACGTGACTCCGTCCGTCGAACGCGGTACCGATGCCGCTCTTGGCACTCGACGTCCAGCGCGGTTCCACACCTGGCCCGGCTGTTGGCGAAATCAGGCGATCGTCCGTCACGTCAAGCGCACGCGAGCCTGCCACAGGCGGTAGCCGCCGCGAAACGCGTGCATGTTGCTGCCAAGGCGTGCCTTGGGGGGAAGCTCCTCGACGAGTCGTGCATTTCCCCCTCCGAGGACGACATAGTCAGCGTTCAACGCGGTGCTGAAGAGTTCGACGACATGGCGCACGTGATGTAGCCACTTCTTCTTGCCGAGCCGCTTGATGGCGGCAACGCCGAGATACTCCTCGTAGGACAGCCCTTTCTGATACGGCAGGTGCGCCAACTCCAGGGGGACGACGATGCCATCCCACACCAGCGCGGCGCCAAGGCCGGTCCCGAGGCCGAGAAAGAGCATCCGCCCGCCCTCATAGCTGCCGAACGCCTGCATGGCGGCGTCGTTGACGATGTGGATGGGCCGCTTGAAGGCCTTGGCATAGTTGAAGCCGACCCATCCCTTGCCAAGGTTCGCCGGCTCCTGCACCGGCTTGTCGTTCTTCACCGGGCCCGGATAGCCAATGGAAACGACGTCATACGTCCAATCCGCGGTGGCCTCGAGCACGGCGCGCACCATGTCCCTGGGCGTCAACTCCGGGCCGGAAGCCAGCTTGATGGGCACGCGGCGTCCACTCACGAGGAGCTTTACATGCGTTCCACCGACATCGACAACGAGAACCTTCATTGGTGTGTCACGGGAACGTGGTGGCGCGCGTTTTCGCGGCGGTGAATTCCAGGGCGTTACCGCGCGGGAGTATGGTCGGCGAACGCGCTACGGCGCAATCCAGGCGGGTGGCGCGGACAGAATTGGCGCGACATTCACCAGCGTTGCTTTCGGCCACATCGACGGTACGCCGCGAATGAACGTGATCAGGCCATCGATTGGGGACGTGATCTCAGCGGTGCGACGGCCAAGATAATCGGTGGTGTATCCGACGGTGTCGCCCTTCTTCACGCGTTGATCCCGCCGGGCCGTCGCGATGAACACGCCGGCTGAGTCGGCGGCGACGCGCGCGCTCCAGTTGCCGCCGACCTTCCCAGCGCTACCCAGCCACGTCGTGTGCTTCGCGGGATGGGGTACGCGATCAATCATCTTCAACGCGCCGAGCACATTCAGCGATCCGTCGATGAGCAGCGTGACATCCTCGTTCGTCACGACGCCGCTCCTCCCAGCCTCCGCGACCACCACCGGCTTGCCACGCACGAGTGCCTGCGTAGAGAGGGTCCGTCCGGCATTTGGCGCTGTGGGATTCACATCCGTGACGAAGACGTGGTCCAGGCCAAATGCCATGACCAAGGCCCGGCTGACGGAATCCTGCGCAGGGCGCCCACCTCGGAACCAATAGCTGTAGGGTCGCAGGTCTTCGTCGATGTCGCCGCCGTGGAGATCGACCACGTAATCCGACGGAACGACAATTTCGCGCGTGACCAGCGCGAGCGCGCGTTGCGATTGTGTGCCGGCCGAATCGCCCGGATACACCCCATTCATGCCCTTCTTGTCCACGGGATTCACGTGCGGCGTCATCGTCTCGAACGAGGCGACGTTGAGCAGCGGCGCAATGATGACGGTGCCGCTCAACCGCTTTGCATCGATGCGCGGAATGAGACGCTGGAGCGCGATGATGGACGCGTACTCGGTGCCGTGGGCCCCAGCCACGAAAGCGACGACTGGCCCGGGCTTGCCACCGTGGATGACGGCGACCGGCATGCGCAAGCCCGAGTCCGAACCGGCGGGCACAACGATGGCACCCATGGCTGACGTGCCGCGCGCAGCCGTTGCGGTTCCGACACTGAACGTGGGACGCGCGTCCTGCGCACGGGCAGACTGGGCCGCGAGCAGGAGCGCTACGGGAAGAACGGCGCGGCGCATGATCAGCACCGCGCTGGTCAGGCCGACGGTGCCGAGTCGCCGTTGATGATCGTGTCCCAGGTGAGCTCGCGCCCATTGCGCTTGCCCTTTTCCACCGCCTTCAAGCCATCGGGAGCGATCGTGATGGTGTACGTCTTGTCGCCGAGCACCAGTTCACGCTTGATCGCCTTGTCCAGTTTTGTCGCCATTCATGCCTCGCCAAGTGGTTATTGATAGTTTCGCGAAGCTAGTCGGCAGGCGGGTGCGATGCTAGGGAGTGCCGGCCTGGACCGTTGCAATGCGCAATCCCGGGAGGGATGTCGCGCGGGTGGTGGCCGTACGGCGCTGGAGCGCGGACGCCGCGAAGCGCCCCTCCCCATAGGTGGCCACGATGCGATCCGTCGCAAACGAGAGACGAAAGCTGCCGCCGCGCGATTCCCGCCAGTAGCGGAGCACTCCCCGAATGGCCTGCATGGCATCGTCCTCCACCGTCGCGACACCGTGCAGGTCGAGCCGCAGTGTGTGCACGCGCTCAGGCAATTCGATGCAGACTCGGCTCAGATTGAAGGCGTCCGCTGCCGTGAGCACGCCGGACAGATACAAGGTTGCCGAGTCGTCGGCGACTTCGATCTCGTGATAGAGTGTGGAGCGCATCGTGTACCCGCGGTGAGAGTCCACGAAGGGTGGTGCTGCTCTGCAACGACAGGGTGGCCGGTAGCTCACGGTGATGTAACGAGACGACCGCCCCGTCAGGTGCCGTCCAGACCTCGCAGGCGGGCGTCCAGATGCGAGCGATCGGCTACGGCTTCCGCGAGTGGCCCATGCGCGCCAAAGCTCACGATGGACACCGAGCCGACCGGACATCCGAAGCGGTACCGGAAGCGCCCAACGTCCACGCCGAGCAAAGCGCAGAGCAGCACCCGGATGGAGGCCTTGTGGGATACCACAAGGACATTTCCGTCCAGGTGCGCATCGGTGATCTCTTCGATCACATTCGTCATGCGTTGCGCGAGGGCAATCGCGGTTTCTCCCCTCGTCGGGGGATTCCAGGCGGGGTCCGCTGTCCACCGCTCATGCTCGTCGTGCCAATCCCTGGCGACGATATCGGCCGAAAATCCGTCCCAGGCCCCGTAGTCGAGCTCCGCGAGTTCGTCCCGTTGTTCCACACGCAGGCCCTTTGCCGTGGCGAGCGGGGTAGCGGTAGCGATCGCTCGCTGGAGCGGGCTGGCATAGATCGCGGTCCACGCCTCGTCCCGATATGCGGCGGCAAAAGCCTCCGCCATCAGTAGGCCTTCGTCGGTGAGCGCCGGATCCAGGCCTCGACCGCAGAACACGTTGGCACGGCTCGACGCGGTCTGGCCGTGGCGCAGCAGGTAGAGCTTGAGTGTCATACGGTTACAGACGCTCGAGCTGGTCGATTGTGCGGTCCGTGCGCACGTTGCCGGTATTCAGGGTGGATGCGGGTTCGAACAGCATGACCGAGCATTCCTCGTCGGCCACCGGCCGGTGTTCCACGCCACGCGGGACGATGAACATATCGCCTTCTGAGAGGGCCACGGACTGGTCGCGCAGCTCCATGCGAAAGGTGCCCCGCAAGACGAGGAAAAGTTCGTCTTCGTGTTCGTGATGATGCCAATCGAAGGCCCCCTGGAATTTCGCCAGTTTGACCTGCTGTCCGTTCAGTTCGCCGATGATCCTGGGCTGCCAGTGTTCCGAGAACAGGGCGAGCTTGTCGGCCAGCACTATTTTTTCCATGGTCGCGTCCGCGGCTGAGGGGGCCGAGCATCACAGTCAAAGTTGTGGGCGAGTGCGGCATCGAAAGCTGCCCGGCGCGGTGCACGACTACAAGCCCGCATCCGTTCGCCGACCCAACGCGAAAAAGGCAGGAGCGGGCTGGGCGGCAAGCATCGTGCATAGATGATTGGCGCCATGACAGCCAACCCGCGCTCTGAGCATCACCCCGTTGTGACTCCGCCAGTAGAGCCCAACGCCGACCCGCCGAATCTGGAACTCACGAAAGAGGCGATTGATCGGCCCAGAAGCCGATCGATCGAAGCGACGCTCCTGACGGCAATGGCGTTGCTCTACACGCTGTACTTTGCGCGCGTGTTCCTCATTCCCATCACCTTCTCGCTTCTACTGAATTCGTTGTTGAGTCCCGTCATTCGTTTCCTGGCGCGTTTCTGGATCAAGCCGGCGTTGGGTGCGGCATTGGTGGTGCTTATGCTGATCGCGGGGGTTGCGGGCGCCGTATATGAGCTGTCGGGGCCGGCGCAGGGTTGGGCCGCCACTGCGCCGCAGAGCTTCTCGCGTGCACAACTCAAGCTGCGGAAGATCATTCGGCCCATGCAGCAGGTGTCGAAAAATGTGGAACAGGCCGCAAACTCCGTCGGTGCCCAGCCCGTCGATTCGCTGAATGGACGTCCGCGCCGGGGACCCGAGGTCGTGGTGCAGTCCGGTCCGAGCATCTCATCGCGCCTGTTCGGTACCACCTCGCGATTGATCACGGGAATGCTCGAGGTGTTCATCCTCCTCTACTTCCTGCTGGCCGGTGGAGACCTCTTTCTCCAGAAGCTCATCAAGGTACTCCCGCACTTCGACGACAAGGTGAAGGCGGTGGAGATGGCCCGGGCGACCGAGGCGGCGGTTTCCGCCTATCTCACCACGGCACTGGTCATTAACGTGATCGAAGGTGCTGTGGTGGCGGGGGTCTTGTGGCTGATCGGCATGCCGAACGTGCTGCTCTGGGGCGTGCTGGTTGCCTGCCTGGAATTCGTCCCGTACCTCGGCGCACTCACGGCCATCGTGGTACTGACGATGGCCGGGCTGAGCACCTTTCCCGAGGTGGGCAGGGCGCTCCTGGTACCGGGGAGTTTTCTTGCCATCAACCTGCTTCAGGCGAACGTGGTGACGCCGTTGCTGCAGGGACATCGCCTCACGTTGAATCCGGTGGCCATCTTCATTGGCCTCGCGTTCTTCTTCTGGATCTGGGGGGTGGCGGGTGCGTTTCTGGCGGTCCCGCTGCTTGCCTCGTTCAAGATCTTCTGCGACAACATCGCGTCGCTCGCGGCCATTGGAGAGTTCCTGGGACAGCGCGACGAAGGGGAGCGGCGGGTGACGGCGAGGCTGTAGCGCCGAACTAGAATTTCTTCAGCGCCTTGGCCAGCACCTCGGCCACCTTCTTCGGGTCGGATTCGTCATCGGCGATCGCGACGTCCAGGGTGATGACGGGCGAGCCGGGTTTTTGCTCCAGATCGATCATCCAGCCAATGGACGGACCGCCGCAGCGCGCGACCGCGCCCGACTTCAAGTGCGCCGTGACGATGCCCGGAAAGCCATATTCCACGAGGCTGCCCTTGAGCGCGCGCTGCAGGGCCGCCGCCACCGCGTGGCCGCGCTCGTGGGTCGCACTCGCGTCGTCGCTGATGGCGTGCTCAAAAGTTGAGCTCATCAGGTCCGGAGGCAGTTCGAAGGCCGAAAGGGGATCGTCGTCGCTGTTCATCATTGGCCAGGGTCGAGCAGGGTAGGAGCGGGGCGCTGGGGGTCCGGATCGAATGTTTCAGGATCGAGCACTGTTGCGGCGATCGCTGCTCGGTCCCGCACGAGCGATCGGATGAAGATGCGCTGCGACACGGCAGTCGCGATGATAGCTGCGCACCCTGCGAAATACACCGTCTCCCAGACATTGTCACGCGCTTTCATATGGTCGCTGATGATCATCTGCGCGCCACTCCACACCAGAATCATCACGGGGATCAGCGCGCCACGCTGCGTTTTCCGGATCATCGCCATGGTGTCGAATGTCTCCAGTTCGTTCAACTGTAGTTGATCTCTCTTGTTGTACGCGTGGCGGTAGAGCAGGATGAACACGGTGAAAAGGCCGAGCATACCCAGCGCGTACAGTCCGAGCACGTCCGGAATGTCGTCGATACGCATGCTCGCCTTCAGCGTCTCGAAGTCCCGTGTCATCACGGCATTGCCGAGCACCGTGAACAGGAACTTGAGTGGGTACACGAAGAACAGGACCATGACCAGGAGTGCGCCGGTAAGCAATTCCGTTCGCTTGTCTTCCAGGCCGTAGCGACGAAAAAAGGCGAATTGAAGTCGCCAGATATTGAACAGGACAAAGAAGCTGGCGACGAACGGAATGAAGCCGCGCCCAAGTGCGAGCAGGTCGTGTGTGTTTTTCGGGACTTCCAGGGAAACGACCAGCAGGGTGATGGCGAAGCCGAAGACCGCATCGCTCAACCCCTCGATGCGCGAAACACCGTCCCCGCGCCACCGAAAGCGGTGGTGCGGCAGTTCGGCAACGTCACCATCGCGCGCGAGGAAGCGCAGCAGCATGTTCTCGAGATCGGGAAAGGAATGACAAGCCTAACATGGCGCCCTCATCTGCCCGCAACCAGTGGTGCGACGGGGCTCACGACAATGCCGGCGTCTCCTGCGAGCACGCATTCGGCTTCACCCCGCGAATGTGGGTGAACGCGTAGTAGTCGAATCCGGTCTGACCAATCACCAGAGCGAGGGCCGCCATTGTGCTCGCGGCCCATCGTGGCGCGCCCCCCGATCGTCGCAGCATCCACCACCCAGCCAGGGCAATGGGCGTTTCCAGCATCCAATCCAGGACTGCGCGGGTGTACAGATGTACGCCGACGAGTTCGCCACCCGGCCAGAATAGTTTGTGGCCTGTGATCAAGTCGCCAAACACGTGCACGCCAACAACGGTCACGAACAGCGCAGCCGTCGCTACGGACTCCGTGGCAAGGAACGCGACTCCGCCGATGACTGCTGCCTCCAGCGCGACGGCCGGAACGGTGTGGGAGAACAGCCCGAACGGATTGCAGAAACCGGTGATTGCGTACGCTACGTCGAGAATGTCTGGCGCCACCGAAGCGGCCAGGAGCGCCAGGAGGAGCTCGGTGCTGGGCGGACGACGCACTGCGCCGCGCAGTGCTCCCGCGATCCCCAGATGTCCGGTGATCACCGCCGAAGGAATTTGCGCACTTCCTCGAGCAGGAGCGCTGGCCCCACCGGCTTTGCGAGGTGCTCGTCCGCACCTGCGGCCAGAGACGCGTCCCGGTCCCAGCTTCCCACGAGCCCGGTGACAACGATGATCGGTATGTCGGCGGTCGCGATGTCTTCCTTGAGTTCGCGCACGGCGTTCCAGCCGCTGGTGCCTGGCATCGTCACGTCCATGAGGATCAGCCCCGGGCGCTCCGCGCGCGCGATTGCCACGGCCTCGTCCCCGTCGCCCGCTTCCAGCAAGCGATATCCCGCCGCGGTGAGGATGGCCACGTAGAGCGACCGCTGCTCCAGGCTGTCTTCGGCGATGAGAATAGTCGGCTTGTCTGGAGCCGGATCGTGCGCGGGAGGCGTTGGGAAAGGCACTGCTTGAAGCTACCGTGCGTCACGAGTGGGCTCAACCGTAGGCGCTTCCGCCCCAGCCAATGACTGTCGCGATTCGCCCGCACGGCACCCATCCATTCGCCCGCCGGGCGCGTAGGTACTGGTGAATGTGTACAAACATCGAGACGTTTCAGGCGGCCGGGCACTGTTTGCTTGGCTCGCGAGTATTAGATAGGCAGGCCGGCCTGTCTCGGCGCCGGCGACCTTTGTCGAGGAAACCCAAATGACGTCGTTTGTCAGTAACTCACGCGCGCTGCTGCTTGCGCTGATCGCTGTTGCCTCCTCCGCAGGCGGCGGCCGCGCGGTGGCGCAATCGCCCGCTATGACCAAGGGAGAATACAAGGTGGATGCATTCAAGAAGCCCAGCGAAGGTGACCTCAAGAAGAAGCTGTCGCCCACGCAGTTTGAAGTGACGCAGCACGAAGCAACCGAGCGCCCGTTCGCGAACGAATACTGGGACAATCAC
Source organism: bacterium (assembly GCA_040003455.1). Classification (GTDB taxonomy): domain Bacteria; phylum Gemmatimonadota; class Gemmatimonadetes; order Gemmatimonadales; family Gemmatimonadaceae; genus AG11. The sequence continues at coordinate 30,769 of JBDUCM010000041.1, forward strand.
GAGGACGGCATCTATGTGGACGTCGTCTCAGGCGAGCCCCTGTTCAGCTCCAGGGACAAGTTTGAGTCAGGCACCGGTTGGCCAAGTTTCACGCGGCCACTTGTAGCGGAAAACGTGAAGACCAAGACGGACAAGTCCCTGCTCATGACGCGCACGGAAGTCCGTTCAGCGCACGCCGACTCGCACCTCGGCCATCTTTTCGATGACGGCCCCAAGCCGACGGGCATGCGCTATTGCATGAATTCGGCATCCATGCGCTTTATCCCGGTGAAGAACCTGGCCTCGGAGGGATACGGCGAGTACCTCAAGCTGTTCGACGGCAAATCACACAAGTAGCACTCCGCCCAGTCGAACCGAGGAGCACGGCGTAGGTCTCTCTTCAGGACGACGGCCGCGCTGCCGTGGCATTCAATGTCGCCATGGCAGCCGGCCGTTCGCGTTTTGCGGAGCCGCCAAGCGAGTAGTCACGACCTCTCACGGCAATGAGAAACGTGGGAACCAGGTACAGCGTGATTGGCGTAGACAACGCCAGCCCTCCAATCACGGCAAGTGCCAGCGGCCGCTGCATCTCGCTGCCGGCGCCAAGCCCGAGCGCGAGTGGCAGGAGTCCGAACAGCGTGCACAACGTGGTCATCAGAATCGGCCGCAGCCGCACGCGTCCCGCCTCGAGCAACGCGGGCTCCAGCGTCTCGCCTTCCGTGAGCATGTAGTGGTGCGTGAAATCGAGCAGAATGATGCCGTTCTTCACGATCAGCCCCACGAGCAGGATCAGCCCCATGAACGACGATACGTTCAACGGCGTGCCCGTGACGAGTAGCAAAGTCATCGCGCCCACGAATGAAATGGGCGCAGCGGTCAATACCACCAGCGGCTCCACGAACGACCGGAACTGCAGCACCATGACGCCGACGACGGCCGCGATGGCCAGGGCCAGCACCATGAGCAGCGACCGAAACGCTGCCTTCTGGCCCGCGGACTGTCCGCCCACCTCCATGCGAATGCCTGCCGGAGCAGGATGCTCTGCCAGAACCGCATCCACCTCGCCCATGACGGCGCCGAGCGAGGTCGTCACGTCCGAGGTAAGCGTGATCACTTGCTGCTGATTCTGCCGCGTGAAGGACGAACGTGTCTCGGACGGCTCAAACGTCGCCATGGCGGACAAGGGCGCGGTTGTGCGACTTGCCGGAATCACCACAGGCAACGCCCCGAGCCGCAACGCATCCAATCGCACCGCGTCCGGCGCGCGCACGCGAACGTTGATTGACCGGTCCTGCAAGCGAACCTGGCCTGCCTGCACGCCGAGCAGCGCTCCACTTACGGAAGCGCCAACCTGCTCGGGCGTGAGTCCGATGCGGTTTGCTTCCGCCGTGTTGATCTGCATCAACATTTCTGGCGCCGGTTCGGCCACGCCGTTGAAGAAATCCTCGACGCCCTCGATCTTCGAAAGCTTGGGTTCGAGTGACTTGGCGTAGGCCTCGAGCGCATTGAGGTCGGAGCCGAACAACCGGATCTCGACGGGGCGCGCGGCGCCGGCCAGATCGTTGATGACGTCGCTCAGAATCTGCACGAACTCCACGCGAATGCGTGGTGTCGCCGAGGCGATCTTGCCACGCACTTCGCTGATGACTTCCTCGGTTGACCGGCCACGCTGGCTCTGCGGCTTCAACCGCACCACCATATCACCGCGATTCTGCTCGGTGGCGAACAAGCCAAGCTCCGCGCCGGTCCGGCGGGAGATGCCTTCGATTTCCGGCGTCTTCAGCAGGATGTCTTCAATGATGTGGAGCTGACGGTCCGTCTCCACCAGCGCCGTGCCACCCGGGCTCCAGTAGTCGAGCACGAATGCGCTTTCGTCAATCTCCGGCAGGAAGCCGGTGGGCACGAACTTGTACGCCACAACACCGGCGACAATGAACAGCACGGCGCCGGCGAGCATGAGGCGCGTGTGATGGAGCGCGCCGGCAAGTGATCGTTGATAGCGATCGGACAGTGCATCGATACCCCTGCCGATACCGGCGAGCACGCCCTTCTTTTCGACGGGCACAGCGCCGGCCGGCGCGTCCACGTCCACCGACTCGGCCGTGAGGAACGCCTCCGCAAGGAGGGGAATGATCGTGACCGCCAGGATCAGCGAGATGAGGACCGCGATGGTCAGCGTGATGGACAGCGCGGCGAAGAATTGGCCGACAACGCCCTCGAGCAGCCGCAGCGGAAGGAACACGACCACCGTGGTGATGGTGGACGTCGTGACGGGAATGATCAATTCCTGCACTGCTTCACGAATGGCGCGGGCGCGATCCGGGGTGAAGCCCAGATGCCGGACAATATTCTCGCTGATCACCACGGCATCATCGATGACGATGCCGATCGCGATGGCCATCGCACCCAGCGTCATCAAATTGAACGTCTGCCCCACGAGCGACATCACGAATACCGTAATGGTCAGCGTGAGCGGGATAGACGCCGCACTGATCGCCGTAATACGGCCCTTGCGGAGGAAAATGAACAGAATGACGACAGCCAGCAGCGCACCGATGATCATGGCATCGCGCACCGAGGTCGTGGCGTCACTTACCAGCGATGCCTGGTCATACAGCGGCGTGAGCGTCACCCCAGCCGGCAGCGTCTTCCGAATCGTTTCCGCGGCCTTCTTGAGGCTGTCCGCGATGGTCAGCGTGTTGCCTCCCACCTGTCGCGTGATGTTGAGCAGGGCGGCCGGCTTTCCGTCGCCGGCAATGATGCGAACGTGATCCTCCGTCCCCATCTCCACCGACGCGATGTCCCGAACGCGCAACCCCTTGCCCACGACGACGTTTCCGATGTCGTCGATGGAAGTCGCCTCCTGCGCCGTAACGACGAGATACTGCTTGTAGTCCTGCGCCACGCGCCCCACGGCGTTCGCCGCCGTAGACGCCTTGATCGCCCCAGCGATATCGTCATACGACAGCCCTTGTTCCGCCAGACGAACGGGGTCTGCGACGACTTCGATTTCGCGCACATCCGACGCCTGCACATCCACACGGCCAACCCCGGGAATGCGCGACATCACCGGTCGGATCTGGTACCGCGCGATGTCGTACAGTGTCGCCGGCGATCCGCCTTCCAGGTTGTAGGAAATGATGGGAAAGAGGCTTGGCGCGAGGCGTTCGACCTCGATGTCCAGATCGGCGGGCAGCTGGCCACGCAGCTGATTCACCCGCGCCTGCGTCTGCTGGAGCGCATACGCCATGTCGGTACTCGGCGAGAACGTCACAGAGATTTCGCTCGCGCCGCGAATTGACCGCGATTGTACGCGTGTCACGCCAGGGATGACGCTGACCGCTTCTTCCAGGGGCTGCGAGATGGCAAACACCACCTGACGCGCGCCGAGTGCCGAACCCTGCGCCACGATGGTGATGCGCGAGAACTGCAGCTCCGGATAGATCGCTGACGGCAGCGTAAAACCGGCCCAGATTCCGGCCGCGCAGAGCAATGCAACGACGAGGTAGACGAACCGTCGTTGGCTTGCGACGGCACCCGCGAGCGTAAAGCGGCCGCCACGTTCGTTCAACGCAGGCTCGCTCACGGTTTCACGGGCACGGTCTTGGACACTTTCGCGCTGTCCTGCATCGCGAACGCGCCCTGGGTCACGACTGCCTCGCCTCCTGACAGACCATCAACGATCTCCACTTTCGTGGATGTACGTCCGCCAATCTTCACGTCGGTTGCGTGCGCCACGCCGGCCTTGTCCACCACGAATACCTTGTAACTGCCAGCTTCGTCTCCAGGAATCAGGGCAGCAACGGGTATCACGACGGCGTTCGGGCGGGTCTCCACCGCGATGTCGCCGTAAACACTCTCGCCCAGCCGAAGCGTCCGCGCGGGCGACGTGACGCTCACACGAACCGCGACCGAACGGGATGTGGTGTCCACCGAGGCACCGACAGATGCGACCATACCGTCGCCCAGTGGGTCGCCCCCTGTCTTTTCGCCTGCCGTAAGGTGCACCCGACGACCAACGTGAATCGCACTCGCATCGGTTGGCCCAAGCGAAAGCACCACGTCAAACGCAGATGGGTCGGCAACCTCCACGAGCACCTGTCCCGCATCCGCCGACGCGCCCAGCACCGCCGACATTCGCGTGACTACGCCACGTACGGGCGACCGAAGGACCGACAGCTGAAGCGAGCGTTGTGCATTCACTGCTTCCGTCCGCGCCTTGGCGAGATCGGCCGCGGCCTGCTCAGCATCCTTGCGCGGTACGATGCCTTCATTGGAGAGTCGCTGCGCACGTTCATCGTTGCGCTCCGCGGCCGTGAGGGCTGCCTGCGCCGCAGCGGCGCCGGCGGCGAATGCACTCTGCTCGAATTCCACGAGTGGCTGATTGGCCTCCACGCGCTGTCCAGCGGATACAAAGACCTTCGAGATCCGCGTGGCCGACGGCGCACTCAGGGCCGCGTACTTTCCTGGCCGCGAGACGACGCTGCCAATGGCCGATATGGTGCGAGTGAAAGGCTCGACGTTCGCCGTGACAGTACTCGCCGCTACCTGCGGCCTGGCGGTCGCTGCTTCGGCTGCGTCCTGCTTGGCCTTGCAACCGGCGCCGAGCACGGTGAGCGCGAGCATGAAACTCAGGCGAGCCACCAGGCCGAAACGCCGGGAGGCCGGCCTGCCCTTCATTGGGCTGCACGTCGAATGGATCATGGTACTTGTACCGTCTGAGTGAGCGCGCGCAGTTCCGTGTTGACCGTCAGCAGCGCGGCGAGATCATCGATGTACTGCCCCAATACTTCGCGCGCGCTACGGCGGGCTTCGAGCACGGCGGGTAGGGCTGCCGCGCCTTCGCGGTACGCCGTGAGTGAACGGGCGGCAACGCGGTCTGCGCGAACCACGAGGTCTCGATCGCGCACGAGTTTCGCGAGCAGGGCGTCACGTTCCCTGGTCCCCTCGACGAGCCGTTGCCGCGCTTCGAGCCGCGCGGCGGTGAGCTGCACCCGCGCCCGATCCCGTTCCGCGGATGCTTCGGCGATGGGGCCTTGATTGCGATTGAAAAAAGGGAGCGGGACGGCGAATCCGATGAGCGGCAGGATGCCCGGTTCGGAAGGGTCGCCCTGCTCGAATCCGATACTCAGTGACGGGAGCGGAATGGCGCTGCGCTTCTGCAGGGCGATCCCTTGCTCCGCGGCCTGCAGGCTTGCCTCGGCCGCCATGATGGACGGTGTCGCCAACATGTTGGACGGAACCGGCGCCACACGAGCGACCGCGCTGTCTGCCGGCGTGAGCACCAGCGAATCCGCAAGGACGATCGCGACACTATCGGCCGGAATTCCCATCAGCGTTTGCACCGTCAGCAGCGCGCTCATGTACGAAAGCGAGTCGTTCGCGGTGGTGTTTGTCTGCTGCCCCGCCACCACAGTGGCGAGATCGACATCGAGGTCGCTCGCATCACCGGCATCGCGACGTCGTTCCGTCATCTTGCGTAAGCTGTCCGCGTCCAGGGCTGTCTGGCGCGACAGGCGAAAGCGCGCGTGTGCGGCGAGGGCGCGCGTATACGTGGTATCCACCTCGACCATGGCCGCAAGACGTTCGGACGCAAACACCAATCGCGACGCGTGCGCCGACGCACTGGCCTGACCCAGGCGCGCGGCCCGGTTCCAGAGCGCATCGAACACCGGAATGTCCAGCGTGACGTGCTTCTGAGGCGTGGACTTGGAATAGCTTGCCGAAAGCACGGGGTTCGGGAGCGCCCTTGCGGTCAGTAGTCGCGCGAGCGCTGCGGCCGTGTCGGCGCGCGCCAAGGCAACACGCGTTCCCGCGGCGAAGGCAGCACGCGCCGCATCGGCACGCGTGACGGGCTGCTGCGCGCCGAGATGTACAGACGACACGAACACGAGCGCGACGACACCGCCGGCTCGTCGTATGCTTTGTGAATTGATATCGATCACGAGTATAGGCTAGCCAGACGACCTGTCACGAAGATGACACTTGGATCAGGTAGTCGCGATATCCACTGCTCTTGGAAATACCACCGTGCCCTTCGTTCCGGGCCGCGTGGAGGGATCGGACTCCAGCGAGATATCTGCGCCATGTACAGAGGCGATCCATTGCGCGATTGAAAGTCCCAGGCCTGCACCACCTGCACGAGGGCGCGAGGCATCCCCTCGATAGAAGCGCTCGAACACGAGCGGTAGTTGGTCGGCGGGTATGCCGCGCCCCGTGTCTTCAATGGTGACGGTCGGAGCCGGAAACGGATGGACGCTCACCCGGACGGTGCCGCCGTTCGGCGTGAACTTCACAGCGTTGTCCAGGAGCACCACGACGAGTTCTCGTACCAGGCTGGCGTCACCGACAATGGGCGTCTCTTCGAATTCATCCACCTGCAGCGCTACACCAGCCGCCTGCGCGAGCGTGCGCACCGAGAGCGTGGCGTCCAGTACCACGTCGTCGAGGAAAAAACGGACGCGTTGCACTGGCCGCTCGCCCGCGTCCGCACGGGCAAGCATGAGCAGGTCGTCCACTACGCGCCCGAGCCGTTGCGCTTCATGGCCCATCCCCCGCAATGACGCCACGTAGCTGTCCACCGAACGCTCTTCCTGTAGCGCGACCTCTGCTTTCGTGCGCAATACCGCAATCGGCGTCCTCAACTCGTGCGCCGCGTCGGCCATGAAGCGGCGCGTGTACGCCATGGACCGCTCGGCGGGGGCGGTTGACTTCTGCACGAGGAAGTAGCCCCCGGCCGCCACGAGTACGATCGCGGCAATCGCGGCGCCGCCAAACGCGGCAATCAATGCGGCATAGCGGTCCGTCAGCTCGACCTGATCCGCAACCACCACGGCCACCAGCGTCCTTCCGGACGCGAGCTTGAACCGTTCAGCGTGCAGTGAAAGCGTATGATCGTGCGCTGCGTCGACGTCCAGGTCGACCAATTGTCCATGCGCGGCGCGGCGCGCGGCATCGCGAATCCACGCACTGGCCGTGTCGGGCTTCACGGGGGTGCCGGTGCTGTCCAGGAGAAAGAGCGTGCGATCGGGAATGTGGAGTTCTTCCACGGCATCAACCACGGCACCCTGGGCGCCCGTCGCCTCCATCTCGCGGATGTGCGCCGCGCGAATCAGTTCCTTGGTAGCATCCCGCAACGAGTTGTCCAATTGGCTGGACAACTGCGAATGGATGACGGCGTAAAGTCCGCCGCCGAGCAGCAGCAGGATCAGGCTGAGCGTCGCGGCGTACCACCAGGTCAGCCGCCGCCTCAACTGCGCCAGCGGTTGCTGTTGTACGAAGGTGTTCACTCCCCCAGACGGTAGCCCGCCCCGCGCATGGTATGAATCAATTTCGCGTCGTGGCCGTCGTCGATCTTCCTGCGCAGCCGTCGGACCAACACCTCGAGTACGTTCGTGAAGGGATCGTGATTCTCGTCCCAGACGTGCGCCGTGATCGCCGGCCGGTCCAACACCACTCCGGGGTGCAATGCGAGGCACTCGAGAAGGGCAAATTCCTTGGCCGTTAATTCAATGAGGCGACTGCCGCGTTTCGCACACCGCCCACCCAGATCGATTTCCAGATCCGCGACTCGCACAATCCGCGGGGCAAACGACGGCGGACGACGACTCAGCGCGCGCACGCGCGCAATGAGCTCCTGTAGCGCGAATGGCTTCGTGAGATAGTCGTCCGCACCAGCATCCAGCCCCGTGACGCGATCGTCGATGGCATCCCGCGCCGTGAGCATGAGAATCGGTGTCTCGATGCCATCCTTTCGGAGCGACCGGCAAAGATCAAATCCCGACTCGCCCGGCAGCATGACGTCGAGGATGATGACATTGAGCTCCTCGGTGTCGACGATGCGGCGCCCCTCGCGCGCCGTACCTGCGATGGATACGCGCGCACCGGCGCCGCGCAGACCCTTTGCGACCTCGC
>JBDUCM010000042.1:0-38256 GCA_040003455.1 bacterium
GCGTCGCTGCGGCATCGCCAGGTCATCTCCGAAGGCCGGTATCATCGCAACACCACGTACGAGATCTACCCCGATCGCGCGATGTTCCAGCGGGACAGCGAGCCCATGGAAGCCAGTGTGGCCAATCCGCTCGACGACGGTTCGTTCATCTACGCGGTGCGCGCCGAACGCCTGGCCATTGGAGAGACGCATCGCGACGACCGCTATTTCCGTCCCGACCGCAACCCGGTAATCCTCACGGGACTGCGCTATGACACGGTCACGGTCAACGCCGGCACATTTGCCACGATGGTGGTCCGTCCATCCATCAAGGCAAACGGCCTGTTCTCCGAGAATGGCGACGCACAGATCTGGTTCAGCGACGACGCAGCGCGCTACCCGGTGCAAGTGAAGACGAAGTTCTCGAAGTTTTCGTTGACGCTGTCGCTTCAGGCGGTGACGCCAGGCGATCGTACGGCCCACGCCCGGTTGGTGACGTCGGCGGTGGACGCGCAGTAGGTAGGGCAGACGCGGTGTCTGCCAACTGATGGCAGATGGCTGCCAGCCGATAGCTGTGTGAGTCGCAGGTGCACTTCTCCTGCGAACTGAGAACCAAGAACTGCCAGCCGACAACTCAGTTTTCGGTTGGCAGTACACAGTGGGCAGGAGAAGTGCACGCGCGACTCACACAGCCGTCAGCCGGCAGCTTTCTGCTCTCAGTTTGCAGCTATGGACACTACGGCACGCGTCATTCCGCTTGCCTTCCGAAGGTCCGATATAGGTAGGCCAGCGACGGGAGCAATAGCACGCTCCCGCCCGCGCAGCCCCAGAGCACCAGTTCCAGTGTGATGTCCGGCGCTGCGGCACTGCGCAGCGTGTGGGTGGGCGGCACGATGAGTGGGTACTGCACCAGCACCCATCCCCAGAGAATCAGCGATACCTGTGCTGCCGCGGCGATGCGCGCCACGCGCCAACGCCTGGTCACCAGCGCCCAGATTGCGATTATCGCAGCGGCGCCCGTGGTGGCCTGGAGCAGCAGCGACCCTTCGAGCAACATGAGCCCGCGCCCAACGGTCGGCGCGCCATCGAACGCCAGAACCAGTGAGACGAACGCCGTGATGAACACCACGGCAGCCGTCGCGAGCGCGCGTTTCCGGAACAGGTCGCGCATGGCGTCATCGCGCGCGGCCATGCCGAGGTACACCGCCGCGAGAAACGCAAACATCGCCAGTGCGAGTGCGCCGAGTGCAAGCGGGAAGGGAGCGAGCCACGGCGCGACGAAAATCAGGTAGTACGGCGCCGTCATGCGTGTGGGCGCGCTCCCGAACGATGGAAGCATCGTGGCCGCTTCACCAACGGTTCCAGAAGCGATGGCTCCCACGATCACGCCGAGTAGCACAGGAGTGATGATGCTCGTGACGGCGAACACGCGGCTCCAGCGCCGCTGCGGCCCCTCGGCGCGTGACCCATAACTCCGGAACACGAACGACGAGCCGCGGAGGACGATGCCCACGAGCATCAGCGACAGCGGGATGTGCAGGACGATCACCAGCGTCGCGAACGCGTCGGGAAATGACGAGAACAGGATCACGAGCACCAGAATGAGCCACACATGATTTGCTTCCCAGATGGGGCCGATGGCACCGGCAATCAGCTCGCGCTGGTCGTCGCGACGAGGCCCGCGCGCGAGCAGGTCCCACACGCCGCCGCCGAAGTCGGCGCCACCGGTAAGCACGTACGCGTTGAGTGCGAGGACCATCACACCGGCGACGATCTCCGGCAGGCCGATTGAGGCGAAGAAGCCGCTCATGTGGTGGCCGTCTCACGAACGAGTGACGCGATGAGCGAGATCACGACGGCACCGAGCCCGAGATAGAGCACAGAGAAGAGGACGAGTGGCACGATCAAGCCCGGCATGGGGGTAACGGCGTGCGACGTTCGCATCACGCCCTGCACCACCCACGGTTGGCGGCCGACTTCCGTGACCATCCATCCTGCTTCGGTTGCGAGGTAGCCGAACGGCGCGGCAACAGCCAACGCCACCAGCAGTGGCCGGTCGGACGACAGTGCACGGCCTCGCGCGGCGACGACCGCCGCATACAGCGCGATGAGTGCCATGGCGGAGCCCAGCCCCACCATGACCTGGAAGGCCAGATGAACGACGGCCACCGGCGGACGATCGTCGCGCGCCACGGTCTTCAATCCCTTCACCTCGGCATTGACGTCGTGAAAGGCCAGAAAGGAGAGTGCGCCAGGAATTTCCAGGGCGAATGGCGTTGCTTCCCGCGCCTCGTCCGGAAATCCGCCAATGCGCAGGGGCGCTCGGCGTCGCGTTTCCCACTGTCCTTCAAGTGCCGCGAGCTTCACCGGTTGCGTCTCGGCCACCGAGCGAGCGCTGATGTCGCCGGAGATAGGTTGCAGCACCGCAGCCGGCGCGCCGACTGCGAGCGCGATGGCCAGGGCACGACGATGAAATGCCGATGGACGACCACGCAGGGAGACCCACGCGTGAATGCCCGCCACGGCGAACCCCGTGGCGGCATACGACGCGAGCAGCATGTGCAGCGCCTGCTGAAAGGCGGCGGGGCTCTGCATCCCCGCGATGGGATCGATGCCGGCGAGCTTTCCACCTTGAGCCAGTGTGTAGCCAACCGGCGTGTTCATCCATGCATTCACCAGCACCACGAACACTGCCGATGCAGCGCCACTCGCGGCCACCACCAAACCCGCCGCGATGTGTGCGCGCGGGCTCACCCGATCCCACCCGTATAGATAGACACCCAGGAAAATCGCCTCCAGAAAAAAGGCGAAGCCTTCGAGGGAAAACGGAATGCCGATGAGTGGGCCGGCCAGTCGCATGAAGCCTGGCCAGAGCAAACCGAGCTCGAACGAGAGGACGGTACCCGACACCGCTCCCACCGCGAACAGGATGGCCGTTCCCTTGGCCCATCGCTTTGCCAGATCGAGGTAGGTGCTATCGCCGGTGCGCCGCCACATTACCTCGGCAATCACCATCATCAATGGCAGCGCGATCCCGATCTCGGCAAAAATGATGTGAAAGCCGAGCGAGAGGGCCATCTGCGTGCGAGCCGCCAGCAGGTCGGTCACGAGATCACTCGAGGTGATGTGTTCGCGCCGACCGGTACCGCAATGGGGTTACAGGGCGGCCAAGGCCCTCGTTGCGGGAGAGATCGTCGCGCTTCCGTTGTCCACGACATCCTTAATCTGCTCCGCGCGCACCGGCTTTGCGAACAGGAATCCCTGACCCAGGTGACAGCCGAGTGTGGTCAGGACCTCGTGCTGGCCCGCGTGCTCCACTCCTTCTGCGATGGTCTGGAGGCCCAGCGTGTCGGCGAGCGCGATGACCGTTCGCGCGAGTGCCGAGTGCTGTCCGCCCTTTGTCACGCCGTCCACGAACGTCTTGTCGATCTTGAGCACGTCGACGGGGAACTGCCGCAGGTGGCTGAGGCTGGAGTAGCCCGTGCCGAAATCGTCGATGGCGAGCCGGACGCCGAGTTCCTTGAGTGCGAACAGCGTTCCAAGCGTGGAGTCGGTGTCCGACATGATGACACTTTCCGTGATGTCCAGCGTGATGCACGCCGGGTCCACGCCAAAGTCGCGCAGGGCTTCGTCAACTTCGCGCGGCAGCGTCACGTCGCGGAGTTGGCGTGCCGAGATGTTGATGGTCACGCCGAGCGTTGCCGAGCGGCAGTTGTTCCATCGCGAGGCTTGGCGGCAGGCGTCGCGAAGGATCCATCGGCCCAGAGGTGCGATGAGGCCCGACTCCTCGGCCAGCGGGAGAAACCCCGCGGGGACGAGCGGGCCGCGTTCCGGGTGGTCCCATCGAACAAGGGCTTCTACCCCGACGATGCCGCGCGACGCGAGGTCGACGATCGGTTGGTAGAGGAGATAGAATTCCGTGCCTTCCACCAGTGCGCTGCGCATGTCCGACTCGAGACGGCGGCGCTCGGCAACCTCCTGTCGCATGTCGGGATGGAAGATCTCGTAGCGATTCTTTCCGCCCTTCTTCGCCTTGTACATCGCGAGGTCGGCATGGCGAAGCAGTGTATCGGCGGTGTCGTCGTCGAGCGCGCGTGACAGGCCGATGCTGGCACCAACGCGCATCGGCTTTCGCAGCTCGCGCGATCCCACGAGCATGGGCGCGCTGAGGGAGGTCAGTAGCCGTCGCGCCACGACGAGGGCTTCTTCATCAACGCGCGTGTTCTCGAGCAGGATGGCGAATTCGTCGCCGCCCAGTCTCGCGACCGTGTCGCTGCCGCGTGTTGCGTTCAGCAGCTTTGCCGCGACCGTGACCAGCAGTTGATCGCCGGCGTCGTGGCCCATCGTGTCGTTCACGGACTTGAAGTCATCGAGATCGAGGAAGAGCACCACGATCCCCGAGGTCTTGTCGCGGCGCGACCGCGCGAGTGCGTGTTCCACGCGATCGCGGAACAGTGCGCGGTTGGCAAGCGAGGTGAGGCCGTCATGAAAGGCGCGATGGGTGAGCTGCGCCTCGACCTCCGTGCGTTCGGTGATGTCGCGCGCGCTGAGCACGATGCCTTCCACGGCGCTGTCGTCACACATGTTGGTAGCGGCGATTTCCACGTGCCGCCAACCGTCGGCAGCGTCGCGCACGCGGCATCGCAGGGTGAATCGTGTTCCGGGTACGGTGGCGTGTTGGTCGGACCACGCCTTGAAGATGGGCCGCCTGTCTTCGACGTGAATGAATTCCCAGAGGTGGCGTCCAACGACGGCGTCCCGTGCGTAGCCGTAGTTCGTGACGACGGAGTCACTCACGAATCGAACCGTTGCGTCGGGGCCAGTGATGAAGATGGTGTCCGCCGCGTGGTGCACGAGTGAGCGGAAGAAGGCGTCGCTCGGCGGCGTCGCCGTGGGTTCCGGTGCCATGCCCGTTGGTTCGGTCGGTGGAGTGTCCTGCTGATACGGTGCGCCGAACATCCTGTTCAGCTCACTGTGCGGATTGGAGAGCACTTCGAAGGCGGGTTCGATGCGGACGATGGCGTCGAGCATTTCGCCCGCGCGGGCGAACGGATTGAAGGAGTCGCGATAGCTGTTTTCGGCCAGGACTGGCAGCCGGCGCACCGCGGCGACCACGAAGGCCAGGGCGGCCATACAGATGAATGCGGCGGCAGCCCATTGGGTCGGGCTGGAATCGAGCGCCGTGCGATCGAAGGGAAGCAAGGGGGCAACGCGTCGCTGTTCTCGCAACAGAAGCACGCCCAGCGCCAGGGCGCCGGCAACTATGGCCGCGAGTGCGACGCTGTCGGTGGACGCGTTGCCACGGCGCGTTCCCGGCGGTACGCGGTCACGGCCGACGCGACGCTCCGCACTGTCGCTGCGTTTCATGGACGATGGACTGGGTGGACAGCGTGCGGCGGGGATGGCTTCATTCCCGAGTATCGGCGCGGGGGTGCACTGACTTCATCCACCGGTGCCGGCGGGCCGCCCGTTCGGTATAGTTGAACGCGAGAACCACACGAAACGAGGGAGGGGAGGTTGCTGCTTCTGGGGTACGCGCTCGCGGCGCTGGTGGGGCTCTCGCTGGGCATGTTGGGAGGCGGCGGGTCGATCCTCACCGTGCCCATTTTCGTGTACGTGCTTGGCTATGATCCCAAGCTCGCCATTGCCATGAGTCTTCCAGTGGTGGGGGGCACCAGCCTGGTGGGGGCGGTGAGCCACTGGAGGTCGGGCAGTGTGGACCTGCGGATTGCAGCCCTGTTCGGGGTGGCTGCCATGGGCGCTGCCTTCTTTGGCGCCAGGCTGGCCGTGTTGTTGAATGGCAAGGTGCAGCTCATGGTGCTGGCCGTGGTGATGCTCGTGGCGGCCATCTCGATGTTTCGGAACGCCAGGCGCTCGCGGCAGCAGGCGGGGGCCAGTACTGAGCCGCCGAAGGCGAGATCGATCGGACTGTTGGTCCCGGTGGCGCTTGGCGTTGGCCTGCTCACGGGGGTGGTTGGTATTGGCGGAGGCTTTCTCGTGGTGCCCGCCCTCGTGCTGTTCGGGCGGGTCTCGATGAAGCAGGCCGTTGGGACGTCGCTGCTGGTGATCGCGATGAATTCGGCGTCCGGGTTTGCCGGCTATTTCGGACGCGTGGCCATTCCGTGGGAGTTTGTGGCCGGGTTCACGGCGGTGGCGTGCGTGGGGATTCTCGTGGGCACCTATCTCTCACGTTTCGTGTCGCAAGCCACGCTCAAGCAGGCGTTCAGCGTGTTTTTGCTGTTCATGGGCGCGTTCATTCTCTACAAGAACCGCGGCGTGTTCGGTTGACCTACCGCCGGCGATCCGCGCGTGCTTTCGCGACCATTGCCTTGACCTCCGCGAACAACGTGGGCGCGTGGTATGGAATGCCATCCTTGATGGTCCATTCCACGCCGCCTCCGTGCACCACCTTGCCGTCCTTCACTTCGTCGACGCCGGTGGGGTAGAACACCTTCAGGTTTTCCAGCGGATTGCCGTTTACCACGATGAGATCCGCGAGAAAGCCTTCGCGCACGCGACCGAGGTCGGTGTCGCGGCCGAGTATGTGGGCGTTGTTGCCGGTGGCATGCTGGATGACCTTGAGTGGCATGAAGCCCGCTTCCTGTTGCAGTTCCAGTTCGCGAATGAGGCCGAAGCCGTACATCTGGTAGATGAAGCCCGCATCGTCGCCAACGCCGATGATGCCGCCGCGCCGTTCAAAGTCGCGCAGCGCAGCCATCCACAACCGGTAGTTCTCCTTCCAGAATGTCTCGTCGGTGGATGTCCAGCCGAAGAAGTACGAGCCGTGATTCGCGGGGTCGGGGCGGAAGTAGTCCTCGAGCGTGGGGTGCAGGTAGTCGGTGAACCAGGGCTGCGTTTGTGCGCGCTGGAGGTCGCGGGACGCCTCATAGATGTCGAGCGTTGGCACCCATGCCACCTTTGCGGCAACGAGTGTGTCGAGCACCATGGCGAGCCGCTTGGGGTCGGCTTCGCGCCAGAGATGTCCGGCCCAGCGAAAGCGGTCCGTCTCGTTGCGGTAGTTGTACGAGGCGGGGAAGGCCTGGCGGCCATCGGGGATGGCGGCGTCGGGAATACCGTACCAGTGTTCGATGCTCGTGGTGCCGAAGTGCGCGTCGTCCCAGGCGTTGGTTTCTTCAACGCCAACGTGGTGCGCCACGCGCAGTCCCTGTTTGTGCGCTTCATCGAGCATTGCCTGCATGACATCGCGATCGATGCCGAGGATCTTCACGCCGTCGGCGCCCATCTTCTTGATGTCGCGAATGCGTACGCGGGCCGCGTCTGGTGAGGTGGGCACCGGCGGGTTGGAGAAGCGTGCGTACACGAAGATCCGCGGGGCGGCAATTTCTCCGCGCGCGCTGCGGTCGCGCATGGCGATGACCTTTTCCGTGGTATCCGCGCCGACTTCGCGCACGCTGGTGATGCCCGAGGCGAGCCACAGCTTGAGTGTGTAGTCGTACGGCTGTGGTACGTGCGCGCGTTCGTCCTGAAGGTGCGCGTGCGCGTTGATCAGGCCCGGCAGCACATACTTGCCCGTCGCGTCGATCTCGGCATCCGCCTTGGGCCGGTCGGCGCGGCCCGCCCGCACGGCCACCGCGTCGAGAAAGACGACGCGTGCAATCCTTCCGCCTTCAACGATGATGTCGGCGGGGCCGGAGGCCGGAGTGCCGTTGCCGTCGATGATGGTGGCGTTACGAATGGCCAGGCGTGGGACACGCACGCCGCTGGATGGCCGCGCGGGTTGTTGGGCGCCGGCCGCCATCGGGGCGACGACAAGGCAAAGGAGGAGGGCGGTGAGGCGCATACGCATTGCGGATTGCTGTCGGGAGGGAGGTGGCGGCGGCGGTAGCGGTAGCGGTAGCGGGTCCAACATGAGTGGCACCGTGCAGTCGCGCTAGGCACTCTAGAAGAAGCCGGATGTAAACGGAAACTGCCGGATACCGCAGTGCGCAGTATCCGGCAGTATCCGGCAGTATCCGGCAGTTTCCGTTCAGATCCGGCTTCTTCCCAGACTTACTTCGATTCAGCCAACTTCTTCACCGACTCTGCCAGCGCCCGCACGCGAGCCTGATCGCTGGCGCCCTTCACCTCACCCTGAATGGACGATGCCAGCTTGTTCAGTGCGCTCTTCTGCGCGCCGCCGCTCAGCTTCTCCGCGGCGTCGAGGTCCGCGGTGATCTTCGACGCCTTGTCCGAGGCCAGGCCGCTGTTCCGGCCGAGCTGATCGAGATACGCACGCGACACCGAGAAGCTCGCCGGCCACACGATCTTCGTCTGCGCCTGCGGGTTCATCTCGGTAGACGTGATGAGTTTGGCCGCGTCGATCTCGTTCTGCGACAGCATGTCCGTGGGCTTCAATTGCAGGATGTCGAGTCCGCGACCGATTTCCGACGCGTAGACGTTGCCGTTGTACCAGTAGGCGGCCCACTCACCGCTGATGTACAACTTGTCGGCGCTCATGGGGCCGCGATCGAAGTACGCGATCTCCACCGGGTGCGATACATCGGTGAAGTCGAAGACGGCGAGACCGCCCTGATACCAGCCCTGCGCCATGATGTCGCGGCCGGGTACGGGAATGAGCATGCCGTTGTGCGCCACGCAATTTTCCGTGGCCGTCTGCGGCGCCGGCACCTTGAAGTATCCGCCGGGGGTCATCTTGCCCTTGTCGAGCGAGAAGATGGCGTCCGCGCCCCACGTCAACTTGTCGGTGCTCTGGCACTTGGGCTGGGTGCCGCCGCCCCATTCATCCGTGTAGACCACCTTCTTCGCGTCGTTGCTGAACGTGGCCGAATGCCAGTAGGCAAAGTTCGGGTCGCTCACCTCGGCAATGCGCTTCGGGTGCACCGGGTCCTTGATGTCGAGCACGATGCCGTTGCCGGAACACGCGCCCGCGGCCAGGCCCATCTCCGCGTACACCGTGATGTCGTGGCATTGGTCGGTGCCCGACGTGGTCTGCGTTCCTTCGCCATGGTTGCCACCCTTCCACAGGCCGGCGATGTTGGTGCCCGTGGCGAAGATGCGCGGATTGCTCACGATCCTGGCGTTCTGCGGCGCCGCGAGCGGCACCTGAATGACGTCGATGCGGAAGCGTGATGTATTCGCATCGTCGGTGGCATCCTTGCCGGAGCATCCGGCCAGTTCGCTGGGCGAGCGGGCGGGCGCCGTGCCGGACACGTAGAGGTACAGGTTGTTCTTGTCGCTCTTGTTGACCACCAGCGTATGCGTATGCGAGCCGCGGCAGGTCTGCACTGCGGCGATCTGCTTCGGGTGGTCCATGTCGGTGATGTCGAAGATGCGCACGCCGCGGAAGCGATCCTTGCTCACGGAGTCTGTGACACCCTGTGCGCCGCAATCCACGCGACCACGCGTCTCTTCTACCGAAATGAACAGCAGGTGGCCATAGACCGACGGATCACCCTGCCCGCCGGGGCAGACGAACGTCATGCGCAACGCCGGCTTGGTGACGTTGGAGACGTCCCAGATCTGGAAGCCGTTGAAGCTGCCCTGGAACACGAACTTTCCCTGGAAGGCGAGATCGGAATTGAGAAATCCGAAGTCACCCGGGTTGGAGGCGTTCTGCATGTTGTCGGGCTTCATGCCGTGACCGACCAGCTCCATTCCCTTGGCCGCTTCCCCTGCGTCGTTGATGCCGGGCTTGAGGCCAACCCGCGGGTCGGATTGGGCGACGGCATTCGAGGTGATTGCGGCACTCGCCACCAGTGCGATGCCGAATGCGGCGCGAAGGTGACGATTCTGTAAGGCAGATCTCATTGCGAAAAATGTGTTGAAGGTGCCAAGGGGCGCCGGCGCTCACCGTCAGTGGTGAACGCTACGGAGGTTCTACTTACCGCGTGTATTCTTCTGTGCGGGCGCGTTCAGCATGGCGCGCATGCGTTTGATTTCACCGCGCTGGTCCGCGTCCACGTCGGACGAAAAGCCGAACATCTGGGACTCCTGAGCCGCGCCCGCGGTACCCAGGAGGCGAGCAACCATGGTCAGTGCGCCCTCGTGATGCCGAATCATGAAGGTGAGGAACTGTTTGTCGAAATCGGCGCCCTTCGTGGCGGCGAGTTGCGCCATTTCCTGCTCGGTGAGCATGCCGGGCATGAGCGCCGGCATGTCCATCTTCATATTGCCGCTCATCTGCATGCCCGTGTGCGGCCCTGACGCCATCGGGTCTGCGGGGATTTCTTGATGGTGGTCCGCGAGCCAGCGCTTCATGGTGGTGATCTCACCGAGCTGTGACGCCTCGATCTTCTCGGCGAGCATCCTCACGTCTGCGCGGGTTGTGCGTTCGGGAACCAGGCTCGTCATTCGCAGCGCTTGTCCATGATGCCCGATCATGCCTTGCATGAAGGCGACGTCAGCGGGGTTGCCCGTGCCCTGCGCGCGCAACGACGCGGGGGCGTGCGCCAGCAGCGCGGTGATGGCGGCCATGCGAATACCCGCGCGAATGGAACGCGCGTGACGAGCAATTGTGTGATGCAAGGCACCGTGCATTTCCTGCTCCTTCTTGTCGCAGCGTACAGCCGCAAAAGGTAAGACCGCGCACATACGGACGAAAGCATTCAGCACTGAGGGGGCGCTCCTGGTCGCCCGCGGGATCGTTCACGCCGCACGCTCGCCGCTGCACGGACACGCCGTACGCCTCACGCTTCACCCCCGCCGTACCCCTCACGTCACGCCGTACGCCCGCCGCTGCACGAAACGCGGAACGCGAAACGTAGAGACGCGGGCAAATTGCTGGCGGGTTATTTGCCGTGAGAGTTTACAATCAACCCCGGTTTGCTCTCCGGTTGGTGATCTGAGTTACCGCAGCGTGAACTCCTCCCGGGAATGTTGCCGCTTGCGCGAGTTCGCTTCCCGTTTCTTGTAGCCCGTCTCACTCATGCAGCAATCCGTGAACGCTCCGACCACTCCCGCACTCGCTGATCTCGTAGCGCGTTGCGAACAGATCAACCGGTTCGAACTGAAGCTCACTGCCGCCGAGGAAGCGCGAATCGCCGCGCTGGCCTCAGGGCTCCTCGTTATGCGTCAGGTCCTGCACCTCACGCCCATCGACCCGGGAAAACTTCCCGCACGACAGCGCCGCATCCAGCATTGGGCGCTGACCGGAACGCACATCAAGGAAGCGGAGACTCCTGTCATACACTCCGTCCGCGCCGTGTTCGCCATCGATGAACACGAACAGGTAAAGGTGTTATCGGACAGAACGTGGCGGGGACAGTGGAGGTCGGTCACACTGTGGAAGAATGGCGAGTTCGGCGTCATCGCCTCGGCGATGATGGACTTTCTTGCGCGCCTCACGACCATTGCGCAGAGGCGCGCGCCCGATGCTGCCCGTACGCTCCTCCAACGGAGCGAGGCTGTGGATGCCGCGGGCGGGATGCTCTCCCATCTGCTGAGTGGTGTATCCCTTTCCCGGTCGGCGCCTCAACCGTAGTCGTCAGGGATCGCGGCGGGCGTCGCGCCAGTCGCCCACCGGGAGCGGGCCCACGTGCTGAAGCTTGTCCGGGTTCAACACCCGATAGACGGCCGAAATGCGCCCGTCGTCGAGGGCGAATGACGTGGTAAACGCCGTGCGATCGCCCAGGAGGGTGAGTACGGCGGGCTCCCCGTTGATCCAGGCGACCTCGTGCCGTATGCGGCCGCGCCCCATCCGCTCGAAGCGGATGGCGAGCCGAGCTACCTCGGCTGCGCCGGAAACCGTCTGGCTGATGGCGGGCGCCTTTCCGCCCCCGTCGCTCATCCACACCACCTCGTCGGAGAAGACGGCCAGGAGCGCGTCTTCATCTTCCGCGGCGAGCGCGGTGACGAACTGTTCCACGAGACGTTCCTGCGCATCTGGCGGGGCGGCTACTCGCCGCGCATCGCTGCGCACGCGTGTGCGCGCTCGATGGACGATCTGCCGGCATGCACTTTCGCTGCGCTCGAGCACGCGAGCGATTTCCGCGTAGTCGGTTCCGAATACTTCGCGCATGAGAAACGCTGCGCGCTCGTCCGGAGCGAGCCGCTCCAGCAGTACCAGGAATACCATGGACAGGTCCGACGAAAGTTCCGCACGCTTGTCGGCTTGAAACACCACTGGCGTCGCCATGGGCTCGGGCAGCCAGCTTCCATGGTACGCCTCCCGCTCCGTGGTGGCTCGGCGCAACCGGTCGATCGCAAGGCGCGTGACCACGGCCACCAGCCACGCCTCGGCCGAGCGAACTACCTGGGCCTTTGCCTGATGCCAGCGGAGATATGCCTCCTGCACGACATCCTCTGCATCCTCCACCGAGCCGAGCATACGGTAGGCGATGCCGAAGAACCTGGAGCGGAGGGTCTCGAACGCGGCCGTACGGTCGTTGGAAAGTGAGTCCATCATATCGCAGGGACGTTCAGGGCTGGCGTTTGTGACAGCCGCACGGCGGCCACGGCCGCGCGGGGACGCGATCACCGGACTGGCGGTCTACTCCCGCGATCCGCAGAGCCCCTGGAAGGCGCCTGCCGAAACATTGAATGAACTGCTCCACACACACAGGACTACTGACTGTTGCGACGACCGATGGAATTCTGGAGAGAAACCGCCTGTCACAGGGATGATGGCTTCCCGTCTTCCGGAATGTCTCAAACCCCTGGA
This sequence comes from bacterium, assembly GCA_040003455.1. GTDB lineage: Bacteria > Gemmatimonadota > Gemmatimonadetes > Gemmatimonadales > Gemmatimonadaceae > AG11. The sequence continues at coordinate 12,599 of JBDUCM010000042.1, forward strand.
GCATATCATGCACGCATTCATCACTGGCGCCACGGGTGTCATTGGCCGCCGAGTAGTTCCCTTGTTGCTGGACGCGGGTCATCAGGTCACCGCGATTGTCCGTGACCCGGAGCGCCGTGCAGCACTGGCGCGGACGGGTGCAACGGCGATGCCGCTCGACCTGTTCGATGCCGAAGCGGTGCGTCGAGCGGTTGACGGACACAATGTCGTCATCAACCTCGCCACGCACATGCCCGCGACGGCCGTACGCCTGATGCTGCCGGGCGCTTTTCGGGAAAATGACCGATTGCGCCGGGACGGTGCCGCGAATCTCGCCAGCGCCGCGCTCGCTGGCGGTGTGGAGCGCTTCATCCAGGAGTCGTTCGCGCCGATCTACGAGGACGGCGGTGACCGCTGGCTCGACGAGCGGGCGCCGGTGCGGGCTGCGTCCTACAATCGCACCATCGCCGACGCGGAGCGCTCGGCCGCGCGCGTCACCGCTCCCGGCAGGGAGGGCATCGTGCTCCGCTTTGCGGGTTTTTATGGACCCGACGGACGTTTCTTCAAGGAGGCGGTGAAGATGTTGCACAAGGGAATGGCGCCGTTGCCCGGGCGTCTTGAGGCCTTCGCGTCTTCCATTTCGCACGACGATGCCGCGATGGCCGTGGTGGCGGCGCTGGAGCTTCCCGCAGGAACGTACAATGTGTGCGACAACGAACCGGTCAGGCGCAGCGACTACTTCGCGGCGATGGCAGATGCGTTCGGAACAGCCACGCCGAAGCCGATGCCTTCCTGGCTCGCCTGGGTCCTCGGTTCCAAAAGGGAGCTACTGTCGCGTTCGCAGCGCATGTCCAACGCAAAGCTGCGATCATTCGGGTGGGCGCCGCACTATGTTAGCGTGCGGTCCGGTTTCCTCGCGGCCGCACACTCACTCAGCACTCCATGACCAACCTCCGCGTCGCATTCGCCGGCTTTGGAAACGTTGGACGCGCGTTACACGCGCTGCTGGAACAGCGACGCGAGGTACTCGAGCGCGAGTATGGCATCACGTTTTCCGTGACGGGCATTTCTTCCCGCAGGATGGGGTGGATGGCCAACGGCGCCGGTCTGGACGTCATGAACCCGGAGGGCACGGATTGCCGGAACATCTATCAATGGCTGGCTGAGTCGAACGCGGACGTAGTGTTCGAGGCAATTCCGCTCGACGCGAATGCCGGCCAGCCCGCACTGGACTACCTGCGCGCCGTGCTCGAGCACGGCGCGGATGCGATTTCGGCCAACAAGGGGCCGGTGGTGTACGGGTTCCGCGAGCTGACGCACCTCGCGAGCGTGCACGGGCATGGCTACGCCTTTGAAGCGGCGGTGATGGACGGCGCGCCAGTGTTTTCCCTCGTGCGCGAGTGCCTGCCACTCGCCGGACTGCGCGCCGTGAGTGGGGTATTCACCTCCACTGCGACGGTGGTGATCGAAGCGGTCGAGGAAGGTCTCAGCATTGCCCAAGGAATCGCCCGCGCGCAGCAACTCGGTATCGCCGAGGCTGATCCGAGTTACGACGTGGACGGCTGGGATTCCGCGGTCAAGCTCTGCGCTGTCGCCAATGTGCTGCTTTCCGCTGATCTCCGGCCAGCCGATGTGGCGCGCCAGGGACTCGGCTCGCTGGACGAAGCAGCCATACGGCGCGCGCATGCCGAAGGGCGGCCGTATCGCCTTGTCGGCGACATTCGTCCCGACGAGCGTGGCGTGATGCGCGCAGTCGTGCGTCCCGTACAGTGTGACACGGGCGGGCCACTTGGCGTGGTCCACGGGGCTACGCTGGTGATGCACTACGAGGCCGAGGTGTTTCCAGGTGGGCTGACCGTGACGTCCCACGATCCTGACCCAACGACCACCGCCTACGGCATGCTCGCCGATTTCGTGCGGCTGGTACGCCCCGCGCGCTGACTTCGCACCACTCGGCTCACCTTGTGCGAGCCTGACTTGATTGGACCGAAGGAATTTTCGGCCTCATGTCGATCTGGCGGGCCCTCGTTCGACGTCTAGTCAGAGGCCGAGATTCGGCCGTCGTCCAATGCCTCCAACCACAGGGAGACTCACGTACATGCAGCTCACCCCATATCTCAACTTCAACGGCCGCTGCGAAGAGGCGTTCCGTTTCTATGAACGTACGCTGGGCGGCACGATCGTGATGATGCAGAACCATGGCGACTCGCCCGCCGCGGCGCATACTCCAACGGAGTGGCACAAGGCCATCCTGCATGCGCGCCTCGAAGTAGGCAGCGCCGTCCTCATGGGTTCGGACGCGCCGGGCGACCACTTCAAGACGCCCCAGGGTTTTGGCGTATCGCTCAGCGTGCCCGATGCCGCGGAGGCAGAGCGCATTTTTGCGGCGCTGGCCGACGGCGGCACCACGCAGATGCCCATTGGTGAAACGTTCTGGGCCGTGCGTTTCGGTATGTGCGTCGACCGGTTTGGCACGCCGTGGCTGATCAACTGCGATCGCCCCGCGGCGTAGTCGGCCGGGATGGCAATGCACGTGGAATGTCAGGTCAGCCGTCACACACCCAGTTGGGAGAACACGCAATGCGATTCATGGTCCTGATGCACCCCGGTGACAAAACTGTCGAGCAGGGCACGATGCCGGACGAGAAGGCCATCGGCGAGATGATGAAGTACAACGAGGACCTCTCCAAGGCGGGGATCCTGCTCGCGCTGGATGGACTCCATCCCACCTCGAAGGGGGCGCGCGTCGCGTTCTCCGATGGCAAGAGCACCGTCACCGATGGCCCGTTCACCGAAACGCGCGAGCTGGTGGGTGGGTACTGGTTGTGGCAGGTGAAGTCGAAGGAAGAGGCGGTGCAGTGGGCGCGTCGTTGCCCTGCCGGCGAGGGCGACATGCTGGAATTGCGGCAGGTGTTCGAGATGTCGGACTTCGGGCCCGCTGTGGAGGTGCAGGAAAGCGCGCGCGCGGCCGAGATCGACAAGCGCAACGCGGAGAATCGGGCGGGAGGTCGCTAGCAGACGAGGGGCGTCGGGGGGAGGTCCCCCGCCGGCGCCCCTCTCCGCGGCTGCCACTCTTGCACTCGGCGCTGCGCGTGTCCTGATTGGTCGGTGTGACCAACACCGATACGCACCGCGCCATCGACGCTGTCTGGAGGATCGAGTCCGCGAAGCTCATCGCCGGCCTCACGCGCATTGTGCGTGATGTGGGTGTCGCGGAGGAGCTCGCGCAGGATGCACTCCTGCTCGCGCTGGAGAAATGGCCGGAGTCCGGCGTTCCGGACAAGCCCGGTGCGTGGCTGATGGCCACGGCCAAACACCGGGCCATCGACCTCGTGCGCAGGCGGACCGTGTTCGATCGGAAGCAGGACGAGATCGGCCGGGAAATGGATGCGCAGTATGCCACGTCCGTGCCCGACATCCATGACGCCATCGACGACGACATCGGCGACGACCTGCTGCGGCTGGTATTCATCTCCTGTCACCCGGTGCTCTCGACCGAGGCGCGGGCGGCGCTCACGCTGCGTTTGCTTGGTGGCCTGACCACCGAGGAAATTGCGCGGGCATTTCTCACCCCGGTGCCGACCATCGCGCAGCGCATTGTCCGGGCGAAGAAGACGCTGTCCGACGCGAAGGTGCCCTTTGAAGTGCCGCGCGGCGAAGAGCGCGCCGCACGGGTGGCGTCCGTTCTCGATGTGATCTACCTCATTTTCAATGAGGGTTATTCCGCGACAGCCGGAGACGACTGGATGCGTCCCGGATTGTGCGAGGATGCGCTGCGGCTTGGTCGTATCCTCCAGGGACTGGCTCCCGAAGAACCCGAGGTGCATGGGCTCGTCGCGCTGATGGAGATTCAGGCATCCCGCATGCACGCGCGCGTGGGGCCGAACGGGGAGCCCATCCTGCTGCTCGACCAGAACCGTGCGCGCTGGGATCACCTGCTCATTGGCCGAGGCCTCGCTGCGCTGAAGCGCGTGGAGGAGTTGGACGGGGAGGCCGGCATCTTCGCGCTCCAGGCGGCCATTGCCGCGTGTCATGCGCGCGCGCGCACGGGGGACGAAACCGACTGGGCCCGTATCGCGTTCCTGTATGCCTTGTTGGCCGAGTTGATGCCGTCGCCTGTGGTGGAGTTGAATCGTGCGGTCGCGGTGTCCATGGCGTCGGGCCCCGCCGACGGGCTCGTGATCGTGGATTCGCTCATGTCCGAGCCGTCGCTCAAGGACTACCACCTGCTGCCGAGCGTTCGCGGGGACTTCCTCGCCAAACTGGGGCGTAGTGATGAAGCGCGTGTCGAGTTCGAGCGGGCCGCCTCACTGACGCGCAACGGGCGGGAGCGCGAACTGCTGCTCGCCCGCGCCGCAGCGCAAGTGTCGAAATCGGCGTGACCAGCTCGTCGTGATGGCAGGGACGCGCGTCCCGACCGACACCAGGTGACCGGCACTGACCAGTCTTTTCCGTGAGGCGGAACCATGCGATTCATGATGATGAGCCAGGTGGTCCGATGAGTTCCGTTCAATCGCGGGATGGCACCGTGATCGCATTCGACAGGACTGGCGCCGGCCCGGCGCTCATCATTGTGGATGGCGCGCTGTGCTCCCGGTCCTTCGGACCATCGCCCAAGCTCGCGCCGCTGCTCGCGCCACACTTTACGGTGTACACGTACGACCGGCGTGGGCGTGGCGAGAGCGGCAACACGCTGCCCTGGTCGAAGCAGCGCGAGGTGGAGGACATCGAGGCGCTCGTGAAGGAAGCAGGTGGATCCGCCTACCTGTTCGGCATGTCGTCTGGCGCCGCGCTTTCGCTGGAGGCCGCGAACAGCATTCGGGGCATCACGAAGCTCGCCCTCTACGAAGCGCCGCTCATCCTCGACGACACGCATCCGCCGCTATCCGCCGACTTTCAGCGCGGTCTGGACGACGCGGTGCGCGAGGATCGCCGGAGTGACGCGCTCACGATGTTCATGAAGCTCGTGGGCATGCCCGGGATCATGGTGTTCGTCATGCAGTTCACGCCGCCATGGAAGAAGTTGAAGGCCGTGGCGCACACGCTGCCGTACGACATCGCCATGGTTGCGGACAAGCAGCAGGGCCGGCCGCTGGATGCCGGCGTGTGGTCATCGGTGACCGTGCCCACACTCGCGATGGATGGCGGAAAGAGTCCTGCCTACATGCGCAACGGCATGCGCGCCGTGGCGGCAGCATTGCCGCACGCCACGTATCGCACGCTGGAGGGACAGACGCACATGGTGAACGAAAAAGTGGTCGCGCCTGTCCTCGTTGAGTTCTTCGCGCGCTGACTTACTGGCGCGAGCCTCGCGCCTGTCGCAAGGCCATGATTGTCGCATCCGAGCCGGTGAAGAGGCCTGGCGTCCATCGTCCGTTGCGCAGTACGTCGTGATAGATGGATGCCTGCTCGTACGCATTCACCCCTAACCCGGCCAGGTATTGCAGGCGCAGGTTGCGATCGCGATTGACTTCGGCATCGGCGAGGTAGGCCTTGAGATCATTGGCGTTGCCCGCGTAGGTGGAGAGAAGCTCGATGGCAGAATTCATCCCGATCTCACGGAGTGATTGCGCGACGATGGCGTACTCCGGCTGATCAAGCTTTGCCTGGATCTCGTCCACATTGATGGGCGCGGGGGTGAGCTGGCCCACCAGCACCATGTCGTAGCCTTGCCCGTTGTAGGTATTGCCGAACACCATGGCGTTGGGAAACGCCTCGAAGAAGGTGGCCATTTCGCTCTTCACGGCCGGCGTCCCGCTTTCGTACAGTTGCACAAACACGGTAACGATGCCGCCCGGATTGAGGTGGCGCTTCGCTTCTTCCCAGAACTCCGCGGAATACAAGGACGCCGCTCCCTTCACCCACGGATCGAAGGGGTCGCTGGTGATCGCGTCGAACTTCTCCTTCGTGGTAAGCAGGAAGTGGCGCGCGTCGTCGAGCTGCACGTGCGTCTTGGGGTTCTTCACCACGTTGTAGTTGTGTTCACCGAAAAAGGTGCTCACCGTATACGGCACGAGTGGCTCGATCTCCGCGATGGTGAGCTTGTTCACCATGGGGCTGATGCTCACGGCGCCCGCCGTCACCCCCGCGCCGCACCCGATGTTCAACACACTCTTCGCGCCCTTGGGCAGCAGCGTGGTGAGGTGGCCGAGCATGCGCTGGAGCCGCATGTCCTGCGGTTCGCTGGACGCCTGCACCTTGCCCGCGTTGTGGTAGTTGAGCACTCCGTTGGGAAGACGCGACACGGCCATGGACGAATTCATGCCTTCGCCCACGAACACCCATTCGCCGTGATTGCCGACCCAGGTAGCAGAGTAGCGGCCGTAGCCCACCAGCAGCGCAGGCACGGGGATGACCGTACTGCCGAGCAGCACCGCGAGAACAATGGTGCCGAGACCGAGGGCCATGTTGCGGGGCTGAATCGCCGTCTTCTCGCTGTCGAACGACGGAAGCAAAGCGGCGAGCGCGCCGAGGGCGGCGAGTCCCATCAATACGCGCTGCGACTGCTGGGTACCGATGGCGGCAATCATCCAAAGGCTTGCAACCAGCGCACCAACGATGGCGCCAACGGTGTTGGCGGCATACACGGTGCCAACCAGCCGCCCGGTGTCACCATCCTTCTGGGCGACACTCGCGAGGGCGAGGGGAAAGCTTGCACCCCAGAGGATGGCCGCCGGCAGCACCGCGAATAATGCGCGCACGAAATCGAGCTGGAACTGGAACCAGGGCGACGTGGCGATCTGGGGATTGATGGGCCAGTACATGAGCGACTGTGTTTCCGCATATGCTGCCCATGCAATTGCCGCGATGACGCCCACCTGGGTGAGACCGAGCGCGAGGCGCGGGTTCTTTCCGTCGCGCGCGATGACGGCGCCTACGCTGCTGCCGATGCCCAAACCGACGAGAACGGCCGCAAGAATGAGTGAGAAGGTGTACGTGGTGGCGCCGAGGAGCAGGGACAACAGACGTGTCCAGATGACCTCGGCGCCGAGGGCCGTCATGCCCGAGAGCGCGATGGCCAGGTAGACGGGCCACGTGCCCGGTGGAATGGAGAACACGCTCGTCGTTGCCTGGGGAACGTCTTCCTCGGCAGCAGCGTGAGGACTCCCCTGCGCGAACGCCCAGCCCAGCAATGCCACGATGGCGTTCAATGCTGCGGCGACATAAGTGGCCGTGGCCGTGTCGAACTCGCGGAGCAGGTAGAAACCGGTGAGCAGACATCCGAACACCGCGCCGGCGATGTTGCCGCCGTAAAAAAAACCCAGCCAGCTTACTCCGGCGGGCGTGGACTGCACCCATCGCGCGACGGCGGGAAGGGTGGCACCCATGAGCATCGTGGGGACCAGCAGAAACAACGCGCAGAAAAGGCCGCGCAGCAGCAGGCCGGTGAAGCCGGGCCCACCTACAGACGTATACAGCCCGCCTGCGTGCGGAAGGATGAAGAGGATGGCCACGCCGCAGATGCCGATGCCCGCCTCGAGCTTGGCGTAGACCATCAACGGGTGCTCACCCGGCCTCACGTATCGTGGCAGCAGCAGGCTACCGAGACACATGCCGCCCATGAAGGTGCCGAGCACCGCGCCCATGGAGATGGCGGAGGAGCCGACGATGAGGCTGAGCTCCTGGTACCAGACGATCTCGTAGATCAGGGCCGCGCAGCCGCTGCCGATGAACAGCAGGAGCAGCAACGGCAGGAAACGCGGAGACTCGGCGACGGCGACTGGGGCGTCGCTCGTCGCCTTCTTCTTGTTGGATTTCATCTCGAGACGTGGGAGTCCAGTGAGGCGAACGACGGGGTTGGTGTTGCCGCCGTGCGGGGAACTTAGCGATAGGCCGTGTTCCCGCGAGGACGCGCGTCCCCTCGCCTCAGTGGCCCAGGCTCACAGCGCCCAGGGCGGAGTGAACGGCGGCACATCGGGCATGGTGGCCTGCCCGCCAACCGGCAGCACCACGAGCGCGCGAAATGGTTGGTCGTGGGGATTGGAGAGGGCGAAATCCGTATGTGGTGGAACCACGAGCGCGGCATCCTTCGGCAGGGGATGGTCGACGCCGTCGAGTGTGACGACGGCGGCGCCGTCGAGGGCGACGAAGATTTCCTCGCGTGTGACCTGGTGCATGGTGCCGGGCTCGCCCGGGCCCATGGTCACGAACCAGACGGCGGTTTCGGCGGAGCCGCGACTGGGCGACACCATGGGGAAGAACTGGGTGGCGCCGATGACGAACGCGGCTTCACCACTGGAGGCAATGACTGGCATGGGACGGCTCCTTGAGGATATATTACACCGCAGATGATAAACCACGGTGAATTAATATGTCAAGCGCGCCCGTAGACGACACGGACTTCGGCGTCCTGATGAACATGGCCTTTGGCGTCTTCAAGTCCCACCTGCACGAGGCCATGGCGCATGCAGGCTACGATGATCTCGGTCCGAGTTTCGGCTACGTGTTCAGGATCCTGCAACCGGGCTCCATGAGCCTGCGCGAGTTGTCAGAGTGCATCGGCATCAGTGCGCAGGGCACACTCAAGATCGTGAACGACATGGTGGCCAAGGGCTATGTCGAACGTCGTGAGGATGCGAACGACAAGCGCGTGACGCAGCTCTCGTTGAGCACACGTGGACGCGCCGCGATTCGCACGGCCAAGTCCTTTCACGCGCGATTCGAACGAGACATCGGCGCTCGATACGGCGTGAAAAAGGTTGCCGCAGCGCGGTCAGTCCTCGAATCGATTGTGGAGCAGGCCGCCGCCGATGGATTGAACCCGATGGTGCGACCGCTCTAACAACGCGATGTCAGCGTGGGAACGCCGGGTGCGCCATCACCTGCTGCGCCTGCGCGTGATGGCGTTCGATGTGGAAGCGAAGGAACTCCAGTCGCTGGCGCGCATCCATCGGGCCAGAGAGATAATGCGGAAACACGACGTCCTCGAGAACGAGGCCGTCAAGCCGGTCGCCCAGTTGGCGCAGCATGGCGGTGAGTGTCGCGTGCGCCGCACACCAGAACGAGAGCGGGCCTCCGATGTGCGGCGTTGCGATGGGAGGGGCGATCTCTCGCGCTTTCCATGTTTCCGCGATGATCTGCTCGACCGGCTTGCCCGAATTGGGTAGTGGATCCAACCAGCGCACGCCATTGCGCACCGTGTCCGCAGCCGTCCAGATCTTGGTGACCCCGGACAGTTCCGCGAGATACAGATGCTCAACGATCTCGACCACCGACCACACACCGTCCACCGGCTTGAAGCGCGATTGCGCTTCGTTCATGTCGCGGACGGCGTGAAGCAGTTGGCTGCGCGCCTCTTCCACCGCGGCGATCAAGGCGAGCGCGGTGGGTAGGGCGATAAGAGTGGGGGATACCCGCACCACTCCGGGTAAGGATGTCATGATCAGCAGTGACGGGGTGCGCCGCCAGCGGACGGAGCCTTGACCGGCGTCATGCCGTTACGCGTGAGCACTGCGTTGAATGCCGGCAGATCAGTCGAAAGCACGCGTGCCCACTTGGCTTCCACCGTGTTCAGGTCCTTGCACGCGCTCACATAGGCCGCCTGCATCGACGGTGTTGGGGCAAGGTCGGCGTAGTCCTGGGCGCCGAGCAGACCCGCGAGTGCACCATTCACTCCCCTGAAACTTGGCGCAGGTGCACCGCCACCACCGAAGCGACGGCCGCCCTCCGGGCCTGCGATGGAGTCGAGTGTGGCGCGCAAGGACGTGGCCGGAGAGGCGACGGCCGCCAGCGCTTTGGTGCTCGTGAAACCGGCAAGTGCCGTCCGCAATGCGGTGGCCTGCTCGTGGCCGCTCCATGCGGATGCGATACCGTCGGCGAGATTTGTCAACAGCACCTGCTGCGCCGCGAGCGCCCCAACGCTGGCGGGCGAGCGTGGGTCGTTGCGCACCGTCACTGTCTGTGTGTAGCTCTTGCCGTCGACGGTGAGCTTGAGCGTGTACACACCAGGCGGCGCCAACGGCCCTTCGGGCGACACCGGTGTGAGGCCAGGGTTTGCGTTGATCTCGTAACTATGGTTGAACACGCGTGGCGCGTCATAGCGGAGATCCCAGTTGGTGCGATTGGTGCCCACGGTCATGGGCAATGCACTTGGTCCGGCCAGCCAGAAGTTCGGATGCGGCGGTCGCGCGGCCTCGGCAACAGGCTCCTCGGCGGCACTCGTCAGGTGTCGCACCGTCTTGCCGGCGGCATTCACGACATCGAGCGTTATGTCGGCCGCCGGCTTTGTCGCGAGGGTGTAATAGATGATCGCACCGTCGGCCGGGTTCAATGCATGTGTAATTTCGGGCGGGAACGGCGTATCTGCGTTCACGTTGCGCCGGACGCGCACCGCCTCACCGGGCGCAAACAGGTGCACCGGCTCTGCGGCGATGGCGGGCGTCATCTGCCGGAGCATGGAGTAGTCATCCAGGATCCAGATTCCGCGACCATACGTGCCGACAATGAGATCATTGCCCTTGATGGTGATGTCGCGATACGAGGAATTGGGAAGATTGCCCTGGAGCGATTGCCAGTGATCGCCATCGTCGAACGAGACGAACATTCCGCTTTCCGTTCCCGCGAACAGCAGCCCAGCCGCCTTCGTGTCTTCACGCACGACACGTGCGAAGCTTCCGCCAACATCGTCGGTAGTGAGACCGGCAACGATCTTCGTCCATGTCTTGCCGTAGTCGCGTGTGCGATAGATGTACGGCCCGTAGTCGCCAATACGATTGTATTCCACGGCTACGTACGCCGTGCCAGCGGCGTGATGGGACGCCTCCACGGACGAAATGTTCGCGCGACGCGGATTTGGCAGGTCGGGGATGGAGACGTCGGCCCAGCTCTTTCCTTCGTCGCGCGTGACGTGAATCAACCCATTGCCGGTACCCACCCAGATAGTGCCCTTCGCGACACTCGACGCCGAGATTGATTCGATGGCACCGCGCCCACCGGGGGCGTTCGCTGCGGTGGCCGAGTCCATCCCCTTGGGAATGCCAAGCTCCGGGCTGGAGCGGTTCCAGTGGGCGCCGCCGTCCGTTGTCGTCACCACATAGTTGAGTCCCGCAATGAGTTCATGCTGGTTCCACGGCGCCCACACCATCGGCTGTGACGAGGTGGTCCGCGCCTTCGCGGCGGGATCTACTGCCGGGCTCACATTGATCCACTGTTCGCTGGGATAGAAGATCTTCACGATGCCGGAGCCGCTGGCAAACACCGTATTGGGATTCAGCGGATCGGCGACGATGGTGCCCCATTCCCACCCGTTCACGGAATTCCAGTCGAAGGGGGTGATGGCGCCGTAGTTCCCACGACTGCGGGTGCGAATTGCACCGGCATCCTGCTGCGTGGCGTACACGAAGTACGGATACGAATTGTCGGCGGTGATGTGATAGACCTGTTCGGTGGACTGGTTGTACCACGAGCTCCAGGTGTCGCCGCCATCCAGCGTGATGGTCGCCCCCTGATCGAGTCCGATGAAGATGCGCTGCGGATTGGTCGGATCGATCCACATCTGCTGCGGGTCGTCGCCGCCCGGCGCGCCCTTGAAGCCAGTGAAGGTGTTGCCGCCATCGGTGGACTTGTAGCTCGACGTACTGATGGTGTAGACCACATCGGGATTCTGCGGGTCCACGTACACGCCGCAGTTGTAGCCACCCTGGCCATTGCGAATGCGCTCGTCGTTCGCCGCCATCTGCCGCCAGGAGGTGCCGCCGTTGTCGGAGCGCCACATGCCCGTGTTGCTGATGAGAAACACGCGCTGCGCGTTGGTATTCATCGCCACCGCAATCGACGTGCGCCCAGCGAGGCGAGGGAGCCCTCCTCCCGTGATCTCCTTCCAGGTGAGTCCTTCGTCCGTGGACTTGTACAGGGCGGTGCCGGTCCGCGTGCTATCCGATTGCGGACGTGCCTGCGCGTTGCCTGGTGCACCGCCCGGCGCTACATAGTGCCGCACCGTGGTCGCGAAGATCACGCTCGGCGCATCGTTCGCTCGCGCGAGCTTCTGGATGCCGGTTTCGTCGTCGACGAAAAGCGTCCGCGTCCAGGACCGTCCGCCATCAACGCTGCGATACACGCCGCGGTCTTCGCTCTTCTTGTGGATGTCACCTTGCGCCGCGAGCAGCACGAGCGTGGAATAGCGCGGGTCCACGAGAATGGAGGGAATCTGCTTGGTGGCTGCCAGGCCGATGTGACGCCAGGTCTTTCCGGCGTCGGACGACTTGTAGGCGCCATTGCCTTCATTGATCGCGCCGCCCGTGACCATGTCGCCGGTGCCGACGTAGATGGTGTTTGGGTCGGACGGCGCAACTTCCACTGCACCGATGGAGGCGACCGACTTGATGGAATCGAATACGGGATACCAGGTCTGGCCCGCGCTCGTGGTCTTCCACACGCCACCGGCGGGGAAACCGGCGTAGAAGACGCCGGGCTGTCCAACCGCACCCGAGACCGCGGCAACTCGCCCGCCGCGGAAAGGACCGACGTTCCGCCAGGTCAACCCGGCAAGCAACCGGGGATCAACGGGTGGTTGTGCAACGGGATGAACGGCCAGAAGGCCGGCAACCGCGAGGCTCGCGAGCGACGGCCAGCGAAGAGACAGGGCAGAAAGCATGAACAGGTATCCTTGGCGGCAGAGGGGAGTACCCGCTCAGTATGCAGCCGCGCCGCGAGTCCCAGCAAGCGGTGTGAAGACACCTTAGCGGATCAGCGAATGCCGAGCACGCGGATGAGGGTTACGCTGAGCAGGATCAATACGGCGAGTGACGCCGTGACCGTGATGACCACCGGCCGTCCTGCGCGACCCACGGCCTTGAGATCCACGCCGAGTCCGAGTGCGGCCATTGCCGCCACGGTGAGCCAGCCGGAGAGGGTGCGCGTCGGTGCAATCCACGACGGAGGTATTGTCCCTGCGGAGCGGAGCACCGCGAGCGCGAGAAAACCCACGATGAACCACGGCACGAATCGAGTGAACGACATCCCGCCCGCGAGCTGGGGAGGCGCGTCGGCGTCGTTGCGGTGCTTCAGGGCAAAGAACAACACCACGGGGCCGAGCATCAGGACGCGTACCAGCTTCACCAGGGTGCCCACTTGCCCTGACAGCACGCTGACAGGAAACGCCGCCGCGAGGACCTGAGGCACCGCGTACACGGTGAGTCCTGCGAGCACGCCGTATTGATAGTTGCTCAAGTCCAATGGATGCATCAGCAGCGGGAGCCCGAGTACTACCCCGACGCCAAGAATTGCCGTGAACGCAATGGCGCTGGCCACATGCTCCTTCTCGGCGCGAATGACGGGCGCCACAGCGGCGATGGCGGAGTTGCCGCAGATGGAATTCCCGCAGGCCACGAGTACGGCCAGCTTGTGCGGCAAGCCTACGGCACGTCCGATACCGTAGCTGGCAGCGATTCCGATGACCACGAGCAAGACGATGCCGATGGCCAGTGACGGGCCGGCGCGCATCAGCAGGGGCAGATCGACGGAAGCGCCGAGGAGCAGGACAGCCAGTTCGAGCACTCCCTTGGCGCTGAACGCCACGCCCGCGTGCATTGCGTCGGGGGGCGACCAAAGGGTCCGCACGATCATCCCCAGCAGGATGGCCAGGACCAGGCCTTCGATGACCGGATGGGCAAAGCGCCGTGCTTCCGCGGCGGCGATCAACGACGCTGCGATCCCGACGGCTGCCGTGAGCAGCACGCCGGGCACGAGTGCGGGGGTGCGGGAGAGGGGAGAGGTCATTGCAGCCGGAGGATACGCTCTCCATACTCATGCTACAAAGACATTCTTTTCATGAATACATGACCTGAGGTTATGTCACTCAACCTCCATCACCTCCGCATTTTCGTGACGGTCGCCGATTCGGGGGGCTTTTCCCGGGCCGCGGCCGTGCTCCGGCTGAGCCAGCCCGCCGTGTCCAAGTCGGTCCAGGAGATGGAGCGACAGGTGGGGCTGCCGCTGATCGAGCGGGACGGGCGCGCGTCGCGGCTCACCGCCGCCGGCGAAATCCTGGCGACGCGTGCCCGCGAGTTGTTCAGCGTGGAGGCGAGTGCGGAAGAGGAGCTGCGCTCGCTGCGCGGCCTCGAAAGCGGAACACTGCGCGTGGGGGCGAGCACTACCATCGCTACTTATGTGCTTCCGCCCATCCTCGCGCGCTTCCGTGACGCGCATCCTGGAGTGGTACTGCGGGTGGTAAGCGCCAACACGCGTGCCATTGCTCGCCTCGTGCTTGAGCGCCGCCTCGACATTGCCCTTGTGGAAGGGCCCGTGACGCACGAGCGATTGAGCGTCACCGATTGGATGGATGATGAACTCGTCCTCATTGCGCCGCCGAATCACCCGCTCGCATTGCGGCGTCGTGTGCGTGTCGAGGATCTCGCCGGCGTGAAGCTCATCGTGCGGGAGTCGGGATCAGGAACGCGCGAAGTGGGCGAGCGCGCGCTGGCGGACCAGGGCATACGCCTGCCCGTTGCCCTCCAGCTTGGCAGCACGGAGGCAATCAAGCAGGGGGTGGCGGCAGGGCTGGGGCTAGCGATTGTCTCTCGAACTGCGGCGGCGGACCAGTTGGCGTTGGGGCGCATTGCCGTTGTCGCCCTTCACGATGTGGTGTTGCGGCGCACGTTCACGCAGCTTCGGCTGCATGATCGAGTGCCGGCCGCGCCGGCACGCGCCTTTGAGTCGTTCTTGAGCTGAGAGGGCACGGCGGAGGTCGGGGGTGTTCGTCGTCTGAGAAACAGCCGGATGGCAACGGAAACTGCCGGATACGGCGCGCGCTGGTATCTGGCTGTTTCCGTTCACATCCGGCTTCTTCTAGAAGATCACATCCGGCTTCTTCTAGAAGATCACATCCGGCTTCTTCTACGAAGATCATATCCGGCATCTTCTGGAAGACTACGGCGGGGTGGGTTCGTCGCCCAACCAGAAACGAGGGCCCGCCCCGAAAGCAGCGGCGCGATCGCCCTTGTTGAGAATCTGGCAACGCTCGAGCGAGAGACAGCCGCACCCGATGCAGTCGCTCAGCCCGCGTTGCAGTCGCCGGAGTTCGGCAATGCGGTCATCGATACGCTGCGCCCACATCGCGGACAGGCGGGCCCACTCTTCCCCACGGGGTGGCCGGCCTGACGGCAGCTTCTCGAGCTCACAACGAATTTCCTCCAGCGTCAGCCCTACCCGCTGAGCAAACACGATGAAAGCGACGCGGCGAGTGACGGCGCGCGGGTAGCGACGATGGCCGGTTTCCGTGCGCTGCGAGCGGATCAGCCCGCGATCTTCATAGAAGCGCAGCGCGGAGGTCGCGACACCGGTGCGCTTGGCAAGTTCACCGACGGTCAACGTCACGAACGGGCCTTCAGCGTTGTCCCAGGATGTTTCCATGGCGCACGAAACTAGCGGGTGGACACTTGACTTCAAGTATGGTTGAAGTTTTACCGTTCGCGTGAACCTTCACCCACCCGCAGCCCATGCTCGCAGAGATTCTCGTTCTTCGCCTGATTCACATTGTTGGTGGCATTTTCTGGGTGGGCAGCTCGCTGTTTACCGCCCTGTTTCTGGCTCCGGCGCTGACCACGTCCGGAGTGAACGCCGGACAGGTATTTGGAGCGCTACAGCAGCGGAGACTGTTCACGGCGCTCCCGCTGGTGGCCGTTTGCGTCATCCTTTCCGGCATGCGCCTGATGTGGATTGCATCTGCGGGCTCCGCCACGTTCTTCGCGTCCACGCCTGGGCACGCGTTCGGGGCTGCCGGAGGCTGTGCGATCCTGGCATTTGCCATCTCCCTGGTGGTGGGCCGCCCCACGGCGGTCCGTTCGGCGCGGCTGGGCGCCGCCGTCGCCACGGCCACGGACGAAGAGCGGCCCAAAATCATGGCGCAACTCGCGGCGCTCCGAACGCGCGGTGCTCGGGCGAATGCACTGACGACAGCGCTCCTCACGTTGGCTGCCGTTGGCATGTCGGTCGCCCGGTACCTCCCATGACCGCGCCCAATTCGGCCGTGACCCGTCCGGCAGGGCGTCAGGAGGACATACCGCGAGAAGTCGATCGCCTCCGCGAGACGATAGCACGGGAACTCCGTCGCGCTGGTGTGGTGATGCCCGAGTCGCGCTTTCAGGAGGTCGCCGAGACCGTCCTCACGGATGCGATCAGCATCGCGGTGAGGTGGATGGAGGAGTAGTAGGGGCCGCCGTTTATTGGACGCTACTGGAATTGCGCCTGGAACTCCACAAACTGGGCACGAAGGGCCGCGAACTCTGCGCGGAGCTCGTCCACAGTGTGCTCGAGCGCGGCAATCTTCTCGTCCGCCGGCGAAGATGGGGCGAGCAGTTCCGAGGGTGCAGGCATTGACTGCGCATCCGCGGCCGGCGCGTCGCCACTCAATAGATGTGCGTAGCGCACTTCCTTCTGGCCGGCGCGGCGCGGAAGGCGCGCGACGAGTTCGTCCGGCTGCCGCGATATGAGCGCCTCGAGTGTCGTCTCGACGGCGGCGAGATCCGCGAACTCGGCCAACCGCGCGGTGCGGGTGTGCAATTCCCCCACGGTCTGCGCCCCTCGCAGCATCAGCACGGCCAACACGCCGAGTTCCGCGGCGTCGAGGTTCAATGCATCAGCGAGGAGGTGCTGGTACTTGGTGACGCGTGAGCCCGACGGCTGGATGGCGCGCACCAGGTTGCGTCGCCGGAGGGAGACGACCGCAATCGTGACCGCGTCCTCCTCCAGGTGCATCAACGGGTCGCGATTGGACGTCTGGTTGCACGCGATGGTGAGCGCGCTCAGGGACAGCGGATAGTTGTCCGGTGTGGTGACCGACTTCTCGATGAGTGCGCCGAGCACGCGCACTTCCACGTCGGTGAACAGGGGTGTGAGCATGAGCCTCAAGGGAGATGTAGCGCCGGCCGCTACCACAGAAAGGCCGTCGATTTGGAAGGTCAGCGAACCTGTGACCCGGAATTGCAACAGCTGTCCGAGCCGCCCTGCATGGGTGGGCACGGCGCGCTTCCGTACGAACAAAAGACGCAGCAATCGCCGGCCTTGGGACGAAGGAGGGTGTGGCATCCCTCACACTCGTGAAAGAACACGCATGCGTCGGTCGGCATCGGCAGATCCGCCGCATATCCACATCGCGGGCACGTCAGCGTTGATCGCAATTGCGGCATCATCTTTCCGAATATCAGGGTGGCGATGCAGTGGAGCCCGCGCGATCACACGGACTTCGAGGGAACTCGACTTCGTCATAATAGTGGGTGGGACATCCGCCGATCGGCGTCCAACTCTCATCGCTGTGATCCACGGCAATCGGGCACGATGCGCCCGCGAGCGCTTGTGACGTTGTGTCGTACTGGGCGGTCCGGGGCAATGATGCGACTCCACGATGTATGCTTGAGGGTTGGCACGGCCGTGCTGGCTTGCCTTGTGACTGCGCCGCGCGTGTCCGCGCAGGATTCGCTACGCGTGCTCCGTGTGCAGCCCTCCGCGCCAGCGTCGCCAACCGCGCCATTGGTTGTGACATTCGACCACCCCATCGCGCCTCGGCTCGATGCATCCTTGTCGCCCGAGGGGGTGCTCCGCGTGACGCCGACCGCGAGCATGCGGGTGTTCTGGCGCGATCCCAGCACGATCGTCGCGGAATTCGACTCGCCGTGGGCGATGGGGTCCCAATACACTGTGCGCATCGATCCGGCATTGCGGAGTGCGAACGGACTGCCGCTGGCCGTCACGCCAGCGGTGGTCGTGCGAATGCAGTTGCCGAAGCTCATGGTCGTCGTTGGATCGGCCGCCGGTGCAGACCTCGACACCATCGTGCGTCCCGCAGCGCTCTACACGGGGGGATTCGATCCCCGCCAGCTCACGGGGCATGCGTGGTTCGTTCCTCGGGCCGCCTGCGGCGGATCGGACTCATTACCGCTGGCGCCTGTGGCCATTCGTCCACTCGCCGGCACCGACTCCTATGCACTGCGGGATGGGGGCGGCTACGATCGCGACAAGCGACTCGACTCGTTGCGTCGCGTCGTGGACTTCGCGCTGCCGCGGTCGCTCGCGCGGGGATGCGTTGGCGAGCTGCACGTGCCCACCACCATCGGCGAAGCCGGCGTCACGCGTCAGGGCTTCAGCATTCGCCCACCGTTCACACTTACGAGCGTCACGTGCGCGACGGAGCACTGCGAGCCCGGCAACATCCTGATCCGTTTCTCGAATCCCGTGTCCGTCGACGAGATTCGCGCGCATGTGCGCGTGGATGGCAGGCCCGCCCGCGTTGGCGAGGGGCGTCCGGAAGAGACGGCCATGCTCCTCGACTCGCTGCGGCCGCGGCAGCAGCGACGCATCACCATCGACGCCTCGTTGCGCAACACCGCAGGCGAGCGACTCGTCCAGGACACGACGCTCACGCTCACCGGTTCGCCCGTTGCGCCATCCGTCGGTTTCGCGACCGGCCGTGTGACGGTGCCGCGAGATGCCCAGGTGCTGCTGCGCGTACGACACATGAACACGGACTCCGTGATCGTCGTCCTCGCGCGGGTGCCGGAGGGCAGGCGCGCCGGTGCGCTCGCTGGCATCGGGTCACCGGACCTGACGCTCAAATGGAAGGAAGCTGTCGGCGATTCCATCGCGATCCGCGTGGCCACTCCTGCACCGGAGGACAGTGACGCCGTGTTCGTCGTGCCGACAACGTGGATTCCGGCGGCGTGGCGTGACGACCCGTTGTTGCTCGTGCGCGCAATGCCAGCGGAGCGAATAGCGCCGCTGGTCCGCAGTCTCCAACCCAATACGGTTCCGCCCATCGTGGTGCGCGTGCTCAACCCATACGCGGATGGGCCTCGCTTTGCACTGGTGACGCGCAGCAACATCGCCACACAGGCGCTGTCTGCGCACGGAAGCATGGACATCTGGGTGACGGCGCTCCGCACCGCGCAGGCGATGCCGGGCGCAGTCGTCACGCTGCGCGACGACTCGCTGCATGCGCTCGCCAGCGCGACCACGGATGCACGCGGTCGCGCGCATATCGAGCATCCGACCCCTGCATCGCGCTGGCGTTCGACCGTCTTCCTCGATGTCGTGAGCGGCGCCGACCGAACCTTCCTGTTCGTTGACCCGAACGGCATGCGCACCGTTCCCGAATGGGCCGACAACGACAATCCCGTATTCGCGAGGCTCCTGGGCGCAATCACCGCCGCCAACGGACTCCACGGCGTAGCCTTCAGCGAGCGTGGGATCTATCGTCCGGGCGAGCACGTGTTCCTTGACGGCAGCATGCGCAGGTTCACGGCGGGTTCCGGCTATCGCACACCGGCAGGTGATTCTGCGCAGTGGACGGTGCACTTCAATACGCCGGACTTCAGTGTGGATCGCGTGTGGTCACACGCCGGCCGGCTAAGCCAGTTCGGCACGCTTCCGGACAGCTTCCTTCTCGATCGTACGGCGCGCCTCGGATCCTACAGCGCGACGCTCGCATTGCGCGTCGGCAAGCGGTGGCTTGTGGCTGGGAGCACGGAGTTTCGCGTCGCCGAGTATCGCGCGCCGGAGTTTGTCGTGCGCATGGATGGCGTAGCGACGACACCTGTCTTCGCTGGCGACACGGTGCCAGCGCGTGTTGATGCACGCTATCTCTTCGGCCTACCACTCGCTGGCGGCGCGGTGCATTGGTGGACGAACACGCGCGAACTGTCACCCTGGGAGCTCCACATCCCGGCGCTCGTGGGCTACTCGGTCGGTCGGTCGGGATGGAGACGTACCGAGGAAGGCGGCGGATCCGGCGGCGAAGCGCAGGGCGATGGCACGACGCCCACCGACGGGTCGCTGACACTGCGGATTCCGACGCGTGTCACCGATCATCCTGTCGCGATGACCATCACGGCGTCGGTCACCGACGTCAATCGTCAAGCTGTTAACGCAGACACCACCATCACTGTCCACGCAGCAAACGCCTACGTCGGTCTGCGGACGCGCACGCGTCGATGGGCGTGGAGTGCGGACGACAGCATTCCATTCGAGTTGCTCGTGGCACGCCCTGACGGTAGCACGCGTGTTGGCGACACCGTGCGCATCATCGCACACCGGTTGCGGTGGCTGGAGAATCGCGTGGTGCGCGACACGGTCTGGCGCACAACGACGGTGTCCGCCGCCGCGCCCGTGAGCGTGACGTTTCGGCCCGATGCAGGTGGAAGCTACGAGATCATCGCCGAAGTGCGCGACGAGCGAGGCAGGCGGTCGATCACCGGCCTGGATGTGTGGGTCACAGGTGCCGGCGTGGCGTGGGGCAGCACCGATCCGCGACTGATCGCGGTGCGCAGCGATCGCACGCGCTACGCGCCGGGCGACACCGCCGAACTCGTGGTGCCGTCGCCGTCGGTACAGCGCGCGTGGGTGCAGGTGCGGCGCGAAGGCCTGCTGAGCGAGCAGTTCGTCGTACTGAAGGAAGGCGCAAACGTGATTCGCGTGCCGATACCGGATGTTGCGGCACCGCGCGCCGACATTCGCATTACGGCCGTGCGTCCCCTTGGTGCCGAGGATGGTGAGGACTCGACCGGTGTGTACGTGCGCAATGGCACGTTGAGCATCGAGGTGGATACCGCGCCGCGGGCACTGCACGTGATCATCGCACCCGAGCGCCTGCGGTATGCGCCACGCGAGACAGTGCGCATGCGAGTCTCGGTGCGGGACGTGAAGAGAAGGGGCCGTCGTGCGGAACTCGCCGTGTGGGCTGTGGACGAAGGCGTCGTGTCGCTCACGGCATTCACCCGGCCGGCCATGCTTGCATTGCTGCTCGGCCAATCCAACAACAATCAATGGTTCGGTTCGAACCTGCTGGCGTACATGCTGGCGACAGCGCCACCCGTGGGTCCGTGGTTGCTGACGACCGTGGACTACTTCGGCAATGGCGTCGTGGCCGGGTCGCCGTCGATCAGGCTACGCGGCGTGAGCTCGATGTCCGTCTCGCAGATGGTGCTTCCCAAGGCCAGTGCACCCCGCAGTACCGACGCTCCCGTGCGCAGCGCCTTCGCGACCACGCCATTCTTTGCCGGCACCATCCGCACCGATGCCAATGGCGTTGCGACGACGCGCTTCACGCTGCCCGACAATGTGACGACGTATCGCATCTTTGCCGCGGCCGTGGGCGACGACATTTACGCGGGCAGCGGCGACACGACGATCATCACCACTCGGCCGCTCGTCGCGCGTGCGGCCATGCCGCGCGTCGTACGTACGGGCGACGAGCTGTATGCGGGGGCCGTGGTCACGCAGGACGTACGCGGTCGCACGCCGGTGGATCTCACGGTGACGGCGCTCGGTGTGAGCTTGCCCGATGGCGGGCGCGTGCGCGATACGCTCGTGGACCGGCGTTCACGCGAGGTACGGGTTCCGATGCGCGTGACGGCAACCGACTCGGTTTCGCTGGTGTTTCGCGCGCGGTCACACGGTCGCGTGCCGATGGGTGACGCCGTGGAAGTCCGTCTGGCCGTCAGCCCGCCGGGTCGGGCGCGCGCTCATGTGGTCACCGGCATGCTGGAGCAGGCGACCGATGTAACACTCGCCGTACCCGACGGTACCGACACGCTGCGCAGCCACGTGGAGCTGTACCTCGGCGCATCGCCACTGCCGCTCGTGCGACAGCTCAGCGATGCGCTCCGCATCTATCCCTACGAGTGCACGGAGCAGATATCGAGCGCGGGTCGCGCGCTGCTCGCTCGCTTGCGACTGGAGCGAGCAATCGACAGCACCGCCGTCCCATCCGCACGCGACCGCACGCAGCTCGAAGTGGGCGTCGCGACGCTCGTGAATCGCCAGCGTGATGACGGAGGCTTCGGCTACTGGAGCGCAGAGAACTGGACTACACCATGGCTCACGGCGTACGCGCTCCAGTACGTGATGGGTGCGCGCGATGCCGGCGTCGCCGTGCCAGACGGTGTCATCCATCGGGCGCAGTCGTATCTCGCCACGACGATGCAGTCGTACCGGAACAGGTCGGGCGAACCAGGATTCACTTGGAGTGATTCACTTGCATGGCCGCACGACGCGCTGGCTGCCGCCACCATGCTCCGCCGCGCCGGTGTGCCCGACACGACGCTGGAGTCCTACGTGGACAGCTTGCGACAACAACTGGGATTCGAGGACAGGCTCGCCCTGGCCGCGATCCTGGCCAGCCGGCACGATACCGTGGCCGCGCGTCAGTTGCTCGAGCAGGCGTGGCGAGCCGCGCATGTCGAAGGGCGCCGCGTGGTGCTCGACGATTCCACATCAACCCGACACTGGCTGTTCCGCTCCGTGACGAGGCCGGCCGCAGCCCTCCTCGCCACCACCGCGCGATTGGCGCCTGCACATCCGCTCCTTGGCGCACTTTTCGAGTCGGTCGTGCAGTCCGGCCGCAGCGAGACCACGCGCTGGTGGAACACTCTCGATCAAGCGGCGGTGGCGGAGGCGCTGGTCGCGGCCGCGGCGCCAATGGGGCTATCGCGCGAGCGGCAAGTGGCCGTTGGCGGGCCGCACGGATCCATTGCGACGGTAACCGTGGCGCGCGGCAAGACCGACTCGGTGCACCTCGCGCTATCGGCGTTGCGCGTTGGGGGGAATCCGTCGGCCTCGCTCCATCTCACGCTCGCGTCGCCCGAGCGCACGCCGACCTACTACGCCATGACCCTGTTTGAGGTGCCGGACGCGCGGCCCGTCCGCGCCGACGAATCCGGCATCGGCGTGGAGCGGTGGTACGAAACGTACGATGGCGGCAAGGCGGTTACGGAAGTGCGCGAGGGCGACCTGGTGCGCGTGCGGCTGCGGATTACGGTGCCGGCGGACCGCGAGTTCGTCGTGATTGACGACGCGCTGCCGGCCGGTCTTGAAGCGATCGACCTCACGCTCAGGACCTCCTCGGCGATTCCACCATTTACCGGCGCGCCGCGTCTACGGGCCGACATGCAGGAGGGGCCGCCGGGTCAGCACTGGTGGTACGGCTCCTGGGACGCGGGCTGGTGGACGCCGTGGGAGCACAAGGAGATCCGCGACGACCGCGTGCTGTACTTCGCGCGGCAATTGTGGAAGGGCAGCTACCAGGCGTCGTATGTCGCCCGCGCGACAACGGCGGGGACGTTCGTGCGGCCGCCGGCGCAGGCCGAGGAGATGTACAACCCCGCTGTGCGCGGGCGAAGCGATGGCGGCGTGTTTACAGTGACGCGGGCGCCGAAGTAAGAGCAACGCTTTCCATGCTTCCTGGCGGAGTACCGCCAGCATGTCTTAGCCCTATTCAGGCGGGAGCGACGCCAGTCCCGCGCGAACCAGTCCCGCGGCGTCCTCGAGTTCCTCTCGCGCTGGTTTGCGCCCGAAGCCGGGCGGAAACTGGAGTCCGAATCCATCGTTCCGGTAGGCGGGAAACACGTGCATGTGCACATGGAACACCTCCTGCCCCGCGCCTACGCCGTCCCACATCAGGACGTAGACGCCCTCGCACCGGTGCGCGGATGCGCGGAGTGCCTGGTCCATTCGGTGCGCGACGCGCATCATGTGGGCGGCTGTGTCCGAGTCCACTTCGTGGAATGAAGCGACGTGCTCGCGCGGAACGACCAGGACATGCCCGAGCGTGACCGGGCGGGCGTCCATGAACACGATGCACCTGGCATCCTCGTACACGACGGTGGCTGGCACGGTGCCGGCCATGATGTCGCAGAAAACGCAGTCGGGCGTGATGCCTGGGTCGGCGGAGGGTGTCGTCACCGTCAGGGGCAGTAAGGGGATAACGCTGAACCTGATGTGAAGTCTGGCGTTCCCCGCGAGTGGGCGCCAGCGTTGCGCGCACGCGGGTTCAGGTCGCCGCGCGCCGCCGCGCACCAATGAGGATCCCGATTCCCACGAGGTTCATCCCGATGATGACCGCCGAGACCTTGAACGCGAACGTGGCGACGCTCTCCACCTTGATGATGGGAAAGATGGACAAGGTGATGTAGAGCAGGGTCATCAAGAGACCGGACGTGCACGCGACCTTGAGCCAGAGCGGAGGCCGCGGCGCAACGCCTCGCAAGCCGAAGAGCGGGATGGCGAACATCACCACATAGGTGATGGCGTAGAACATCCCGCTCGCGTTGTTGAGAAGTTGGTACGCCTCCGCCTGCCCAACTCCGAGATTTCCGAGCACCGAGAGCCCGAACGAACACACGCCCACGAGGATGATCGAGTTGACGGGCGTCTGATACTTGCTGTGCAGGCGACTGAACCATGCGGGCAGCATCCTGTCCCATCCGGCCACCATCGGGAGTCTCGTGACGGCGGTGAAGCTGAAGGTGGCCTGCGCGATGCGCGTCCCGAGTGTCATCAGGATGGCGATGGTCACCAGGGGCCCTGCGATGCCGAACGGTCCGAAGCCGGCGCGCAGGACTTGTGGCAATGGTCCCACGAGATCGATGTCGTTCGTGGGGATGTACGCAACGACGGTGCTCGTGCCGAGCACGAACATGAGTGCGATGATCGGCGCGGCGATGAGGACTGAGCGACGGACCGAACGCGCGGGCGCCCTGGTTTCGCCGGCGAGAATGGCGACGTATTCGAAGCCACCGAGGGCGCCAAAGCCGAGCTTCCCCAGGATGTTCAGGTTGTACAGGGAGAACGACGGAATGGTCGTGCGAAGGGGATGATATTCCTTGAGTGTGCCGCTCAGCAGGCCGAGCACCGGCAGCAGCAACAAGGCGGCGAAGATGACGAGCATCATCGCGCCTCCCGAGTTGTGCACCCACTTACCCACCGAAAGCCCGATGGTGGATGCGACGATCATCATGGTGAGGATCACAGCGGTGGCTCCGCCAACAAACCACGTGCTGGATGTCATCCACGCCGCACTCGGACCTAACGCATAGGACAGGTACGTGGCGCACGTGAGGCCGATCTCCGACGTGAACACGATGACGTACAGCCACAGGTTCCAGGCGAGCAGGAAGCCGATGGTCTGGTTGAAGCCGAGCTTGGCCCACTGGTACAGGCCGCCCTCGAGCGGCATCAGGCCGTTGAGGTACATCACCACGGCGGCTGACGGCAGGTAGAAGAGCACGAGCGCGAGCACCCAGAACACGACGTGCGACGGCCCCAGCTTGCCGGCGGTGCCGATCCAGCCGAGGCCCACGATGAAGAGGATCTGGGTCAGCGTCAGGTCGCGGATGCCGAGTTCTTTTTTGAGCGAGGCGCTATTGGCTTCGACGCGTGCTTCGGCATGTGCGAGCTCGTTCCCGGGCGCGATTGTCATGGGCGCACGCTACCGAGGATCGTCCAGCAACGTGCCCATGCTTCGAGGCCTTCGTGCAGGCGGTGGATGCGAAAGAACTCGTTTGGTGCGTGGTAGTCTTCGTCGGCGGTGGAGAAGGAGAAGAAGACCGTATCGAGGTCCATGTGCCGTTTGAACAGTTCCGAGATCGGCACGGTGCCGCCCATGCGGACGATGAGTGGCCTCACGCCATAGACGTCGAAGAGGGCGGTATCGGCGGCCTTCAATGCAAAGTGGTCTGACTCGATGAGCGACGGGCGCGCACCGTGATCTTCCTTGACGATGGACAGTGTGGTGCCGGGGGGCAGGTGCGCTTCAAGATGATGGGCGACGGCTGCGACGACGTCGTCGGGATCCTGATCGGGAACGAGGCGGCAGGTGATCTTGGCGTGCGCCTCGCTGGGGATAACGGTCTTCTGGCCTGGCCCCTCGTAGCCGCCCCACATGCCGTTCACTTCAATTGTAGGACGAGTCCACT